>NZ_JBSVWB010000012.1:0-130035 GCF_054071795.1 Pseudomonas sp. SDO5271_S396
AACCGTTGACCTCTTGCATGCCATGCAAGCGCTCTCCCAGCTGAGCTATAGCCCCTCATCGGTGAGGACGGGGCGAATCTTAATGGCGGTTTGGAAACGTGTCAAATTTATTTTCAACAATTTTCAAAATTTTTTGCCGGGATAACAATCACTTACCGGCGAAACCCCGGAAAACCGGGGTTTCGTCGTTACAACCGCCTGCTTAAGCGATAGCGCCCAGCAGCTTTTCCCACTCTTTGTTTTCTTTCTTCGAAACTCCGCCAAGCAAATCAAGGGCTTGGCGCAGACGGAAGCGCGTGAGGTCCGGACCGAGAATTTCCATCGCATCCAGCACCGACACCGAACTGGCCTGCCCGGTGATCGCGGCAAACATCAGCGGCATGGCATCGCGCAATTTCAACTCGAGGGATTCGACCACCGCCTGGATCGTCGCGGTGATGGCATCCTTCTCCCACTGGCGAAGGCTTTCGAGCTTCCACAGGATCAACTGCATCAACTGGCGTACCTGGTCACCCGAGAGCTTCTTGGACTCGAACAACTTGGCGTCCGGGCTCACGCCACCGGCGAAAAAGAACCCGGCCAGCGGTGCGATCTGGCTGAAGGTCTCCACCCTGCCCTGCACGTGCGGTGCGATCTTCATCATGTACGCGGGGTTGAACGCCCACTGCTGCACACGGCTGGCGAACTCGTCCACCGGCAGGTCGCGCAGCCACTGGCCGTTGAGCCACGACAGTTTCTCGATATCGAAGATCGGCCCGCCCAGGGACACGCGGGACAGGTCGAAGTTGTCGACCATTTCCTGCAGCGAGAACTTCTCGCGCTCGTCCGGCATCGACCAGCCCATGCGGCCGAGATAGTTGAGCATCGCCTCGGGCATGAAACCCATGCGCTCGTAAAAGGTTACCGATGTCGGGTTCTTGCGTTTGGACAGCTTGCTCTTGTCCGGATTACGCAGCAGCGGCATATAGCACAGCTTGGGTTGCTCCCAACCAAAGTACTCATACAGCTTGATCAGCTTCGGCGCCGACGGCAGCCACTCTTCGCCACGCAGTACGTGGGTGATGCCCATCAGGTGGTCGTCGACCACGTTGGCCAGGAAGTACGTCGGCAAGCCGTCGGTCTTCATCAGTACTTGCATGTCCATGCGGTCCCACGGGATCTCGACGTCACCGCGCAGCATGTCCGGCACCACGCACACGCCTTCGCTCGGCACCTTCATGCGGATCACATGGGGTTCGCCGGCGGCCAGGCGGCGCGCGACTTCTTCCTTGGACAGCAGCAGCGCGCGGCCATCGTAACGCGGGGTTTCGCCACGGGCCTGTTGCTCGGCACGCATCTGGTCCAGCTCTTCGGCGGTACAGAAGCATGGGAACGCGTGCCCCATGTCGACCAGTTGCTGGGTGTATTGCTTGTAGATATCGCTGCGCTCGCTCTGCCGATACGGGCCGTGCGGGCCACCGACGTCCGGGCCTTCCGCCCAGGTAATGCCCAACCAACGCAAGGCATCGAAAATCTGCTGCTCCGACTCACGGGTGGAGCGCAATTGATCGGTGTCTTCGATCCGCAGGATGAATTCACCGCCGTGCTGCTTGGCAAAGCAATAGTTGAACAAGGCGATGTAAGCAGTACCGACGTGGGGATCCCCAGTAGGCGATGGCGCAATGCGCGTGCGGACGGTGGTCATGGCAGGTCTCGAATGGGCGATGAATCTGAAAATTGAAACAAGGGGCGAATGGTAACAGCCCCAGGTGGTTGGGCTCCAGCCTGGGTGATTCTGATGGACCGCGCCGCCCCTAACGCAGGCAAGCAGTTCCCACCTCGAACGGTGAACGCGGTCAAAATGTGGGAGCCGGCTTGCCTGCGATGAGGCCAGGCCAGTCACAGCAGATCAAACAGCCAACAATCGCTCGCGCAACTTGCCAATCTCATCACGGGTCTGCGCCGCGGCCTCGAACTCCAGGTCCCGCGCCAACTGGTACATCTTCTCTTCCAACTGCCGGATGCGCTTGGTGATCTCGCTCGGCGAGCGCAATTCGTTTTCGTACTTGGCGCTTTCCTCCGCGGCCTTGGCCATGCCCTTGCGCTTCTTGCTGCGTGAACCCGGCACGGTGGCGCCTTCCATAATGTCGGCCACATCCTTGAACACGCCCTTGGGCGTGATGCCATGGGCCAGGTTGAACGCAATCTGCTTGTCGCGCCGACGTTCGGTCTCGCCGATCGCCCGCTCCATGGAGCCGGTGATGCGGTCGGCGTAGAGGATCGCCCGACCGTTGAGGTTACGCGCGGCACGGCCAATGGTCTGGATCAGCGAGCGCTCGGAGCGCAGGAAGCCCTCCTTGTCCGCATCCAGAATCGCCACCAGCGACACCTCCGGCATGTCCAGACCCTCACGCAGCAGGTTGATCCCCACCAGCACATCGAAGGTCCCCAGGCGCAAGTCGCGGATGATCTCCACGCGTTCCACGGTATCGATGTCCGAGTGCAGGTAACGCACACGCACACCGTGATCGGCCAGGTAATCGGTCAAATCCTCGGCCATGCGCTTGGTCAGCGTGGTGACCAGCACCCGCTCTTCTACCGCCACCCGCTTGTTGATTTCCGACAGCAGGTCGTCCACTTGAGTCAGCGCCGGGCGGATTTCCACCTGCGGGTCCACCAGACCGGTGGGTCGCACCACTTGCTCGATCACACGTCCCGCATGCTCGGCCTCGTAATTGCCTGGGGTCGCCGACACAAAGATGGTCTGCGGGCTGATGCTTTCCCATTCATCGAAGCGCATCGGCCGGTTGTCCAGGGCCGAAGGCAGGCGGAAGCCGTATTCCACCAATGTTTCCTTACGCGAACGGTCACCCTTATACATGGCGCCCACCTGCGGCACGCTGACGTGGGATTCGTCGATCACCAGCAGCGCATCGTCGGGCAGGTAGTCATACAAGGTCGGCGGCGCCGCACCGGCTTCGCGCCCCGAGAGGTAGCGCGAGTAGTTTTCGATGCCGTTGCAATAACCCAGCTCCAGGATCATCTCCAGGTCGAACCGGGTGCGCTGTTCCAGGCGCTGGGCTTCCACCAGCTTGTTATTGGCCCGCAGGTAATCCAGGCGCTCGGCCAACTCCACCTTGATCCCCTCGATGGCGCCCATCAAGGTTTCGCGCGGCGTCACGTAATGGCTTTTCGGGTAGAAGGTGAAACGCGGCAGTTTGCGGATCACCTCGCCGGTCAGCGGGTCGAACGCCGACAGGCTCTCGACTTCATCGTCGAACAGTTCGATGCGAATCGCTTCCAGGTCGGACTCCGCCGGGTAAATGTCGATCACATCGCCCCGCACACGGAACGTCGCGCGGGCGAAATCCATGTCGTTGCGGGTGTACTGCAAACTCGCCAGGCGGCGCAGCAGCTCGCGCTGGTCGAGTTTGTCGCCGCGATCGACGTGCAACACCATCTTCAGATAGGTTTCCGGGCTGCCCAGACCATAGATGCACGACACCGTGGTGACAATGATGGCGTCCTTGCGCTCCAGCAACGCCTTGGTCGCCGACAGCCGCATCTGTTCGATATGGTCGTTGATCGACGCATCCTTCTCGATAAAAGTATCGGAGGACGGCACGTAGGCTTCGGGCTGGTAGTAGTCGTAATAGGAAACGAAGTACTCCACCGCGTTGTTCGGGAAGAACGACTTGAACTCGCCGTACAACTGCGCGGCCAGGGTCTTGTTCGGCGCCAGCACCAGGGTCGGGCGGTTGATCTGCGCGATCACGTTGGCAATGCTGAAGGTCTTGCCCGAGCCGGTCACCCCGAGCAGCGTCTGGTGCGCCAGGCCAGCCTCGATACCTTCGACCATCTGGCGAATGGCCTCCGGTTGATCGCCGGCGGGTTCAAAGCGGGTGACAAGCTGGAAATCCGACATAACCTACCTCGTGAAGTCACCCCAGACTCAAAACCGCCAGGGACGAAAAGCTCAGCGACCCGCGAATACTCATCGCAGGTTGCAGGAAAAAACCATGATAGCTGGAGAAGTGGTGCCGAATGCGACCGGTTTCAAGGCAATCGTCCTACATGCCAGCCCCAAGCAAGCGTGCAATAAGACTAACGGTCGGCAAATAAACGGAAAAACTTGGCCGAAAAGCCGTTTCGGCTGTCGCCGTGAGCAGTGATGGCCTCTATACTAGCTCCCCGTTTGTGCACCGCTCTAGTGCATTCGGCTGGAGCGCGACACGTCCCTCCACTCTCCCAAAGAGCCGCCGCAAAATGAGCCTGTTCTCCGCTGTCGAAATGGCACCCCGCGATCCTATCCTGGGCCTCAACGAAGCATTCAACGCCGACACCCGAACCACCAAGGTCAACCTTGGCGTGGGCGTTTACTGCAACGAAGAGGGGAAGATTCCACTCTTGCGTGCCGTTGTCGAAGCAGAAGCCATTCGCGTGGCCCAACACGCTGCACGCGGCTACTTGCCGATCGACGGCATCGTGGCATACGACCAGGCCGTGCAAAAACTGCTGTTCGGCGCCGAGTCGCCGCTGCTGAGCGCAGGCCGTGTCATCACTGCCCAGGCGGTCGGCGGCACCGGCGCCCTGAAAATCGGCGCAGACTTCCTCAAGCAACTGCTGCCCAACGCCGTCGTCGCCATCAGCGACCCGAGCTGGGAAAACCATCAGGCGCTGTTCGAGAAAGCCGGCTTCCCGGTGCAGACCTACCGCTACTACGACGCCGCCACCCACGACGTGAACCGTGCCGGCCTGCTCGAAGACCTCAACGCCCTGCCGCCCCAGTCCATCGTGGTGCTGCACGCCTGCTGCCACAACCCGACCGGTGTCGACCTGAGCCCGGCCGACTGGCAGAACGTGCTGGACGTGGTCAAGGCCAAAAACCTGGTGCCGTTCCTCGACATGGCCTACCAGGGCTTCGGCGACGGCATCCACGAAGACGCCGCTGCGGTGCGCCTGTTCGCTGAGTCGGGGCTGACCTTCTTCGTGTCCAGCTCGTTCTCCAAATCGTTCTCGCTGTACGGCGAGCGCGTGGGCGCGCTGTCGATCGTCAGCGAATCCAAGGAAGAAAGCGCGCGCATCCTGTCCCAGGTCAAGCGCGTCATCCGCACCAACTACTCCAACCCGCCAACCCACGGCGCCGCCATCGTGGCCGCCGTGTTGAACAACCCTGAGCTGCGCGCCCAGTGGGAAGCCGAACTGGCCGAGATGCGCCTGCGCATCCGTGGCATGCGCGAGCAGATGGTGGCCGATCTGGCCAAAGCCGCTCCGGGCCACGACTTCAGCTTCGTCGGTCGTCAGCGCGGGATGTTCTCCTACTCCGGCCTGACCGTTGAGCAAGTCACCCGCCTGCGCAACGAATTCGGCATCTACGCGCTGGATACCGGGCGTATCTGCGTGGCGGCGCTGAACCAGTCGAACATTGGTGCGGTCACACAGGCAATCGTTCAGGTGCTGTAAGCCTGCTGCCGCTGCACCAAGAGGGGAAGCCGATGGCTTCCCCTTTTTCGTATCCAGCCCCTAGACTGAACGTGATCGCCCCTTTGCTGTGAGAACCCTATGAGAAACGACGACCTGGACCTGCGTGCCGACCGCGACGACCTGCATGACTACGCCCCACGCGCGCCGCAACCCAAGCGCCAGAAGAGCCTGGTGCTGCAAGTGGCGCTGGGGGTCTTTCTAGGCGGCCTGGCACTCTGGCTGGTGCAGCTGGGTGCGACCGCACTGATGGCGAAGCTGGCCATGGGCACCCTGCAATTCGGCGGCTGAAAACGATCAAAAGGGGGAGCAACTGTCTTGATGACCGATCGTTCCCACATTGGATCTAGGCAGTTACTAACCCGCGCTCCTCCAACAACTTCACAAAACTGTTCAAACTCTGCGACACCGTGCCCCGCCGCCAGATCAACCAGGTATGCAGGATGCGGAAACTGTCGCTCAACGGCCACACACTGACGGCCGTGAACCCCGGCATGCTTTCCAGCATGCTGCGCGGCATCAGCGCCAGGCCGGCCCCGGCACTGACGCAGGCGAGCATGCCGTGGTACGACTCCATCTCGAAGATCTTGCCCGGCACCGCGCCATCCTGGGAAAACCAGCGCTCGAAGTGGTGCCGGTACGAGCAGTTCGAACGAAAGGTATAGATGCTCTCCCCCGCCACATCCTGCCCCCGGGTGATCGGCGCGTGATGCAGCGGCGCGATCACCACCATCTCCTCCTCGAACACTGCCACTCCTTCCAGCGTGGCGTGCAGCACCGGCCCATCGACGAACGCCGCTGCCAGGCGCCCCGAGAGCACGCCTTCGATCATGGTGCCCGACGGTCCGGTGCTCAGGTCCAGCTCGACCTTGGCGTGTTTCTGGTTATACGCCGCCAGCAAACCCGGAATGCGCACTGCTGCCGTGCTTTCCAGCGAGCCGAGGGAAAACGCCCCCTGGGGCTCTTCCCCGGCGACCGTCGCACGCGCTTCCTGCACCAGGTCGAGAATGCGCCGCGCGTAGCCAAGGAAATTCCATCCCGCCGGGGACAGGCGCAAGCGGCTTTTCTCGCGGATAAACAAGGCCACGCCCAGGTCTTCTTCCAGTTGCTTGATGCGCGTGGTCAGGTTCGACGGCACGCGATGAATCAATTGCGCGGCGGCACTGATGCTGCCTTGCTCGGCGACGGCCTTGAAGATTTCCAGTTGCACCAGGTCCACGGCGTTCTCCCATCGTGAAGTGATCACTCCCGCGCTCTTCGCGGGAACCTTTATTCTCACTTTGAGAATGTATTGCTTAATATTATTCAGTTTCCAGAAAAGAACCAGCACCGTAGGCTGAGCCCCACTTACTCATTCAGCAGGACGGTGCCATGAACGCAACCACCCACGCTCTCTCGATCAACCCCGCCAACGGCGAAACCGTCGGCAGCTACCCCTATGAAACCGCAGCGCAACTGGACGCCGCTCTCGACCGCGCCACCAGCGCCTTCCGCACCTGGCGTCGCCAGCCGGTCAGTCAGCGTGCCGAACTGTTGCTGGCCCTGGCCGCCGCGCTGCGCGAGCAAGCCGAAGAAATGGCGCAAATGATCACCCTGGAAATGGGCAAACCCATCGCCCAGGCCCGTGCCGAAATCGAAAAATGCGCCGGGCTCGGCGAATGGTACGCCGCCCACGGTCCGGCCATGCTCGCACCGGAACCGACCCTGGTGGACAACGGCAGCGCCCAGATCGAATACCGCCCGCTGGGCCCTGTCCTCGCCGTGATGCCGTGGAACTTCCCGGTCTGGCAGGTGCTGCGCGGCGCCGTGCCGACCATGCTCGCCGGCAACACCTACGTACTCAAACACGCCCCGAATGTGATGGGCAGCGCTTACCTGATCCAGCAAGCGTTCCGCAAAGCCGGCTTCGCGCAAGGTCTGTTCGAAGTGATCAATGTGGCCAACGACGGCGTGTCCAAGGCCATCGCCGACCCACGCATCGCCGCCGTGACCCTCACCGGCAGCGTGCGCGCCGGTGTCGCCATTGGTTCCCAGGCCGGTGCCGCGCTGAAAAAATGCGTGTTGGAACTGGGCGGCTCCGACCCGTTCATCGTGCTCAACGACGCCGACCTCGACGCCGCCGTCCAGGCCGCGCTGATCGGTCGCTTCCAGAACAGCGGCCAGGTCTGCGCCGCCGCCAAGCGCCTGATCATCGAAGCCAGTGTGGCCGAAGCCTTCACCGCCAAGTTCCTCGAAGCCAGCCGCGCACTGGTGATGGGTGATCCGACCTCGGCCACCACCTATATCGGCCCGATGGCCCGCTTCGACCTGCGCGACGAGTTGCATGACCAGGTCCAGGCCACTCTGGAGGAAGGCGCGACCCTGCTGCTGGGCGGCAACAAGGTGCCCGGCGCCGGCAACTACTATGAGCCGACGGTGCTGGCCAACGTCACCGACCAGATGACCTCGTTCAAGCAGGAACTGTTCGGCCCGGTAGCGTCGATCATCACCGCCCGCGACGCCGACCACGCCGTGGCCCTGGCCAACGACAGCGAATTCGGCCTGACCGCCAGCATCTTCACCACCGATGCGGCCAAAGCCCGGCATATCGCCAACCAGCTGGAAACCGGCGGGATCTTCGTCAACGCCTTCAGCGTCTCCGACCCTCGGGTGGCGTTTGGCGGCATCAAGAAAAGCGGGTTCGGCCGCGAGCTGTCGCACTTCGGCGTGCGGGAGTTCTGCAACGCCCAGACGGTGTGGCTGGATCGCAAATAACCCGGCATTGTCCCCAATGCCAGTCAGTTAAGGAACCAAAGGGCGGCCAAGTTCCCCATCGCCTGCCCAATCGACTACCATACCGCGCCGGTTCCCAAACGGGACTAATAGGGAATCCGAAGCGCGGCCCGCCCGCGTCAATCGGAACTGCCCCCGCAACTGTAGCTGCCGAGCCTGCTCCCGAGCGCCACTGGACCTTGTCCGGGAAGGCCGAAGCGTGGTGATGACGCACGAGTCAGGAGACCTGCCGGCCCAAGCTCGATCACTAACCGGCGGGGTGTCCGGGAAGGACATCCTTGCCCTGCCCTTCAGGCGGTCCATGGCTGTATTTCCATTACCGTACCTCCCCAACTCACTGTACGGTTCAAACGGAGATTGCCCCCATGCTGCCACGTGTCACCGCCCTGTTCGCCGGCCTCGGCTTCTGCGCCCTGGCCCAGGCCGCGCCCACCCAGTACCCGTTGACCGTGGAAAACTGCGGCGCACGCGTCACCTTCCAGCAGGCCCCCGCGCGCAGCGTGACCATCGGCCAGGCTGCCACCGAAATGCTCTACGCCCTGGGCGTGGGCGATAAAGTGGTCGGCACTTCGCTGTGGTTCAACAATGTGCTGCCGCAGTTCAAGGCACAGAACGACAGCATCGAGCGCCTGGCCAACAACGAACCGAGCTTCGAGGCCGTGATCGCCAAGCGCCCGCAACTGGTGGCCGCCGAGCTGGAATGGGTGGTAGGCCCGCAAGGCGTGGTCGGTACCCGCGAGCAATTCCACGAGCTGAAGATCCCCACCTACCTGCTGCCCTCCGACTGCGAAGGCAAGGACAACCTGGTGGGCGCCGATGGCACGCGCCTGGAGCCGTTCCGCATCGAGACTATCTATAAAAGCATCAGCCAGCTCGCGCAGATTTTCGACGTGCAGGATCGCGGCCAGCAACTGAACGACGAGCTCAAGGCGCGCCTGGCCAAGTCGGTGGCCACCGCGCAGAGCAAGGGCCTCAAGCAGGCCAGCGCGCTGGTATGGTTCTCCAGCTCGGAAATGGCCAGCGACCCGTACGTGGCCGGACACAAAGGCATTCCGCAATTCATGCTGCAGACCCTCGGTCTGCATAACGTGGTGCAGTCCGATGAAGAGTGGCCCGCCGTCGGCTGGGAAACCCTCGCCAAGGCCAACCCCACCTTCCTCGTGATCGCCCGCATGGACCGCCGCCGCTACCCCGCCGACGACCATGAAAAGAAACTCGCCTTCCTGCGCAGCGACCCGGTCACGCGCAACATGGACGCGGTGAAAAACAACCGCATCATCATCCTCGATGCCCTGGCGCTGCAGGCCAGCATTCGCATGTTCGACGGGCTGGAACAACTGGCCACGGCCATCGACGGCTACGACTTGCCCAAATGATGCGCACCCTACTCGCCCTGGCCCTGCTGCTGGCCGCGGTACTGGCTGGCGTGGCCATCGGCGAAACCGCCATTTCGCCCGACGTCGTGTTTCAGGTACTGGCCAATAAACTGTGGGCCGCCGGCTACGTCCTCGACCCCATCGACGAGGGCGTGGTGTGGAACTACCGCCTGACCCGTGCCCTGGTCGCCGCCGCGTGCGGTGCCGGGCTGGCGACCTGCGGGGTGATTTTGCAATCGCTGCTGCGCAATCCGTTGGCCGACCCGTACCTGCTGGGCATCAGCGCCGGCGCATCCACCGGTGCGGTGCTGGTGGCCTTGATTGGCGTGGGCGGCGGGCTGGTGTCGTTGTCGGCGGGTGCATTTGTCGGCGCCATGGCGGCGTTTGCGCTGGTGATCTTGCTGGCGCGCGCCAGCGGTTCGGCCAGCGGCACCGGCCAGATCATCCTCGCGGGCATCGCCGGCTCGCAATTGTTCAACGCGCTCACCGCGTTCCTGATCACCAAATCCGCCAGTTCCGAACAAGCCCGGGGCATTCTGTTCTGGCTGCTGGGCAACCTCAGCGGGGTACGCTGGCCCTCGGTATGGCTGGCGGTGCCGGTGGCGATTGCAGGGTTGGCGGTGTGCCTGTGGCACCGTCGTGCGCTGGACGCGTTCACCTTCGGCAGCGACTCGGCGGCATCCCTCGGCATTCCGGTGCGCCGTGTGCAGTTTGTGCTGGTGGGTTGTGCGGCGCTGGTGACGGCAGTGATGGTGTCGATTGTCGGCTCCATCGGCTTCGTCGGTCTGGTGATTCCACACGCCGCGCGCCTGTTGCTCGGCACCGGGCATTCACGCCTGCTGCCGGCCAGCGCGCTTGGCGGTGCGTTGTTTCTGATTGCGGCCGATGTGCTGTCGCGCACCTTGATCAAGGGCCAGGTGATTCCCGTCGGCGTGGTGACGGCACTGGTCGGCGCGCCGGTGTTTGCGCTGATCCTGATCGGCCGGAGAAATGCCCGATGAGTGTACTGAGCTGCCGTGGCCTGGGTTTCAAAGTACGCGAGGCCGAGCTGCTGCGCGATATCCAGCTGGAGGTCCGGCCGGGTGAAACCCTGGGCATCGTCGGGCCGAACGGCTCCGGCAAATCCACCCTGCTCAAACTGCTCGCCGGGCTGCGTACGCCGGCATCCGGCGAAGTCTTGTTGGGCGGTCAGCGCCTCGGAGATTTGTCCCGTCGTGCCATCGCCCAACAACTGGCCGTAGTCGAGCAACAGGCCGACACCGACGACGCCATCCGCGTGTTCGACGCCGTGGCCCTGGGCCGCACGCCATGGTTATCGGCGCTGAGCCCGTGGTCCGCCGAGGACGACAGCATCGTGCGCCAGGCCCTGCACGACGTTGATGCCACCCACCTGAGCCATCGCGCCTGGCGCAGCCTCTCGGGCGGCGAACGCCAACGCGTGCACATCGCCCGAGCGTTGGCGCAGCGCCCGCAGATTCTGTTGCTGGACGAGCCGACCAACCACCTGGACATCCAGCATCAGCTGGGCATTTTGAAGGGTGTGCAAGGCTTGCCCGTCACCACGTTGATTGCCCTGCATGATCTGAACCAGGCGCTGACCTGTGACCGCCTGGCGGTGCTGGATCACGGGCGATTGGTGGCGCTGGGCAAACCGCTGGAGGTGCTGACGCCGCAGCGGCTGCAAGACACGTTCGGCGTGCAGGCGCATTACCTGACGGATCCGTTCGATGGGGCACAGATCCTGCGGTTGCGGACGGTTTGATCGGCTCACCCCGGAAGGCTCAGCCACGACGAGCGCCAGAGTGATAAAAACCGCAAGATCATCCAGGCCGCCATGACGCGGTAGACCTTGAACTCATACGGCCTCTATCTGCGTAACTCCCACTAATGCCGTGTATTCCAGAATGTTGTCCAATACAGCATCAATAACATCCGCCTAAGCCTGCTGAAGATCACAGTAAGCATATTTACTACGTCGCATGTATTCTTGCAGCTTTGTCGCATCGTTGATAGCCAAGCGCCCTTTAAGCAATATTAGATTAACAGTTGTGCGCTTCACTAAGTGCAGCGCCCCCCTCAACTGCCTTTTCGATATCGACGCAGAGCCGCTGTGAACAATTTTTGAGCGGACCCCATAAAAAGTCTTTACGTCTTTTTCAACCCGCAAACACTCTTCGGTTGTCCTACCGTTTAGAACAGCACACTGCTCCGCTATATTGGACATGATAGAGGCATTTATGACACCTTCTTCATTCGATTTCAGCAGCACCTCCAAAGCCACCGCCGCCTTTAAAAAAGCACTTGATCTGTTTGCCTCAATACTGGCCTCACCTGCCCACTCGATCGCTCTGGAGATTTTCTTCTCTAGGCTACCCTTCGGAAATATCATGATTTTCAATAATCCATCAATTCCCTCAATGCCATCTTTTGCGCAGTAACTCTCCAACCTCTCGACTTCAAAACTCTTATTGAAAGTGCTCTCCATTTCATCTTGACTCCACGTGCCTCCTTGCTGCGAGATTAGCGCCCGCTGAAAGGGGACCCAAGGCATTCTTAGTACACCTAAAGAGTAATCCTTGTATTCTTCACCCAGAAGAAACGCCACTACCAAATCCAGTGCATTAAAAGCCAGATTGGCATCATGCAATGCCCTCTCTTCATCCCTGGCCGTCAACACATACTGTATGACTGTGCGTCTTTGATGATTTCTCGGGAAATGAGCCTCCGGCGTTGTCAGGTTATCCAATTCAATGCAATCGATGTGTCGAGGAATATCATAAACAGTGAACGGTCCTAAATTAAACGGGATTTCACTATCACTGATGAGCGCACCATAATAGGTTTTTATTATTTTAAACTCTCTCATATCCCAAATATCTAAATTCTCTTCGAACGCCTTGACCCTTGCTTCCACGTCAGCGTCCAAAACCTCTTCACAATCCAACAATGTCTTCCCGATAATTCTCATCAATCCAGCTTCCGAAAAATACAGACCGGAACGTTGAGAAACAATTTCTAAAATGGCGGACTCAAACGCATCAGGATTCACTATATTCCTCAACGCATCCCTGCCCCAGTTTAAATTGTGCCCTTGCACCTGACGGTAATCACGGTTCAACGAACAAGAAGAAAATAAATTTCTCACATAGCCACGCTGTTCTTTATTCAACATAATAAACACCACTTCCCGACCATACTGCTTAACAACTCCTACTGCCCCGCTGCGTCTTGACACCACACTACCGGACACTGTTCAACCCATAAAAATCAGAAAATGCATTTTCAAGATAGTTTAATTCTCCGCGTTATCCATTATTGACTATATAACAGCACCCTGCCTGCCATCGGAAAATGTATAAACCCATGCGCCGCCTCCGGCACGAGATGCGTCTGCGCCCACGCGCCATCGCTCAGCAATCAACAGCGTGTCGTCCTTGAGCGGGTCACAATCCCCGACAAACATTCAGCGCCGGTGGCAAACCCTCGAAGCCGCCATACAAAGGTGAAAGCGGCGGGCCAGGCTTTAATATCCATCAGCGGTTATTGCGCAGGATCGAGAAGTTCAGCGCCGCCGCCACGCACAGCCACGCCAAGTACGGGAATAGGATCAAGCCGGTAATCAGGTCCAACTGCACCGCCAACACCACCATCGCCGCCACGACCAGCCACAACACAGTCAGAATCACCATGCCAGCGAGAATGCGATGGGCGCCGAAAAACACCGGTGTCCATAGTGTATTCAACGCAATCTGCGCCGCCCACAGCGCCAACACGACTTGGCTACCAGGGATCAGGCTGAGGCGGTAACCAGCCCAGGCGAGCAGCAGGTAGATAATCGTCCACGCCACCGGGAACAACCAATTGGGCGGGGTGAAGCCGGGTTTGACCAGAGATTCGTACCAGGCACCAGGTTTGAAGAGGATACCGGTGCTGGCAGCAGCGGCGCAGGCGAGCAGGAAAATGAAGAAGGTCATAGTCGGTCCTTGGCTGGGCATTTCAAGTTTGGACGTGCAGGACGCGGGTAAAAGTTCACTGTGATTCAGGGTGCGATGATGCTCAACCCAGGCCAGCGCGCCTGATAACTGCGGGCTTTCTGCCTGAACAGCTCAGGCTGCGGATGCAACGGATTGATGCGCAGCACGCCTTGCTCCACATCGGCCAGCCCGTACGGCGCATACAGCTCGCCCGTGGCAATCTCCAGGCCGATGCAGGTGCCCGCGACCAAGTAACGATCAATCCCTTGTTTAGCCGTGTGCAATTGCGGATAAGGCCGTCCAAACCGCTCGGCGTACCAGAGATGCACCCGCGCCTGGTTCTTCACTTCCACATTCACGCCCAAGTCCTGGAACAACCGCTCAGCCTCACGGATCACCGCATCTTCTGCCTCGTAGGACAGGTCCGTATCGAAGTAAAAAACGTCGTAATCCTTGACGCCCTGAGCCACAGGCCAATTCGCCTGATGATTCCACACCGCCTGGAACAGGCAGCCTGCCGTGAGAAAGCATTGCTCCAACCGCAGATCAGGCAAGCGCTCGACGAGTGCGGCATTGACGGAATTGGTCATGGCCAGGTTGAGCAGGTTTTCGACGGTCAATGTCATGTGATCTTCCTGTGGCTTCAGTACGGTTCAAATCAACCCCAGCGTCAGTGCCTTGAGGGTGGCCGCCGCTCGCGTGGTGCACTCCAGTTTGCGAAATACGCTTTCCACATGGGTGCGCACCGTGCTCGGGCTGATACCGAGCTGGCGCGCCACCTCCTTGTTGCTGCCGCCCTTGCTGATGCGCTGCAAAATCTCGGTTTCGCGCTCGGTCAGCGGGCCATTGTTGGCCTTGCAGGCTTTGATCGACGGCTCCCCGCGCGCCGCAGCGAATACCGCCTGGCAGGCACGCAAGTCGAAGCGGCCCTGTTGCGCGTCACTCTGCAATAGGCCGATAGCCTCGTCCTCACTGAACGCCGGGCGCCAGGGACGCTCGCTACGCAGCGCTTGCCAGGCCAGGGTAGCGCTGAGCAAACGATGTTCGTCCGTCAGCGCATCGCCGCTGAGGCTGCGGAAGTAACCACTGCCGTCCAGTCGCTCATACGCATGGGCGGCCAATTGGCCGGGCACTACGAGCGCCGGGATCTGCCCGCAGACGCGAGACGTCCAGTAAGGCACCAGGCGAGCTTGCTCCAGGTCATCGTCGAGCAGCGCACCGGGGGTGTTCCAGATGCGATTGGGCACCGCCGCGCGCCCGATACCGTGGATCAATGCCGCCTGGCTCAGGTTGTCGGCAGAGGCTTGCGACATGCCGGACAGCCCCGCCGCCGCGCGTACCAGTTCGGCCGAGCGCCGCGAATAACCGGCGAGCCAGGGCAGCTTGAGGTCAATCACATCGCCCACCAGGCTCAACGGCACGGCAGTCTGCCCGCACACAGGCTCTTGCGGCATCACGCGCAACGCCTCCAGCCAGTCACCGGCATGCCGCACCAGTTCGCTGGCCAGGGCGGCCGGGTAACGTTGATCGCGCTGGTTCGCGATCCATTGCAAGGCCACCTCCAGGCCATGAACCCGCGACAGAATCTCCAGGTCACCGGCCAGCACCACCAGGTAAACCACCTCCGGCACCTGCGGGTGACACAAGCCGAGCGGCCTGCCGCCGCCGTCGAATTGCTCGAACACATTGCGCAGGCCCTGCTCCACGCCGGGATGCAGGCCCAAGGTTCGGGCGATGTCGCCGGATACCTCGCAATGCACCTGTGCCAACGACTTCGCCCGATTCACCGCGCGTACACCCGCCGCGTCGAGGGTCTGGCTAAGCATCGCGTTGCGACCCTGCACATCATCGCCCAGCAATTCGGTAAAACCGTCGGCATTGGCCGTACACCCCGACCAGCGCAACAACGCCACCTGCCGGCCGATTTCAACGTGCTCATCGTTGCCGTGGCAGGTCTGGGCCAGCCACTGCACCAGCCGCGCAGTCCGTCGCGACTGGCCAAACGGCTGGCCCATGCTCAGGTCTCCGACCATGGACAACGCCAGGATCGCGCCGTCCATTTCGATGCAATCACCGTCGCTCATAACACCTCTGCGTTCCCATTAAATAGCCATCCTCGGATAAACGACCGATACCCGCGTCGCCCTCCAACGCCGACACTGGCCACACCCCCAACAGGAGATACTCCCATGTTCAAGCCCAAAGCAATCGCCCTCGCCTTCGCCATGACCGGCTCGCTGTTCGCCGGCGCCAGCTACGCCGCCCAACCTTCGGTAGTGATCGTGCACGGCGCCTTCGCCGACGGTTCCGACTGGGCCAAGGTGGTGCCGCTGCTGCAAACCCAAGGTATCAAAGTCACCGTGGTACAAAACCCGCTCACCTCCCTGGCCGACGATGTGGCCGCCACCCAACGCGTGCTCAACAACCAGGACGGCAACGTGGTGCTGGTCGGGCATTCCTGGGGCGGCACCGTGATCAGCCAGGCCGGCACCGATCAGAAAGTTCGCAGCCTGGTCTACGTGGCCGCCTTCGCCCCCGATGCGGGCCAGGCCAGCAAAGACCTGGGCAAAGACTACCCGGCACCGGCCGGCGTCAAAGACATTACAGCCGATAAAAACGGCTTCCTCTACATGACCCCGCAAGGCATGGCCACAGGCTTCGCCCAGGACCTGCCAGCGGAGCAGACCGCCGTGATGGCCGCCACCCAGGGCCCGATCCGCGCCTCGGCCTTCGATGACAAAACCAGCGCCGCCGCCTGGAAAGGCAAACCTTCGTGGTACGTGGTGGCCCGCGACGACCGCATGATCCAACCCGACCTGCAGCGTGCCTTCGCGAAAAAAATCGGCGCTCACGTCAGCGAAATTGCCGCCAGCCACGTGCCTCAACAGTCGCGCCCGGCAGACGTCGCCAAGGTGATCATCGAGGCCGTGAAGCAAAGCCAATAATGTTCGGCATTCTCACCACGGGCCCGGCACTTATCAAGGACGCACGGAAAAGTAAGTGCCCGGCCCTGCACACCCTTCGCGGATGGAAACGGGTTCATGTCTGACAACCATTTCGACTTCATTGTGTGCGGCGCCGGTACATCCGGCTCCGTGGTCGCGGCGCGCCTGGCGGAAAACCCCGAAGTACGCGTGCTGCTGATCGAGGCGGGAGGCGATGACGACCACCCGAACGTGACCCAGCCAGGCAACTGGCCCTTGAATCTGGGCAGTGAGCGCGACTGGAACTTCAGCGCCGCGCCCAACCCGCAGCTCAACCATCGCCAGATCCCGCTCAACATGGGCCGCGGCCTCGGCGGCGGTTCCAGCATCAACGTGATGCTCTGGGCCCGGGGGCATAAAAACGACTGGGAAGACTTCGCCGCAGAGAGCGGTGATTCGGCCTGGAACTACGCCTCCGTACTGAAGCTGTATCAACGCATCGAACATTACCAGGGCAAGCCCGACGCAGCCCGCCGTGGCAGCGGCGGCCCGGTTCACGTCCAGCCTGCCGACGCGCCCCAGCCCATCGCCCACGCCATGCTTGAAGCCGCTGCCGCACTCGGCATTCCGACCTTCGACAACCCGAACGGCCCGATGATGGAAGGCCGTGGCGGCGCGGCCATCAACGACTTGATCATCAAGGACGGCAAGCGCCACTCCATCTATCGCGCCTACGTCCGTCCACGGCCCAACCTCACCGTGCTGACAGAGACCCTGGTGAGCCGGTTGCTGTTCAAGGCACACCGGGTAGTGGGGGTCGAAACCCTGCGCGACGGACACCCTCACCGCTACTACGCCGACCACGAAGTGATCCTGTCCCTGGGCGCCATCAACACCCCCAAAGTGCTGATGCAGTCGGGCATCGGCCCTGAGCGGGAGCTGCAACGCCATGGCATTCCTGTCATCCAGCACCTGCCCGGCGTGGGCGCCAACCACCAGGACCATGTGTCCTTCGCCGCCATCTTCGAATACGCCACGCCCCAGCCCGTGGGCCACGGCGGTTCGGAAGCCACGCTGTACTGGAGCAGCGACAGCGCGCTGCGCCTGCCCGACATGTTTCACTGCCAGGTGGAATTCCCGGTGCCCAGCGCCGAGAACGCCGCGCTGGGCGTACCGGCCCACGGCTGGACCATGTTCGCCGGCCTCGCCCACCCGCAGAGTCGCGGCCACGTGAGCCTGTCCGGGCCCAACGCCAGCGACGCACCGATCATCCAACCCAACACCCTCACCCACCCGGACGACCTGCGCAGCGCCCTGCAAAACCTGCGGTTCGTGCAGGAACTGGGCGCCCAGCCTGCGTTCAAGGGCCTGGTCAAAAGCGAACGCCTGCCGGGCAACGTCAACGCGCAGGCACTGGAACGCTACGCACGCAACGCAGCCGTCACCTATTGGCACCAATGCGGCACCGCCAAAATGGGTCGGGACTCAATGTCAGTGGTCGACAGCCGCCTGCAGGTCTACGGCGTGCAAGGCCTGCGAATTGCCGACGCATCGATCATGCCCCACGTGACCAGCGGCAACACCATGGCGCCTTGCGTGGTGATCGGGGAACGGGCAGTAGAGGAGATTCGTGCGCAGTACCGGGTCTGACAACAGGCGCGCGCTGCCATCAGCGCGCACCTGACGCCGAGTGACGTCAATCGACCCCGGGAAACGAATCCACGTATTTGATCGTGAAATCCGGAAAGGAATCGACGATCTGGATCTTGTAGTCAGGGAAGCTGCTGACTGTTTTCCACTTGCCGGCCGAGTCAGGGAAACTGTCGACCTGCTTCACCTTAAGGTCCGGGAAGCTGTTCACCACCTTCACCTTGTAGTCAGGGAAGCTGTTGACGAACTGAATGTTGCCGTAAATCTTCGAGACATCCACCGACGTATCGGCAGACGCACAGAACGGAGCAATCAACAGCAGGGAAGCAACGAGCGCTTTGAACATGGGCATTTCATCCTGAAAATCAGCCTTTCAACTCACCGGCACGGTGAGTCGCCGCGTCATCGTAAACCACATACAGCGACTCGGCGATTTGGCTTTTGATCGACTTGGTGGCCTCCAGCCCCAATACAAAACCTTCGGCTTTACCACCCGCGCGGTTGAGGTCCTCAGGGGTCGCCGCACCGGTGATGGCGTCAAGCAATTTGCTGGCGTGAGGGCCAACGCCTTTTGGGAGAGTGATCGAATCGATGGACATGGGCGATACCTTGCAAGAGGAAAGTCGGTAGCGCGTGAAACCACTGCCGGGGTGGCATGGTAGACCGGTTTGGGGTGAAGGGGTCGGTTTTCGGGAAGACTGACGCGCCATTGTGCAAGCGCCCGCTGCTCGCGAAAACCTCAAGCGGGAGGGCAGCACCTGAAGGCAAAATCCGAAAGCCTCGCAACGCCTTGCTCCATTGCCTACACCTGCGCCAGAATCCGCCGGCTTGTGTGCCGGGAGGACGGAATCTAAGGTTGCGCGGTCGCTGAATGGTTCGGTGATCGGGTTTAGTAGCCCACGATTTAACCTAACAAGTGCATGAGCATCATCCGTCAGACGGCACCCGTCTGCGCTTGATGGTGGCTGTGCGCAGGGCGCCCTCGGGCGCGCCGGTTTTGTTAGGTTCCACCGGTCTACTAACCTGCGTACGGCTACCGCCCTTTTGTTTAGTAGCGATGGGGTGATGGCATCCGGTAAGGAACTTAACGATGGTTACTGATTCGACCACGCTCTTCACTGTCGCTCCCGACGTTAGCAACGAAGCTCTCATTACCAATAGCTACGAGACCTTTAGCTCGGTTAGTACGCTGCTGCTTGACCTATCCGAAGATCTGAACGGAAAACACCGTGACATTGCACTGGCGATTCATCAGTTGAGCGAACTGGGTGTGCTTCTGACTGCAAAACTCCTCGACCGTGAAGCACCCTGCTCACGATGAGCATCAGCAGCCCAAGTTACTAACCAGTTTTCCGTCAAATCGCCGCATGCCACCTTTACGACTCGGCGGCTTTGCTTCATGTAATCGACAGAAGCCGGAGCAAGGACCAATCTTTGGACTTGCCTTCGGATCGATTGAGATTTGGCTAGGTCGAGTGGGTGTTATCTGGTTCTTTATCGCGGGGGCAGCCGTAGTTGGGACCGCCATGGTAAATCGAGCCATGAGGCTGCTTTCGGCCAGAAGCAGCCGATAGGATTAGGACTACACCGAAGTCCTGTCAGAGATTATTTGTATGCTGATTGAGTGCCAAAGGTGCAGCCAAGGTTACGTTCGAGCAATGCGGGTGCGCTCCACAAATATTTCGCTGTGGGTATGCGAAGAGTGCGAAGCAACGTGGACGAGCCAGGATGAGATGAGTACCAGTAATTTTGATGACTACGGTACGTTAATGGCCGGCATTGGGCGCAGTTGTTTATGGTCAGAATTGGAGCCGCAGTGAAAAATTCGTTACCGCTTACTTTCTGTCAAATGTCCGCTTTGGGTCGAAAGCTGTCAGCCGTGGAGTCAGCGCTGCGACTCTTCGGCAAATGGTGGTACAAACTGAGCATATGACGACATGGATAGAGGCGAAATGAACCAGCTGAATCCCGATCTGCGTGAAGACCTCCTCGAAGTGCTGGGTGAGGTCTCTACACTGATGTCTGCTGAATATGCGCAGCTTGGCCCCTTGCCTGATGGTCATCCACTGGCACAGTCAGGTCTTGAGAATGGGGCGGAGATCGTTCTGGACTACATAGCGCACGGCGAGGCAGGTGTTGCACTCGATCATCTGTTCTACATGATCAAAGAGCCTCCTCTCGCTATCTCTGCCAGATCTACCGAGAAGCTGACTCGGCTTGCCAAAGTGTTCGAAATGCACTTGAGCTAAAGGGCGTGAGGTTTCATCGGACAGTAGAACAGGACGCGCCATTACCGGAGTGGAAGACGGCTATCGGCCAAAAGCAGCACCTCACACCAGACTGCTTTCGACCCTAAGCGCACGGTTGCTACCCATCAAACTACCGCACACCTCACCTCAGCGATGTTCAATCAAGCCGAGTTCGATAAAACTCCTGGCCGTTGCAATGATGGCGTCTTCCGGGCTGCGAGGTGCCCAGCCTAACAGTGTCATGGCCTTGGCGGCCGTGACGCTCATATCGACGCCCAACAGCTTGACCATGCCCAGCATCATCGGATTCGTTTTGGCAGCGGCACGAATGTCGTCATCGCTCAACTCCTGAGTGGAAACATGCCTGGCAGCCTCACCCAGATGATCGCGCAGCGTGCGTGCGACCTGCACCATCGGCAAGCTGTCGCCCGAACTGGCAAGAAAACGTTCGCCGTTAGCGGCCGGATGCGTCATGGCCAGCAGATGCAACTCGGCCACATCCCTGACATCCACGAAACACGAGTTGATGTTCGGGCAGCCAGGCTGTCCTTCCAGCATGTCTTTGATGATCCGGGTGGAGTGAGAATAGGTTGCGCCCAATACCGGGCCCAGCACCGCGACCGGGTTGATTGCCGCCAGTTCAAGACCTTGCCCTTGCGCACTCTGGATGAATTCCCAGGCGGCGCGTTCCGCCAGCGTTTTTGATTTCTGATACGCCCAGACATCGCCGCTGACATCACTCCAGTCGCTCTCATCAAACGGGCGGCGGTAGTCAGCTGAATGGCCGACGCCGACCGCACCGAACGCCGAGGTGAGGACAACACGCTTGACTCCCGCCTCGCTCGCGGCGCGCAGTATACGCAAGTTACCTTCAATGGCTGGGTTGACCCAGTCCGCTTCAGTCACCTGGTTGCCTGACGGCGTAGGCGATGCACCGTGAATCACGTAGCGACAACCGGCGACGGCCTCTTTCCAACCGTCATCGGACATCAAGTCGGCGACTACAAACGACAGGTCGCTCCCCGGGTCGACATCATGTTGTTTCAGATGCCTGCGTACTTCAGCTTCGCGCTCCAAAGTGCGCACGGTAGTACGAACCTTAAACCCATTCTCCAGCAGTGTGATGATGCAGTACTGGGCTATAAAACCTGTGCCCCCGGTTACCAATACAATGTGTTCACTCATGCCTGCCTTCCTCACCGGATTGATCGTCAGGAAAGGCTACCGGCCTGCTACCGGATTCTGAATATTTGATCGTACGCCAGGCTTGCGCGATAGTACGGAAATGCACAACGATCCTTTTGCCGACATCCTCAAACTCGCCCGCGCCGAATCGCTGGTGACAGGCGGTTTTACCGCAGGCGGGCGCTGGGCGCTGCGTTTTCCCGCTCCGGACAACATTAAATTCTTTGCGGTCATCAAAGGCAGTTGCTGGGTCACGCTCGAAGGCGACGCAAGCCCGATGTTGTTCCGCACGGGTGATGTGGGGCTACTCAGCGCCAAACGCGCTTTCGTACTCGCCAGTGATCCGGGGGTCGAACCCACCGATGCAATGAGTGTGTTTTCGGGCCCGGGTAAATCCCACGTGCCCATTGGTGAAGGCGACGATTTCGCACACATTGGTGGTCACGTACTCCTCGACCCTGTCAGTGGGAAGCTGTTGAGACAGGTCCTGCCGCCGTGGATTCACGTGCCTGCCGCGGCGCCTGAGGCAGCTTCTTTTCGCGGGCTGCTTGATCAACTGGTGCAGGAACGGTCAACACCAAAGCCAGGCGCGCAGTTGGCATCCGCTCACTTGGCTCAACTGCTGTTCATCCAGATCCTGCGCGCTCACCTGGAAACCAACGGTTCACCGCTGGCGGGATGGCTGGCCGTGCTTGGCAATGCCCGTCTTGCACCGGCCTTGCAACTGATGCACGGCGATCCTGCCCGCTCGTGGCACCTGGAAGACCTGGCACGCGCATGCGCCATGTCACGAACGACGTTTGCACAACACTTTCGCACTGTGGCAGGCATGACGCCAATCGCGTATCTCACACATTGGCGGATGCGGCTGGCTGAGCGCGCGCTACGTGAAGGCAACGAGCATATCGGCACGGTTGCGCAGGCGCTGGGGTACACATCCGAAAGCGCCTTCAGCAATGCTTTCAAGCGGGAGACAGGGCTCGCCCCCAAGGCTTGGCGGTTTGCAGCGAAAGGATCGGTCGGTTGAGTGCCTTGATGTGTTTAAAGCTGGGTATAGGCACATCGACATGGCTTGACGGAAACCCTACCTCCTCACTGGGTGGTGGATTCCAACGGTGATCACGACTGTTCAATCCAATATCAAAATACTTGCGACACATCAGGCCGCGATCGGCCAGAAGTGACCTCTTCAGAAACAGTCACATCAGCCTTTCAACCAACACTGTAGTGGCCTGGATAGCGATATCGCCAAAATCCCCTTCAAGAAGTAGCACGTTCTCAACAATGTTTATCCCTTCAAGTTCGCCAAGGATGCTGGCGTTTTGAACGTGAAGAGCGCCCAGCCTGATGGCTAGTTCAGTACCGTCGGCGTTCCATGCCATCAGCTTGTACTGGGTCTCGTCATCCACACTGACAACCATCTCGAAATATCGATGAGCCTGATCCAATGTGATCGATAAGACGTTGCTCTGTTCTAGCGCTTGAAGATTCATTACGCGGCGACTTTTGCTTAAAAAGCTGCATCCTACTACGGGGAATACCTGCCTTTGAAATCGAAGAAACGCTTCTGGCGAAAGCAAACATTCAGCCCCTACCCCCCAACAACTCCCTAACACTCCCCCTAACACCTCCACCACAAACAGCTTCGTCAATTACTGGAGCCAAAAAAAGCACCCATTCAGAAGATCACCCTGTGAACTCTGACAGTAGCAAAGAGCAGAGGACTGTCTTTAAATGGCCTGGGCGCAAAAAATCACCCCAACACCAAAAGGAACTAAAAAATGCCAGACAAGATTGTTATTACCAAATACACCGGCACAGTATCGTCGATATCCCCGTCGCATTCCGGAGGAATCATCGGAGTGATGAATATCAGCATTACGCCAGACGATGGCAGCGGTGGTATTTATATTTCCGAGCAAGTGTCAAGCAGTTATAAATCCGGCAGTAAAATCTCATACTCCAAAGTTGAAAACACCACGAGAGGAACCAGCTTCTACACAACAAAAGAGGTCTGAGAATAACGACTGACTTACCCGCTGTAGTCAGTCCTCTCAGCCCAATGAAACTGTTTTAACGCCACTCATTTACCTCCCCAACAACTCCCTGACCCTCCCCCCCAAAACCTCCACCGCAAACGGCTTCGTCAACACCCCCATCCCTTCGCCCAACTGCCCATACCCCATCACCGCATTCTCCGCATACCCCGTAATAAACAACGTCTTCAACCCCGGCCTCAGTTCCATCCCCGCCTCGGCCATCTGCCGACCATTCATGCCGCCCGGCAGCCCTACATCCGTCACCAGCAAGTCAATGTGTACATCCGAGCGCAGCAGTTTCAGGCCGGCGGCGCTGTCGGCGGCTTCGATCACGGTGTAGCCCAGTTCACCCAGTACGTCGGCGAGCAGCATGCGCACGGTGGATTCGTCGTCCACCAGCAGCACGGTTTCGCCGTGTTGGGCGATGTCCATCGCGACTTGGCCCGGTGCGAGCTCGTCAGCGGGGGCGGCGCCGTGATGGCGTGGCAGGTAGAGGGTGACGCAGGTGCCTTCGCCGAGGGTGGACTGCACGTGCACCTGGCCGCCGGATTGTTGGGCGAAGCCGTAGATCATCGAGAGGCCCAGGCCGGTGCCTTGGCCGATGGGTTTGGTGGTGAAGAAGGGTTCGAACGCGTGGGCCATTACGTCGGGTGACATGCCGGTGCCGGTGTCGGTGACGCTCAGGCACAGGTAGGGGCCTTCGGCGAGGTCGTGGGCGCGGGCAGCGGCGGAGTCGAGCCAGTGGTTGCGGGTTTGCAGGGTGATACGGCCACCTTCGGGCATGGCGTCGCGCGCATTGATGCACAGGTTGAGCAGCGCGTTTTCCAGTTGGCTGACATCGACGAAGGCGGTCCAGGCATCCGCGGCGCCGAGGGTTTCGACCTGGATGCCGGGGCCGACGGTGCGCTGGATCAGTTCGGCCATGCCGTACATCAGGGTGTTGACGTGGGTCGCGCGGGGCTCGAGGGTCTGGCGGCGGGAGAACGCCAACAGGCGCTGAGTCAGCACGGCGGCGCGTTTGGCCGAACCTTGGGCGGCGACCATGTATTTGTCCACGTCGCTGAGGCGGCCCTGGGCGATGCGCCGGTTCATCAGTTCCAGCGCGCCGGAGATACCGGCGAGCAGGTTGTTGAAGTCGTGGGCCAGGCCGCCGGTGAGTTGGCCGACCGCTTCCATTTTTTGCGATTGGCGCAGTTTTTCTTCGGCCTGCATCAGCATGGCGGTGCGTTCGGCCACGCGTTGCTCAAGGGTTTCGTTGAGGGCGCGCAGTTGGGTTTGCGCGTCGCGCAGGGCTTCGTCGGCGATGGTGCGCTCCAGTAGGTCGGCGGCCTGGCGCGCGAGGATGTCGAGCAGGCGCAGGTCACGCTCGGTCGGCTGATGCGGCATGCTCCAGTGGGTAGAGATCATGCCGAGCAGGCGGCCATTGCGGGACAGCAACGGGGTGGTCTGGGCCGAGCGGATGCCGGTGTCGCGGAAGGCTTGCAGGTCTTCGGTGCCGGCGATGTCGGGCCATTCCTCGAAGTCGGGGATGATCGCGCGTTGGCCGAGTTGCAGGGCCATGGTGCAACTGCTGTAGGCCATGGGGCTCACCCATTGCCAGAAACCGACTGCCTCGGGTGGCAAGCCACGGGAGCACAGCAATTGCAACTCGCCGCCATGACCGGACGGATGCCCTTCGGGACACAGCAATTGCATGGTGCCGAACTGCGAGCCGGTGATGGACACGGCGGCGTCGACGATCTTGCCGTAGAGGGCTTCCAGGTCTTGCTCGCCGATCAGATCCAGGCTGATGCGGTGCAGGAATTCGATGTCCGACAAAGCGGTTTCCGACGCGTGGGAAGGGCCACGGGGAAAGGCTGCCGGGAAGGCGGTGCGTAGGGTTTTCATGGGGGCTCCGGGGAGCTGGCAATGAGCTATTAGCAGCGTATCAGCAAAGCTCTGACCACGCGATGCGGGCAGACGTTCGGCGGTGATCACTGCGGAATACGTGTACTTGACGGCAAGCCTGTTTACACTGGCGCCCGTCTTACACTGCTTGCTCTCAATTCGGGATGGCTGAAGGTCGTTTGCGACGATCGCAAAGTGTAACGTCCTACCCCCTGAAGGCACCCACCCAGCGAATGGAATCGACCTGATGCTCAAGCCATTGCGCCCGCTTGGCGCGCTTATCCCCCTCACCCTCCTCGCCGCCCTCAGCGGTTGCGGCGCCCTGACCGATGTGCGCTCGTTTTCCACCCCCTACACCTCGCCGACCGGCGGTGAAACCGCGCGCTTGCGCGTGATCAGTGACGGCATGGTACGAGGCGTGCCCAAGTCTGATTGCATCAACTTCCGCCTGCCCGGCGCGGGGGTGATGGTGGCCAAGCGCGACGGCTACGCCGACCGTAACGGCGAAAAGCTCGGCATGGCGCCCGTGGAGCGCTACTCGGACGCCACGGTGATGAGTGAACTGAGCGTCCCCGCGGGCCAGCCCATCGCGTTTCATTACATCGGAAACCGTTGCTACAACATGTTCAGTTTTGTGCCTGAACCGGGCATGGACTACGAACTGGATGCGGCGGGCCGCTACAAGTGCGGGGTGACCCTCAAGCGCATGCTGGTGGGCAAAAGCGAAGGCACATTGGTGCCGCTGGGGGAAAGCAAGCTGTGTAACTGGGGGGATAACTTCTAGATGGGTAGTAGCTGAAAAACGCTGCCAATCCCCTGTGGGAGTTGTCGAGCCCCGGCGAGGCTGCGAAGGCGGTGGGTCAGGTAGCATCTGTGTCGGCTGTGCCGCAGTCTTCGCGAGCAAGCCCGCTCCCACATTGGATCTGTATTGTTGGTGAGAAAGTGTCCGGCACGATGGCCCTATTGGCAGCGCTTTTTCAGCCACTGCAAGACCTCTGTGTGTCGAGCCCTGGCGAGGCTGCGAAAGCGGTGGGTCAGACGGCATCTGTGTTGGCTGTGCCGACGCTTTCGCAGGCAAGCCAGCTCCCACAGGGGATCTCCGTCGTTGAGGAGAAAGTGCCCGGCGCGATGGCCCTGCTGATGGAGTTTTTCCAGCCACTACCAATCCCTTGTGTGTCGAGCCCCGGCGAGGCTGCGAAGGCGGTGGGTCAGGCGACATCTGTGTCGGCCATGCCGCCGTCTTCGCAGGCAAGCCAGCTCCCACAGTATTTCTCCATTGTTGGTGAGAAAGCGTCCGACGCGATGGCCCTGCTGGCAGCGATTTTCCAGCCATTGCAAATCCTCTGTGGGAGCTGGCTTGTCGGGTCGCCGCATCGCTGCGATGACGGCGGCTTTAGCACCGCCTCCAAAATCCTGGATAATGCCCCCCCTCCCGCTCCAATACGGAAGTCCCGCTCGATGAAGTTGCCTGTGTCCGCCCTCGTCTTCGCCGCTGCCCTGTTCTCACCGCCCCTCACCCACGCCGCCGATGCCGCGCTGACCGACACCCTCAAAGCCTTCACCCGCTGCGACGCGAGTTTCTTCAGCAGTTTGAATACCCACCGCGATGCCTGGCTGGCCTATGCGCCATTGGTGCAGGAAAAGAACTTCACCTGGATCGCCGTGAAAAACCGCGCCGACCGCAAGGCCGATATCGTGCCGGTCAGCGCGCCGTCCATTGCCGGGTTGAAGCTGTTGTCCTACACCGACGAGGTGACTGATCTTGGCGCCCTGGGATTGTTTTACTACTGGGGCTTTATCGTGGACGGCGGCATCGACGAGGTCGCCCAGCGCCTCGCGCCGCTCATGGACCAGCCCGGCGCACTGCAAAAAGGCATCGGGCAATACACCCGCAGCGAGCTCAAGGTGGGCAACGGCTGGCAGTCGATCAAACCCATGCCAGGCAAGGCGCCTGGCCTGCGTAACGTGGAGCGCGTGCTGATCGTGGAGCCGGAGGGCAAGCAAGGCACGCAATCGCGGGTCAGTTGTTCGGTGCAGGGCGGCGTCAACGCCGGGATCCTGGCGCAATTGCGGCCGGATATTGCACCGGTCGATTACCCGCGCACCGTGCCCGAAACCAGCATCGGCGAGGTGCCCGTGCCGGCCAGCGTGCTGCAGCGCCTTGACGCGCCGCTCTTGCAGCCCCGCTTCAAGACGTTGAGCTACACCTACCTGTCCAAGAGTGGCGATGGCAAGGACGCGCCGATCACGGTCACGTTCAAGACCGAAGGAGGTTTGCTGGTGAAGAATGAAGCCTATGGCAGCGCCTTCAACGTCGATCGCCTGATGCTCGCGGACCTGGTCCAGCTCAAATCGAAAATGAACGGCATCGGTGATGGCCAGGTCCTGCAAACCCGCGAAGCCGAGCTGAAGGTGCCCACCACCTGGGCACCGGGCCAGACGCTGAGCGCGCGCCTGCACATGGCGTATGTGCCGGCCAAGCCCACCGACACACCCACCGAAACGACCCTGACCTGCACGGTGGGCGAACGCATTCCGGCCCGTCAGGTGTTTGCGTCGCTGACAGGCGATGCGATCCAGCTCGCGTGCGAACAGGGCGACTACCGGTCCTCGCGGGTGTTTATCGAAGACCTGGGTGTGGCGCTGACCCTGGAGTCGACGTCGAGCCAGACGCACTATGTGAATGAGATCACAGCGCTGGATGTGGTGCGCTGACCCGCACACGGTGCAAACCGGTCGGCTCTGCCAGGGTTTTCGTTGGCGCGCGTCCAAGCCCGCCGCACTAGGGTTGTGCGGCCTCGACACTGCGTATCAACGAGCCGAACAAATCCCCCCGAGGCATTTTGCTTAACGGGATATCGGCATTCTCGAACCACTCGCGCCCGGCTTCCGGGTGCGGGCCGCTCAGCACCACCACGCCCTTTTCATAGGTGTACCGCGCTGCCGCCACGTCTCCGTTGCGGTAGGTGGCAATGACCGTGTAAGGCTTGGCGGCGCTGGCTTTCGGGAAGTACGGGCCGTCCTGGAAGAAGACGTGGTCGGGCTTGCCGTCCCAGGTCACCTGCACGGCCGCATCGGCAATGCCGGACACTTCAAAACCAGGACGCCCGGCTTCGGCGTCGAGGTCGTAGGGGATCAGACCGAGGTTGTCGTTGTCCGCCAGGTAGGCGCCCATGCACAACCCCAGGTAGCGACCGCCGTGGGCGATATACCCACGGATGGCGTCAATGCGCGCGTCGCCCAGGCTGTCGAGGGCAGCGGGAATGTCCTGACCGCCACCGGGTTGCACGTAGAGGTCATAGCGGGCCAGGGTTTGTGGGGTGATGTCGACCGCTTCGTCTGCGCCGACGAAATCGATCTGGTAGTCAGGGTGCAAACGGCGCAGCGCGTTCGCCACGTTTTCGGAACAGTCCTCGCAGCCCGCCGGCCCCCGGTAGATGGCGACATGTCGGAGGGGTGTTGCGGCTTGGGCCAGGCACGGCAGCCCCAAGGCAAACGCAAACACAGAGACGACAACAGGATGCAGGTGCATGGCGGCAGGCTCACTCAAGAAGGCGGCAGGGACAACCCGCAGCCTATAGCGACCAGCCTGCGCAAATCCGTTAACAGTTGTAAAACACCTGTCCGGATGCTTAACGGTATTGCATTCCCTCCCCCAGCCAAGGATAACGGTGAGCCGCGCCTTAGCTTGAGAGTGTCCCCATGGAACTGAAATTCAGTCACGTCGACATCCTGGTCGAAAACCTCGATGACGCCTGCGCGTATTACGCGCGCATCTTCAAGGCCAGAATCTCCGAAACCTTCGTGTGGGATCGCGACGGTTTTCACGTGCGTTATGCCGTGGTGCTGATGGGCAAGGAGCGCTTCATGCTGGTCCAGCCGATCGCCGGCAACCTCAGAACCCTGCTGGACAGCCATGGCGAAGGCATGATCTACCGCCACTGCTACACCACCCCGGACATCGAGGTGGCGTACGACGAACTGATCGCCGAAGGCGTGCAGCCAGAAAATGAAAGCGGCGTGCCGCTGACCCGCGAGAACCTGCAGTCGCCATCGGGCTCGCGCATCATCTGGCTGCCCAAGCGTTTCGGGCACCTCTCCATCGAGATCCTGGAGGAGGCATCGCTGGAAGCCTTCATTGCCAAAGCGTTTCCCTGAAGCCCTCAGCCCACCATCGCCCACAGCGACGCCCCGACGCCGGTGATGCTTTCCCCGGCGATCAACCCGGCGGCGGCGGTGATCGCAAAACGCTCGGTGAGGCTCGCCCAGCGGCAGCTCACCAGCCAGGTGAACACGGCGCCCAGGGCCATCATCAACGACACCGACGCCGGCAACACAAAGGCCAGGCCCAATGCGGCGGCGCTGGGCAGGAAGCGGGCATGCCGGGCGGACAGCGTGCTGTCCAGACTACCCAGCAACACCCCCACCAGGCCGGCAATGGCGATGGCCCAACGGATGCTGGACGAGAGCGAATCCAGACCATGACTGAGGGTCTGGGCCACGGCCTTCCAGGTGGCGACGGCGGGCGCCGGCCACTCCTCGGTCAGCAGCATGGATTGCGGGTCGGGGATCAGCGCGAGGTAGGCGAACACGCCGACGATACTGCCGATGAAAATCCCGAGGATTTGCGCGATCACCTGCTTGCGCGGCGTCGCACCAATCGCCTTGCCCACCTTGAAGTCGTTCATCAGGTCGGTGCATTGCCCGGCCGAACCGCCGGCGGTGTTGGCGCTCATCAGGTTGATCGGCACCTGCCCCGGGGCCACGATGCCAAAGCTCAGTTGGGACAGTTGCCCGATGGCACCAATGGGCGGGATGCCCGTGGCGCCCACCACCCGGGCAGCCACGGCGGCGAGGCAGATTGCCAGCGGAATGGTGAGCAAGGCCATCCACAGGTTGATGCCGAACAACAACGCTTGCAGGCCAACCACCAGGCCGATCGACAGCACAAAACCGGCAGCGGGTCCGGGCTTGGGGAGGGTCCAGGGCGAGCTGCCACTGGACTGGGTTGAACGGTATAGCTGGCTCAACCGAATCGCCAGCGAAGCCAGGGTCGAACACACCATCAGGCTCACGCCCGGCCACAGCAACCATTCCACCAAGGCGGCGAATTGCGGGCCACTGCTGCCGGCAGGCAGTGTCACCAGCTGCTGCGCCAACAACCAGGGCCCCAGCCCACCCCAGGCGAGTACCGCACCGAGCAACAGTGTCAGGCCGACCCGAATGCCGATGATCCCACCGAAGCCCACCAGCAACAGCGAAGGGTCGGCGGTAAACGTCAGGCGCTCCCACTGTGCGTTCGGCGACCAGCGTGGAATGGCCCAGATAAAAGTGTCCAGCCACTTCACCAACCCGGACAACAGCGCCGCACCCAGCAACACCTTCAAGCGCGTCGCGGCTTCGCGGCCATGGTTGTAGATGTGCAACAGGGTTTCCAGGGTGGCCATGCCCTCGGGAAATTTCAGCGCCTTGTCATTGAGCAGCGACGGGCGCAGGTACCAGGCGATCCAGATCCCCAGAAAGCTCACCGAGAACACCCACGCGATCATCGGCAAGGCGTCCAGCTGATTGCCCGTCAGCAGGGTATAAGCCGGGATCGGCGCCACCAGCCCACCGGAAATGATCGACGCCGCCGCCGAGGCGACGGTCTGGTTGATATTGCTTTCGTGCAGCGTCCACGGCACCTGCTCGGAGGAGCGCCTGGCCAGACCTTGCCAGAGTGCGTAGCCGATCAACAAAGCAATGATCGACATGTTGAACGACCAGCCGATCTTCAGCCCGGCGTACACATTGGAAGGCGTCAACAGAATGCCGAGCACCGTACCGGTGACGACCGCCCGCAGGCTGAGTTCGCGTGTGACGGGACCGTGCAGCGGCGGGGTTGAAGTCATGCGGATTCCTTTCGGCCAGGGAACAGGACGGCTTAACAAGTGAGCCCTGTAGTTGCCGAAGGTTCACCAAAACAAGATGACCGGGTTGGGCTGGCCTCTTTGTGGTGAGCGGGCTTGCCGAATCGTCGTACCGCCCGCGCTGGGGCGCGAAGCGGCCCTGAATTCGACTACCCCGGTCTATCTGATACACCGCAGTGTTCCCGTTGGGGCGGCTGCGCTCAACCCAACCGGAACCGTGCGGTGTTGTCGCTCAGTGCGCGGCTGCCCTGGCTCAGGGTGTCGGCGGCGCGGTTCACCGCGCGGGCGCCGTCGAGCAGGCGGCCGGCGGCCTGGTCCACTTGCTGGATGTTGCCGCTGACTTCGTCCGCCGTCGCGGCTTGTTCTTCCACGGCGGTGGCGATCTGCGCCAGGGTGTCGGTGACGTTCTGCACGGCGCCGGCGATTTCGCCGAGGCGGGTGCCGAGGCCGGTGACGGACTGCGCATCGGTCAGGGCCTGTTCGCACGCCGCGCCCATCAGGTTGACCGCCTGGCTCACCGTGGCGCGCAGGCTGTCGACGGTGCCGGCGATCTGCGCGGTCGACGCCTGGGTGCGTTGCGACAGGCTGCGCACTTCATCGGCCACCACCGCAAAACCACGCCCCTGCTCGCCAGCACGCGCGGCTTCGATGGCAGCGTTCAGCGCCAGCAGGTTGGTTTGCTCGGCAATGCCGCGAATGGTGTCGACCACCGACTGAATCTGCTGCCCCTGCTGGTTCACCTGTTCCAGCGCGTCGGCGGTGTCGGTCAGACGCTGGTTGAGTTGCTGGATACTCGCCGTGGTGCGCTGGCTGTCGCGACTGCTGTCTTCGGCAATCCGCCGGGTGTGCTGGGCACTGCCCGAAGCCTGCTCGCAACTCTTCGCGACGCCCATGGAGGTGGCCGCCAATTGGGTGGCGGCAGCGGCGATCTGGCTGATCTGTTGCTGCTGGTCTTCCACTTCGGTCAGGGTGCTGCCCGACTGGGAGTTGAGCGTGAGCACGGCCGAGCCCAATTGCTCGGTCTCGTGATTGACCCCCAGCAGGCTGGTGCGCAGTTGTACCACCGCGACGTTCAGGGCCGTGCTGATCGCCGCCAGTTCGTCACGCCCCTCCACCGCCACTTCCACGCACAGGTTGCCGTCGCGCAACGACTCGGCCAGGGTGGTAATGCCGCTGGCACTGCGGCGAATCGAAGCTTGCAGGCACATGAACAGGTACAACGCCGCCAACGCCAACAGGCTGAAGGTGGCCGCCACCGGCACGAATTGCTGCAACGAACGGTCGCGGTAATAGCCCAGGCGCGCATCCAGCGAAGTCAGCGACTGGTTGCGCAATGCACCCAGGCTGTCGAGCATGGCATCGACACTGCGGTCGAAGCCGGCGGTGTCGAGCTTGATGGTGCCGCCGAACACGCCGTCGTCGAGCACCTTGAGTTCGTTATCCAGCACTTGAAGGCTGTTGTCGTACTGCGCGGTCCATGGCTCCATGCCGGGGTATTGCTTGGCCTTGAGCGAAGCGGCGGCCTTGACCAATTGATCCCGCGCATCGCCAATGCGGCCACGCAGGTCGCGCATCTGCAAACGGCTCTGCAAGGTGAACTGCCCCGACGCGATGGACGACTCGCCCACACTGGCCATACGCCCGATCCGCTCGATCAGGTCCGGCGTGTGCTGGGTGGAAATCTGCATCAGCAGGTAGGTTTCCAGCCATGGATCGAGGATCAGGCCGGCATCCAGGGCAATCTGTTCACGCAAGGTTTGCATCGCGGTCAGCGCCGAAGTGAAGCGATCGTAGCCATCCGGCCACCAACCCACCGTGCGCAGCGACTGGGAGTCCATGCCCTTGACGGTCGCCTGCAACGCTTCGAAGCGCGTCAAGGTATCGGCGCTGGCGTGGTGGTTTTTCAGTGCCTCGCCCAGGGCTTGCAGGTTTTGCCCGATGATTGGGCTGTTGGCGTCTACCTTGTCCATCGCCGCCTTGGCCGCCGGTGTGGGCGCATGCAGGATGTCCAGCGCCTTCCAGCGGGCCGCCAGGTTGCGCTGGGCCGTGAGCTGGCCGTCCAGCGCATCCAACGCCAGCAATTGGCGCACGCCGGACTGTTCGTTGGAAATCACCGAAAGTTTGTCGCGATAGTCCTGGCCGATCATCCACAGGCTACCGGCCAGCGGCAGCATGAACAGGAAAAACAGCACCTGAAACTTGCGCGCGAAACCGAAGCGTCCAAGCAGGCGAATACCGGGTGACAAGAGACTGTGCATGTCCGACCACTCCCCAAAACCACCCACACAACGCAGGCGGTGAGCGAAACCTTGTAATGACTGACGGCAAAATGCCATGTCATTGATTACGCTGGCTCAAGCAAGATACGGGCCGTTCAGATGAGGGACGAGAACAGGCGGTGTGGCGCACATGCCCGCACACTGCGTGCACGAAATTGGGGCAAAAGCACTCAGCACTGCGGGCGGGCCTGTAACCGATGGGGACGCCGAGGGAGCGAGCCATGCCAACCCGCCCTGCCGTGGCCGCCTATTGGCCCTGCCGATACCGGCTGAAATTATTGATGTGATCGTCCAGATTGTCTTCCAGCATGAGCCGGTACTGATCGCAGAAATACTTGAGCAGCGCTTCCCGCGCATCGGCCATTTCGGCGCCGGACTTGAAACTGCGCGCACTGGCCCAGGCGCTGAACCGTGTGGCGCCGAAGGTCATCGAGGCGCTGACCTGGCCGAGGTTTTCGTGGGCTGCAAGTTGTTCGTTCGACAGTTCGATGTGAGCGTCTGCACGGTCGTAGAAAGCGTGGTCGGTGGCGTCTGCCATGGGGAATTCCTGGGCGAGCGAGAAAGTGCGGCTATTGGAGCATATCCGGGGCTCGAAAAGGAAAAGCCGCAGGCCCGCTCACTTCAGCAGTTCTGTCATCCATTGCACCTGACGTGCAAGAACCTCGCGCCGCTGATCCGGCACCGCCTGCCGGGCCTGTTCAAGGCCGGCCAGGGTTTTGTGTGCCAGGCGCAGCAGGCGTTGCCACTTGGCCAGGAATTCCGGCGTGCGGGCCTGTAGTTGCAGCGGGCCAAAGTAGAGTTCTTCGGCGCTGTAGCTCACCGGCCCCGAACGTTCGGCGACGATGATTTCATAATAGAAGCGGTTTTCCCGCAGCAACTCTTCTTCCAGGATGCGGTAGCCGTTGTCCATCAGCCATTGGCGCAGCGGTTGTTCGCCGCCATTGGGTTGCAGGATCAGGCGTTCCGCGCCACTCAGGTGGGCCGCGCCACTGTCGAGAATATCGCGAATGGTCTCGCCGCCCATGCCGCACAGGCTGATGGCGGTGATGCCGTCGCCCGGTTCGATGGCCGCCAGACCATCGGCCAAGCGCACGGTAATGTGTTGATCCAGAGCATTGTCGTGCACGGTGCGCCGGGCCGCGTGAAAAGGCGTACGCGCCACCTCTCCCGCCACCGCCGCCGCAATCGCGCCGCGACGCATCAGCGCCACCGGCAGATAGGCGTGGTCCGACCCGATATCGGCCAGCCGCGCGCCCACCGGTACATGCGCGGCGACGCGCTCCAGACGCATGGACAAAGTGTGTTCGTTCAACGGTGTTTCCTTATCGCATCCAAGAGTGGGCTTCGCCAGCAGGGTCACCCACAACCTTATTCTCCCGAGAACCGGTCCCGGCTGTTGGTCAAGTGCAGCACCATCGCCGCACGCGCCGCGTCAGGGTCCTGGCGTTTGATCGCGTTGAAGATCGCTTCATGTTCCAGGTTCGCCAGTTGCCCCAGTTTGGCGAAGTCGGCGCCGCCGCGTTCGGCTCCCTTGACCTGGGTGCGCGGGATCATGGCATTGCCCAGGTGCAGCATGATCTCGGTGAAGAACGTGTTGCCGGTGGCCTCGGCGATCAACTGGTGAAAGCGTTTGTCCTCCTCCACACAGTTGTCGTTGTTCGCCAGCGAGGCCTGGTAATCGTCCAGCGCTTCGCGCATCTGCGCCAGTTGCTCATCGCTGCGGCGCAAGGCGGCCAGCGCAACCGCCTGCACCTCAAGGCCCAGGCGCAATTCGAGCATGTTGCGCACGCTGGCGACCGTGTCCACATGCAGGCGCAAGCCCTGCTGGGCCTGCGGCGCCAGCACAAAGGTGCCGATGCCGTGACGCGTCTCCACCAGCCCCGAGGCCTGCAGCTTGGACAGCGCTTCACGCACCACCGTACGGCTCACGCCATGCTCCAGCACGATGGTGGATTCCGACGGCAGCTTTTCACCAGGCTTGAGTTGCCCCAGCAAGATGCGCTGGGTCAGCGTCTCGAGTACGCCCTGGGCCAGGTTGCTGGAACGTTTACGGACGAAGGGTGTGTGATCGACGGGCATCGTGACGGGTCCACGGGGTTGGCTGGCGGGAGCTTAACACCCCATCGGGAATCGGCGGGAGGTTGATGTAAAAGGCCGCCAACTTGTATGACAACCAATCTGAAATCCGATTGACCGACGAGCGGCTGCAACCCCTTCCCCCCTGAGTACTTCACACCTGCCATGGCGCATTTAACCGCTACAAACCCAACAAAACTGGACAAATAACCAAAACACCCCATTCATAACCCGCCTTAGAAGAACAAAAACACACCGCTACAGATTGCGAAGCTCAAAAAACAACTTGTATGATGTCTATCAACAAGACACACACCACCCGCATAAAAATAATCAGGGGGAGTTTTTCGATTGTGAACACTTCAAGCCATGCATCTGTCGCCTCGCACAGTGATTCGGTCCTCGCGCACGCCGTGAGCAAAGTGAAGAGCCATGTGCTCCCACTGTTCGTGATCATGTTCATCCTCAACTACATCGACCGGGTCAACATCGGCTTCGTGCGTACGCACATGGAGCACGACCTGGGTATCGGTGCCGCCGCCTATGGCCTGGGTGCCGGGCTGTTCTTCATCGGGTATGCCCTGTTCGAAGTGCCCTCCAACATGCTGCTGCAAAAGGTCGGCGCACGTATCTGGCTGACCCGCATCATGTTCACCTGGGGCATCGTCGCCACGTTGATGGCGTTCATCCAGAACGAAACCCAGTTCTACATCCTGCGCTTCCTGCTGGGCGTGGCCGAAGCCGGTTTCTTTCCCGGCGTGATCTATTACTTCACCCGCTGGCTGCCTGGCGTCGAACGCGGCAAGGCCATCGCCATCTTCCTCAGCGGCTCGGCCGTGGCCTCGCTGATTTCCGGCCCGTTGTCGGGGGCACTGTTGCAGATCGAAGGGTTCGGGTTCCACGGCTGGCAATGGATGTTCGCCATCGAGGGGCTGGCCTCGGTCGCGCTGGGCTTCTTCGTGTGGTTCTGGCTGGACTCCAAACCCCACGACGCCCACTGGATGACCCGCGAAGAACAGGACGCGCTGGTGGCCGCCATCGACCAGGAACAACGCGACCGCGAAGCCCTGAACACCGTCAAGCCGAGCCTGGGCAAGCTGCTCAAGGACCGCCAGATTCTGCTGTTTTGCGTGCTGTACTTCTGCATCCAGCTGACGATCTACGCCGCGACCTTCTGGCTGCCGAGCATCATCAAGAAGATGGGCGAGCTCAGCGATGTGCAGGTCGGGTTCTTCAACTCGATCCCCTGGCTGATTTCGATCATCGCCATGTACGCCTTCGCCTCGCTGTCAGGCAAGTTCAAGTTCCAGCAGGCCTGGGTCGCCGCCGCACTGCTGATTGCCGCCGCCGGCATGTTCATGTCCACCACCGGTGGGCCGATCTTCGCGTTTGTCGCGATCTGCTTTGCGGCCATCGGTTTCAAGTCGGCCTCGTCACTGTTCTGGCCGATTCCCCAGGGCTACCTGGATGTGCGCATCGCCGCAGCGGTGATCGCGCTGATCAATTCCATCGGCAACCTGGGCGGCTTCGTCGCGCCGACCACCTTCGGCTTTCTGGAGCAGACCACCGGTTCGATCCAGGGCGGGCTTTACGGTCTGGCCGGTACTTCGATTCTCGCCGCGATCCTGGTGTTCTTCGCCAAGACGTCTCCCTCTGCCGTGTTGGCGCCGCCCAGCGCCGTACCGACCGACGCAGCCATCAGCAAACCCCTTTGAGCCTATTTAGGAACCTGCCATGACCACTCCCGTTATCACTCACTTCCAGGTCATTCCGGTGGCCGGCCACGACAGCATGCTGCTGAACCTGAGCGGTGCCCACGGCCCCTGCTTCACGCGCAATATCGTCATTCTCAAGGACAGCAGCGGCCACACCGGCGTGGGCGAAGTGCCCGGCGGCGAGCGCATCCGCGAAACCCTCGAAGACGCCCGTGGCCTGGTGATCGGCCAACCCATCGGCCAGTACCAGCGCATCCTCAACCAGATGCGCACGACCTTTGCCTCACGGGACGCCGCCGGTCGCGGCCTGCAAACTTTCGATCTGCGCATCACCATCCATGCGGTGACCGCGATGGAAGCCGCGCTGCTCGACCTGCTGGGGCAATTCCTCGAAGTCCCGGTGGCAGCCCTGCTCGGCGAAGGGCAGCAGCGCGACGCGGTGAAAATGCTCGGTTATCTGTTCTATGTGGGCGACCGCACTGCCACCGACCTGGCTTACCGCAACGAAGCCGATGCCGAGGACGACTGGTTCCGTCTGCGCCACGAAACAGCCCTGACCAGCGAAGCGGTAGTGCGCCTGGCTGAGGCCGCCCAGGCCAGATACGGCTTCAACGACTTCAAACTCAAGGGCGGCGTGTTGAGTGGCGACGCAGAAATCGAAGCCGTCACCGCCCTGGCCGAACGCTTCCCCGAGGCGCGCATCACCCTTGACCCGAACGGCGCCTGGTCGCTCAAGGAAGCCATCCGCCTGTGCCGTGATCAACACCGCGTGCTGGCCTACGCCGAAGACCCTTGCGGTGCGGAGAACGGCTATTCGGGCCGCGAAGTCATGGCTGAATTCCGTCGGGCCACCGGCCTCAAAACGGCGACCAATATGATCGCCACCGACTGGCGCGAAATGGGTCACGCGATCCAGTTGCAATCCGTGGATATCCCCTTGGCCGACCCGCATTTCTGGACGATGCAAGGTTCGGTGCGCGTGGCGCAGATGTGCAACGACTGGGGCCTGACCTGGGGCTCGCACTCCAACAACCACTTCGATATATCCCTAGCGATGTTCACCCAGGTGGCGGCCGCCGCGCCGGGCGATATCACCGCCATCGACACCCACTGGATCTGGCAGGACGGCCAGCGCCTGACCCGGGAGCCGCTGAAAATCGAAGGAGGCTACGTGAAGGTGCCGAGCAAGCCGGGCCTCGGCGTGGACATCGACATGGACGCCGTGGCCAAGGCTCACGAACTGTACAAAGGCATGGGCCTGGGTGCGCGGGATGACAGCGTCGCGATGCAGTTCCTGATTCCTGGGTGGCGCTTCAACAACAAACAGCCTTGCCTGGTGCGCTAGCGTCTTCGACAACGCTGTTGATCAAATGCGGGAGCTGTCGAGCCCCGGCGAGGCTGCGAAAGCGGTGGGTCAGGTGGCATCTGTGTTGGCCATGCTGCCGTCTTCGCAGGCAAGCCAGCTCCCACATTGGAGCTCTATTGTTGGTGAGTAAGTGATCGGCGCGATGGCCCTGCTGGCAGCGTTTTTCCAACCACAGCCAATCACCTGTGTCGAGCCCCGGCGAGGCTGCGAAAGCGGTGGGTCAGGTGGCATCTGTTTTAGCAGTGCCACAGTCTTCGCAGCGATGCGGCGGCCCGACAAGCCAGCTCACCCATTCGGCTTGGTTACTTTGTCGATTGTGGTCGCTTGAGCGGTTGCACCGTCAGCTCCACCCCCAAAGCCAGCATCAGTTTCTGTACAGTCTCATAGCGGGTTTTTGAACCACCCTTCAGGGTTTTATAAAGACTTTCCCGATTGACGCCCGCCGCCTCGGCCACTTTGTTCACGCCCTGGGCCTTGGCAACCTCGGCAAGCGCCTTCATCAGTACCTGCGGGTCCTGGGACTTCATGCTCTGCGCAAGGTAAGCACTGATGATCTCCGGACTGTCGAGGAAGCGTGAAGCTTCGTAGACACTTGTGCCAGACGTATCAAGGGCGAGGATCGGCATGTCCTCGGGATTGAATTTCGACTCACTCATTTCATTGACCTCTCAGGGCATTGAGGATCTCTTTTGCCCGTGTGATTCCTCTCTTCTGGTCGGTTTTGTCACTGCCCCACAGCATCAAGTAGGCAGAAACACCCGTACGCACAAAATAGATTCTGTAGCCGGGTCCGACAAAAACACGCATTTCACTCAGACCGTCGCCTACCGGCCGGCAATCTCCAAAATTGTTTTCTTCGGCTCGATCCAGCCGAAAAAGCACGGCTGTTTTCCCGCAGACATCCTTCATGCCGTCGAGCCACGTATCAAATTCAGGCGTCCTGCCTATCAAATTAGTCACAGATTCGTTTGTAGCCTACTGGCTACCTCTCGACAATACCATTGGATTTTTTCCTTCGAAAAGGCCCGGAAGAAAAAAACCCTAGCGCAGCCTCAACACAGGTAGCCGACCGATCTATTAACGCGTGTTTCCCTTTTGTTCATTCCAGTGCTCAAAGCGCCCGATCAAACAACGGTGCCACGTCGTACCGCTGCTTGAGCATCTGCGCATCCACCAAAAAGTCCGCCGTGGCCTGGGCTTCGCTGACGATTGTCGGCGAGATCGGCAGCACCTTGATCGCGTCGCGCTTGAACCACACTTTGGCAATTTCCGGGGCGGATTGGTTGGCCTTGGACCAGGCTTCGGCGTACTCATCGACGTGGTTGTTGCTCCACTCCCGAGCGCGGGTCAGGCGCGCGACGAAGTCTTTGATGATCGCGCCTTTCTGCGCCAGGGCCGGTTCGTACGCGACGATGTAGGTCGGCGCGCTCATCAAGCCTTTGGCATTGCGGATCAGGGTGCTGCCTTCTTTTTCCTGCAACGACACGTAGGGTTCCCAGGTGCCGAAGGCGTCGATATCGCCCTGGGTCAGCGCCAGGCTGGCCTCGGCCGGCAACAGGTATTTGAAGTGCACGCTGTTGCGCGGGATGCCGGCCTCATCCAGTGCCTTGTACGCCAGTTGCTGGCTCCACGAACCGTTCCAGATCGCAACCGTCTTGCCTTTGAGGTCGGCCACCGAGTGGATACCCTTGCGCGCCACGATGCCCACGCCATTCAGGCTGGTCTGGGTACTGGCCACCACTTTCACCGGCGCACCGTTGGCGGCCAGGCTGATCACCGGGGTATCGCCGACGATGCCCACGTCCAGCGCACCGCTGGCCACGGCAGCAGCCACCGGCGAGCCGGTATTGAAACGCTTGAAGTCGATCTTGTACGGCAGGTCTTTGAGTTCGCCGGAGAGCTCCAGCACGATGCGGTTGGAGAAGAACTGGTCCCCCACCGTGAGCGTGGGAGTTTCTGCAGCCAGGGCGGAAGGGCCCGACAGAGTCAAGGAAGCAAGGCCCAGCAAGCACAGCAGTGTTCGACGGTTGAGCATAAAAAATCCCACAGGGTTGAAGGTCAGGTTCAACCATCCGTGGGCGTGCAGTCTGGTCGTTCGCCGTAGAAGCTATCGCAATAACAGGTCGGGGTTTAATACTGTTGCGCACTATCGATAGAACAGTCCCACAGGTCGCTAGCTATTTTTCGTATTAAAAACTTGGCGGGCACTGCGTTAGGGTGACGTCACCAGACCACTGGACCCCAGCACCTGAACCCTTTTCTGCAAGGTCCATTGCATGTCGATTCCCGCGTTGAATATCTGGGGCGCCCCGCCCACTGCCCGCTACGAACAACTGGCTGCGCCGTTTCGACCACTGTTTGCGCAGATACTCGCACAAGCCGCCGAGGCGGATCAGACACGCGCCAGCCTGGCCGAAGTGATCCGGCAACTGAACGCCCTGGGCCTGCCGCGCTGGCGCCTGCCGCAGCGTTACGGCGGCCAGGACGCAACGCTGGTCGAGCTGTTCGCCCTGCTCACCGAGCTGTCGGCCGCCGACTCCAACATCACCCAGGCCCTGCGCGGGCACTTCGGTTTTTGTGAAGACGTGCTCAGCGCCAAGGACCTCGACTGGCGCGCCCGCTGGCTGGACCGACTCGGCCAGGGTGCCCTGCTCTCCCCCGGCAGCACCGAGGTGGGCAACCAGACCCGAGGCGATTTCGAAACCCGCCTGCACCGCGACGCCGAGGGCACCTTGCGCATCAGCGGCAGAAAGTTCTACACCACCGGTGCGCTTTACAGTGACCTGATCAACACCATCGCTACGGGCGAAGACGGCACGATCTACACGGTCGTGGTCGACCTCAAGGCCCCCGGCGTGCAGATCGTCGATGACTGGAATGGCTTCGGCCAACGCCTCACCGCCAGCGGCACCTGCATCTTCGATAACGCCCCGGTGGACGACGACGTGCGACCCACCCAGCAGCGCTTTGGCCATGGGCAATCGTTCTTCCAGCTCTACCACCTCAGCACCCTCGCCGGCATCGCCCGCCGCGCGGCACTGAGCGGCGCCGAAGAACTCAGCCAGCGCGCCCGCACCTTCACCACCGGCAACGCCGACACCGCCGCCCACGATGTGCAACTGCTGCAAGTCATCGGTGAAGTCGCCAGCCAGGCCTACGCCGCCCAGGCCATCGCCCAGCAAGCGGCGCAGCGCCTGGAACACACGGCGCAATACGTGATCGCCCATGGGCAACCGCTGCGCGACGATGATCCACAGGTGGCGCTGGCCGAACTCGAAGTGTGCCTGGCGGTGAACCCGGTGGTGGACGCCACCCTCGCCGCCACCACCGCGCTGTTCGACGCCCTGGGCGCCAGCGCCACCGCCAGCAACAAGGCGCTGGACCGGCTCTGGCGCAACGCGCGCACCCTGGCGAACCACAACCCGCGCGTGTACAAGTCGCGGATCGTGGGCAACTACCTGGTCAACGGGCTGTTGCCGCCGGCGCAGTGGCGGGTGGGCGTGGCGAAAACGTGAAGCATTGATCACCCAATCCAATCAAACCAGCCCGAAAACGGTCTAGAATCCAGCCTCCTCTGCCTCTGGACCGCCTGCCATGCCGCGCCTCCTGCCCCTGTTTTTGCTGCTGTTACCGGGCCTGGCCTGCGCCTACCCGGCCCTGCAAGACACAACGCTGTACCGCGACACCGCTCACGATTGCCACGACGTCGACCTCGCTACCTGGCAGCATCCCACTCGCACGCTGCTGGAGAAAAAGGGCTTCCAGCTCGACCGCATCGAGTTGTGCAACGGCGGTCGCTATCCGATCTTCCACGGAGAAGCCCCCTACGACCCACGCGGTCAGACCAAGGAATTTTTCCTGCCGCTGTATGAGCAGATGCGCAAGGCCAACGGTAAATGGCCCTTCGCCCTGGTGGTGAGCAGCGACACGGTGGTGGTGTATGTCAGCTACCCCAAGGACGATGGCATCAGCCTGAACTATGAGGAATACGCGGCGCCATAAGCACCCGCACCAACGGCCCGGGTGCGTCCTCGCGCGGCTATTCATCCCTCGAATTTAAAGGCATGATGCGCCGCTCACATCAAGGACGATAAACGTGAAAAAAACCCTCGCCGCACTGCTGTTCGCTAGCCTGGCTACCCCCGCTTTCGCCACCGACACGCCCATCGGCTTCCAGACCGCCCCCCTGCCCGACCCACAAAACGTCCGTCCACTGGAATTGAGCGTGTGGTACCCCGCCGCCACTTCCGCCGTGCCCGAGCTGATCGGAGACACCGTGGTGTTCGTCGGCGCCCCGGCGGTGCCCAACGCGCCACCGGCCAGTGGCGCCCACCCGCTGGTGGTGCTGTCCCATGGCTACGGCGGCAATTGGGGCAATCAGGTGTGGCTGGCCAGTGCCTTGGCGCATCAGGGCTACATCGTGGCGGCGGTCAACCATCCGGGCACCACCAGCCGCGACCGCAGCCCACAGGCGGCAGCCCAGCTCTGGCAACGTCCCAAAGACCTGAGCTGCGCCATCGATGCGGTGCTCGCTGCGTCGAAGCCCTTTGGTGAAGTCGACAGACACCGCGTCGCTCTGGCAGGGCACTCCCTCGGCGGCTGGACCGTGCTGGAAAGCGCAGGGGCCCGTTTCGACCCCGACCTGTTCGCCAAGGACTGCAGCGCGCACCCGACGTTGTCCGGTTGCCGGGGGTACCAGCAGATGAACCCTGCCGGCACCCCCGCCGGCAAGGCCAAACTGGCCGCCGACCTGCGCGACCCGCGCGTCACCGCCGTGGTCTCACTGGACCTGGGCCTGTCGCGCGGCATGACCGACGCCAGCCTGGCGGCAATTGCGGTGCCGGTATTGGTGATCGCCGCAGGTGCACCGTCGGAGGATCTGCCGGCAGCACTGGAGTCCGCCGACCTGGCCCGGCGGTTGCCCAAAGCCTCCACGCAATACGTCGAAATCAACGATGCCAGCCATTTCAGCTTCATGGCCGTGTGCAAGCCCGGTGCGGTGGCGTTGATCGAAGAGAGCTCGCCGGGCGATGGCATGATTTGCGCGGACGGTGAAAGCGCCCGGCCACGGGCGGTGATCCAGCAACAGACGATCGCGCTGATCACCGGGTTCCTGACGGCTGCCAAGCACCCCTGAAACGGGCTCCTTCAAGCTGGTATCATGCGTCCACCAACCAGCCGGGTAGCCCCCATGAACCGCCGCAAAAAGATCAATCAGTTGCTCAAGGCCCATGCCAAGAAGGCCAACGCCAAACTGGCCCCGCAGAAAAAGGACAAATACATCAGCAAGGCGGATCGCTTGAAGCTGGCGGAGCAAGCCGAACAGGCCCCCGCCACAGCCCCTGATACCACCCTCTAAACGCTCAGGCGCACTGCCGAAGGCGTCCCCGTTTCGTACTTGCCCCATACCCGCCGCAAATGACGTGCCGAGCCGAAACCTGAACGCTCGGCCACACTCTCGATGTCCAGCGATGACGCCGCCAACAAATCCCGGGCCACGCTCAAGCGCAGCCGGTGCAGGTAGTCGAGCGGGCTGGTGCCGACATGTTCATGGAACAGCCGCGCCAGATGCCGGCTGCTGGTAAACGCAAGACCGGCCATGCGCGTGACGGTCCAGGGCTCACAAGGCGCCGCGGCGACAGCGTCCTGCACGCGGTGCACCGCCGGGTGCAAGTGATTGCGCCCTGTCATCCACGGCGACAGTTGCGGGTCGGCGCCGCTGCGCCGCATATACACCACCATATCCCGCGCCACCGCACTGGCCAGCCGTGGCCCGCACAGTTCGGCGACCAGGTGCAGCATCAGGTCGATGCCCGCCGTGACGCCAGCGCTGCAACTGACCGGGCCGTCCGTGACGTACAGGCGATTTTCCAGCACCCGGGCGCGGGGCGCCGTGGCTTGCAAGGTCGCGCACAGCGCGTGATGCGTGGTGCACAGACGGTCATCCAGCAACCCGGCGCGGGCGGCGCTCAAGGCCGCCGCGCAAATGCACAGCAGCCGCTCGCCCGAGGGCTCGAATACCTTTTGCAGCCATTGCACCAGCGTATCGTTGGCGGCATCGAACGCCCGCCGTCGCGCGCTGGGCATTTGCGTCGTGGACCCCACCAGCACCACCAGCGTGCCCGGCGCCAATGATGACGGCAGCGGCGCCAGGCCGTTCAGCGGCAGACCGATGGAGGTCTGCAACGAGGCCACCGGGCTGACGTACTGCAAGTCGAACTCGACGGCAGCCGGGTCCTCGACCTGCGTGGCCAGGCGCAGCACTTCGGCGGGGCCGGCCAGGTCCAGCATCAGCACTTCCGGCAACAGCACGAACAGCACCGGACGTTTCACCCTTCAGTTCTCCAAGGCCTGGGCGACGGTGACGATGCGCGCAAAACGCCCTTCCAGCACCAGTTCGGTACGTTCGCGGATTTCCGCCGGGGTGTGAAGACGCCCCGTACGTGCATGGGTCATCGGAAAGGTCAGGGTCGCCTCGCTGACAAAGTCCACATTGAAGCCGCTGTCGAAAGCCTGCCGCGTGGTGGTTTCACAGCACTGTTCGGTGCGGATGCCGCTGATGATCAGCGACGCCACGCCCATCTCCCTCAGTCGTGCAGCCAGCGGCGTACCGGCGAAGGCGCTGTGATGATGCTTGTAAATGATCAGGTCGGGGTTGATCGACAATTCGCTCAATGCCCTGACGTTGCCCGATGCCATCGAAAAGTGCCCCTGGTCTTCCACGTGGAAAACTTGTACCACCGCAATGCCTTGTTGAACACACCCGTCGATAAGGGCCTGTTGTTTTTCCAGGTACTCGGGCAGGTCAGTTTCGGACCAATAGGTGGAATGGCGAAACGAATGCTGGGCATCGATGACGAGAAGGGCTTTGCGGCTCATGATGGGTCCTTTCTGGCTTGCATGACGGTGAGTGATGCAAGCCATGCTAGGCATCCTGCCAGTTGGGCAACAGGCAGGTGCCGGACCGCTTCAGGACGTATTCGGACATCCGTGTTGCAGGGCCAGGCTTATTTGGCGAACAGCTGGCTCATGTCCTTGAACGCCTTGAATTCCAGGGCGTTGCCGCAGGGGTCGAACAGGAACATGGTGGCCTGCTCGCCGACCTGGCCCTGGAAGCGAATGTAGGGTTCGATCACGAAGCGCGTCTGGCGGGCGCGCAGACGGTCCGCCAAGGCTTCCCATTGCGCCCACTGCAAGATGACACCGAAATGCGGCACCGGCACAGCATGGCCGTCCACCGGGTTGGAATGCACCGATGCCTGGGAGTCGGTCTTGGGGTGTTCGTGGATCACCAACTGGTGGCCGTAAAAGTCGAAGTCGACCCACTGTGCACTGGAGCGGCCTTCCGAGAGGCCGAACACGTCACCATAGAAGTGGCGAGCGGCGGCGAGGTCATACACGGGAATTGCGAGGTGAAAGGGCGAAAGGCTCACGGCGGTTTACCTGCGGTTTCTGATGATTAGAGCCTGATTCTTCACCAGAAACATCGGCGGATAAAGCGCATATCCTGCGCCCTGAGCGTCGATTTTTTCGATGCTCGCGGTTTACTCCGCCGCCTTCAGCGCCCCGACCAGGCAGCCGCGAAACAGCGCGAAGAGCGGCGAATGGCGCTGGCTGTACTTGGTCAGCAGCACGATTTCGCGAAAAAACGTGAGTTTGTCCAGGTGCACCACGCGCACGTCGCTGCCGTGTTCCAGCCACAATCCCGCCAGGGGCACCAGGGACACCCCAAGGCCGCTGCGCACCATCTTGACGATGGCGTCCAGTTCGTCGAGTTCCAGCGCCTGCCGCGGCTGGAGCTTGTGCGCCTTGAGAAACTGCGTGACCTGACGCCCGCCGAACGAAACACGGTCGTAACGCACGAACGGCTGCTCGCGCAGGATCTGCAAGGGGTCATCGCCCGCCACGTCCTTCGCGGTGATCAGCACAAACGGCTCACGGGCGATCACTTCGAGGTTGAGGTCCTTGGGCAGGTTGAACGGCGGGTTGATCAGGATCGCCAGGTCCAGCTCACCCGCATCGATCTGGCTGAGCAGGTTGAGCGACACCCCGGGCACCAGGCTCACCTCGATCGACGGGGCCTGGCGTTTGAGCGCCACCAGGGCGCTCGGCAGGATGCCGGTCTGCACGCTGCCGATGGCGCCGATGCGCAGCGACCCGTGGAAGTCGTTGGCGCTGTCGGGCGCGCCCATGCGCGAGAAAATATCGAGGATCTCCTCCGCCAGCGGCACCGCGCGCTGCCCTGCCGAATTGAGCGTGGCGGAGCGGCCGGTGCGGTCGAACAACTTCACCCCCAGCGCCTCTTCCAAGTGCTTGATCTGCGAGCTGACCGCCGATTGCGTCAAGCCCACTTGCTGCCCGGCGGCAGCAAAAGTGCCCCGTCGCGCGGCGCAGACGAAGGTTCTGAGTTCTCGAATCATCCGGATCCCCTATGGGTCAGGCCTGGACCAGCAGCGCATGCTTGAGCACCGACTCGGTGGTGGTCTGGTAATGCCGGGTCAGCAGCGCGCAGGCGGTATCGATGTCCTTGGCCAGGGCGGCGTCCATCAACTGCCGGTGTTCATGGGGGACATTGCGCGTGGTGCTGTCTTCGTAGTGCAACGACAGGAATCGATAGCGTGCGGTTTGGTCGCGCAAGGCTGCACACAGGCGCAGGAGCGTGGGCGACGGGCAACTGGAAATCAGCGCCTGGTGAAACACCTCGTGGGCACTTTCCCATTCCGGTGTAAGCATGCGGTCAGGGCCTTCGACCATGGCCAGGCGATCGAGCCGGTGGTGCGCGGCCAGCACACGGCTTTCCCACTCCACATCGCCCTGACGGATCGAATCGGCCAATGCTTTGCACTCCACATGCAGGCGGACCGCCGTGATGTCGGCAATTTCCGCTGCGGAAATTCGCCCGACGCTGAACCCCTTCTGATCCGCCGCCGCGACAAAACCGCTGGTGGCGAGGCGCGACAGCGCTTCGCGCAGGGGAATCACACCGACCTCATAGCGCTCGGCCAACTCCTTGAGCCGCAGGCGCGCACCCGGGGCCAGTTGGCCATTGATGATGTCCTGGCGAACACGGGCTTCGAGCTGGGAAGCCATCGTGCGTTTTTCAGCGGGTTCGGCAGAGGGTCCGTCGATCACGGTCGAGTCCTTTTTACACAAGCGTGGACGAATCATACACAGACTGGAAAATCTATTGAATTTGAAAAAATATATATTTTTTAGTTGACCATATATTTTTTGCGTTTTAGCTTTGGCTCCACACCGCCTCACCTCTTCTACCCAACGAGAGAAATCGCCATGCGCTACGTTCGCTTCCTCCATCAAGGCCAGCCTACCCTGGGTGTCGTCACCGCCGACGGCGTGCGGGTTCTGGGCAATGAATCGCTTGAATCGCTGCTGGCACGCGGCGTCGACCTGCAAACCCACGGCGCCGAGGCCAACGGCGCGCTGGTGGAGATCGCCGAGGACGCTTACCTGCCACTGATGGCGCGCCCGCCCAAGATCATCTGCGTGGGCCTGAACTACGCCGATCACACCAAAGAGGCGAAGTACGAACAGCCCAGCTACCCCACGGTATTCCCCCGCTGGAGCTCCAGCCTGACGGCGCACAACCGACCGCTGGTTCGCCCACGCGCGTCCGACACCCTCGACTACGAAGGTGAAATGGCGGTGGTGCTCAAGCGGGGCGGTCGCTACATACGCAAAGAAGATGCGCTGGACCATGTTGCCGGGTATGCGCTGTTCAACGAAGGTTCGGTGCGTGAATACCAGTTCCTCACGCCGCAGTGGACGGTTGGCAAGAACTTCGATGACACCGGCGCCTTCGGCCCGCATCTGGTGACGGCGGATGAGTTGCCGCCGGGAGGCAAGGGGTTGCTGCTGGAGACCCGCGTCAATGGCCAGGTGGTGCAATCGGCCAACACGCGCGACATGCTGTTCGACGTGGCGACCATTATTTCGACGCTCAGCGAGGCGCTGACACTGGAAGCCGGCGACGTAATCGTCAGCGGCACGCCGGCCGGGGTCATTCTGGGCAAGACGCCCCCGGTGTACCTGAAGGCGGGTGATGTGGTCGAAGTGTCCATCGAGGGCATCGGCACACTGGTCAACCCGGTGGTCGACGAAGCCTGACAGGCCCGCCGCCCTCGCCTGCACTGGCCGCAGGCGAGGGTCAGGCACGTACTCAGCAACCGCTCAGTGCGACCTGCGGTTTCTCGCCCGCGAAGAAGAACGGTCGCAGGCGCACACCTACGCTGTTGCCGATGAACGCCGCCACCAGCCACACCCAACCGTGCAGGCTGCCCGAGGCGATGCCACTGAAATACGCACCGATGTTGCAGCCGTAGGCCAGACGCGAACCGTAACCCAGCAGCAGGCCACCGATCACGGCAGCCACCAGCGAGCGCGCGGGGATCTTCAGACTCGGTGCAAAACGCCCGGCCAGGCCGGCGGCCAGCAACGCACCGAGAATGATGCCCACGTCCATCACGCTGGTGATGTCTTGCCACACCGGCGCAGCCAGCGCCTTGGCATTCGCCGGCATTTGCCAGAACGCCCAGCTGGCCACATCCACCCCCAACCCGCTCGCCACTTTGGCGCCCCACAGCGCGAACGCGGAGGTGATGCCCCATGGCCGTCCGGCCAGGGCCAGGGTGGCGTAGTTCAGCAGTGCCAGACCCACCGCGCCCCACACCAACGGCCAGGGCCCGCGCAGAAAACGGCGCAGCCCGGTGTGCTCGCTGGTCACGCCCGCTTCAAGTTGGCCATGCCGGGCCTTTTCCAGGTGCACGGTCACCAGGGCGATGATCGCGAAGGCCACCAGGCTCAGGCCCAGAGCGGGCCCCACGCCGAAACTCTTGACGATGGACACCGCCGGGAACGATGGCAGCGCAAACCACCAGTCCACGTGATGGGTGGCGATCAGCGAACCGCAGATAAAGAAGAACAGCGTCACCAGCATGCGCGCGTTACCGCCGCCGACGGTGAACAGCGTACCCGACGCACAGCCGCCGCCCAGTTGCATGCCGATGCCGAAGATAAACGCGCCGAACACCACCGACACGCCGGCGGGCGCCACCAACCCGACCACCGGTTGCCCGAACAGAGTGCCTGCGCCCAGCGCCGGGAAAAACAACAGCACCGCCACCGCCAGCATCACCATCTGCGCGCGCAGGCCGGCGCCCCGCCGCTCATTGATAAATACCCGCCAGGCCGAAGTGAAGCCGAAGGCCGCGTGGTACAGCGTCAGCCCCAGCGCTGCGCCGACCACCAGCAGCAACACCTGTTGCGGACCCACGCTGTTCTGCAGGAACAGGGCGCCCAGCACCAGAATGATAAAGGCCGCCAGCGGCGCGACGGGCTTGCGCGCGGGGGCAAGAGGAAGGGAGGTGCTCATGGGGTATCTCGGTTGCATGAAGAGGGACGCGAGTATAAACCCCATGACAAGGGTTTGCTGGCGGGCGAGCCGCTCGATCAGCTCCGTCCCACCGACCCCGACACCGGCAGATTGCCCAGCAGCTTGAGCCCGGTGGTCTTCACGAAGGTGTCGTAGTCCATCGGTTTTTCGATGCGGGTTTCAGCGTTGGGCAGCACATAGGCCCAGGCGCGTTTGGACGAAGCATCGTAGACCAGCTTGAACAGGCGGGTCGGCACCCAGACCTTGTTGTCGCCAATGGTGCCGTAGCCCGGGTCGAACAGCGGGCCGGTGAACACATACACATCGCCGCCGGCACGGACCGCGAACTTGCGCACGTCCGCCTCGACCTTGCTCCAGATCTTGCGATTGTTGGTGGGGTCCTGCGGCACCATGTTCGACAGCGCAAACGACTGTGCCATGGCATTGGCATTCGGCGCGTCGGCCGCCGGCGATTGATGGCCACGGTCCATGGCCGGGTGCTGGCCGCGGTAATCGCTCAGCTCTGCACGGCCCGCCTTGGGAATGCGCGGGTCCGGATAGAACTGGTTGGTGCGTTCCTCGCCCTTGGCGTCACGCAACTGCGCGGCGTTCAACCGCTCGACCACCACCAGTGGGGTCTTGCTGGTTTGCGAATAGAGCACGGCAAAGTGGTCAGAACACAACGCCAAAGGCTTCAGGGTGGCCGGGACCGTCGCCGTGTTGATAGGCCGGGCGCCCGGGAACAGGTCGGCGCAGCTGTCGAACGACAGTTGTTTTTCCTGGCTGGAATACAGGTCCGGCAAGCTGCGGGCACTGGCCCCGGCCGAGAGCAACACAAGGGCCGACAGCCCGACTGCGATTTTGCGTAGGTACATGCAGGAATTCTTCGAAGGAAAAGAGTGACGGCAGGCTCCGGCTGACGGAGCCAAGTGAATGATATTGCGGGAATTATTGACCGTCACTCGTCAGATTAGTGCCCGACTGCCGTAGGTTTTCCCGCCGCCCGCGCGCCGGGTTTGAAACCATGGGCATGGGCGCTCCAGGCGATCACGAACGACACGCCGATCAGCAGCACCATCGCCCACGGAAACGCAGCGACACCCCAGGTCTGCAACAGCACACCACCCACCACACCGCTGCCGGCAATCGCACTGTTCCACGCCACCACATTCAACGACAGCGCCACATCCGCGCCCTCGCCCGCCGCGTCGGCCAATGCGGTTTGCAGCAATGTCGCCGCGCCACCGAAGCTCAAGCCCCACACCGCCACACCGAGGTAGACCACCTGGGGCACCTCACCCAGCAGACCGAACGCCACGCTGATCGCGGCAAAGGCCACCAGGCTCGCCAATACCGTGTTGCGCAACATCGGCTCGACCAGCCGGGCGGTCAGCCAGATCCCGGCCAACGCCGCCACGCCGAATACCAGCAGCACCGCATCCACACGGTCGCCCAACCCGGCCGGTGCCACGAACGGTGCGATATAGGTGTACAGAATGTTGTGCGCCAGCATCCAGCTGATCACCACCGCCAGCACCGGACGCACGCCCGGCGTGGTCAACACCTTGCCCAGGGACAAACGCTGGTGCGCCGCCTGGGGCGGGTAGTCCGGGACTTTCACCAGCACCCACACCACCAGCAGCAGGGTCAGTGCTGACATCAGGCCGAACGTCGTGCGCCAGCCCACCAGCCCGCCCAGCCAGGTACCCAGCGGCACCCCCAGCGACAGCGCAATCGGCGTACCGACCATCGCCAGCGCCAGGGCCTTGCCCTGCTGATGGGGCGCGACCATGCGCCGGGCATAACCGGCCAGCAGGCTCCAGGCCAGCCCTGCCGCCACGCCGGCGAAAAAGCGCGCCACCAGGGTCACGCCGTAATGGGACGACAGCGCCGTGGTCGAGTTGAACAGCAGAAACCCGACGATGGTCAGCAACAGCACATTGCGCCGACGCCAGCCCCGGGTGGCGATGGTCATGGGGATCACCGCCAGCACCGACCCCAATGCATAAGCGGTGACCATCTGCCCGGCCATCGACGGCGAAATATCGAGACCGGCGCTGATCAACGGCAACAGGCCGGCCGGCAGGGTTTCGGTGACGATGCAGATGAAACCGGTCATGGCCAGGGCGAGCAAAGCGCCGATGGGCAGGCGGTCGGAAGCAGCGGACAAACTGAGTGAAGGGGTCACGGGAGGCTCCTTGAAGGGACTTAAATACTGATCGATACAAATGTTGCAGGTCGCCGCACCGCGTTGTCAACGACTTATGTATCGACTAGTATCTATCTCGTTTCCCCACCGGAGTCCTTCCCATGGCACAAATGGGCCGCCCTCGCAGATTCGACCGTGAACAAGCCGTTGAACAAGCCATGCACCTGTTCTGGCAACACGGCTACGACGCCACGTCCCTCGCCCAACTCAAGGCCGGACTGGGTGGCGGGATCTCCGCGCCGAGCTTTTACGCAGCGTTCGGTTCCAAAGAGGCACTGTTCGACGAATGCGTGCAGCGTTATCTCGCGACCTACGCCCAGGTCACCGAATGCCTGTGGGACGAAACCCTGTTGCCGCGCCAGGCCGTCGAAACCGCGTTGCGCCAGTCGGCGCGCATGCAATGCGAAGACGGCCACCCCAAAGGCTGCATGGTGGCGCTCGGCGTGATGAGCGCACCCAGCCCGGAAAATGCGCGGGTAGCGGATGCCTTGACCCAGTCGCGGCTACGCACCCGGGCCGGGATCGTCGCCTGCATCGAACGCGCCGTGCATACCGGTCAACTGCCGACGCACACCCACGCAGAAACCCTGGCAGCGGTGTTCGACAGTTTCCTGCAAGGGGTTTCGATCCTGGCACGGGACCACTTGCCTTACGCCGTGATCGATGGCGCGATCAGCCAGCTCTTGCTGACGTGGGATCTTGCCGCGTCGCTCACGCCGCCCACTCGTCCCGGCACGCCATCAGGAAATCCACGAACGCCCGCACCCGATGCGGCACATAACGCCCGTGGGGATATAACAGGGTAAACGGCCGCGAACGCCCGCCAAATGGCTGCAACACCGGCACCAGGCTGCCATCGGCCAATTCCTGCTCGACAATGAACTTGTAGGTCTGGAACAAGCCCGCACCGTGCCTGGCCAGGGTCACGCCACCCAACACGTCGTCGGCACAACTGTACCCCGCCTCCCCGGCAAACTCCCGCGCCTGGCCGTCCACCTGGAACAGCCAGGGAATACGCCGGCCATTGCTGGGCAATTCGTACTGGATGCATTCATGGGCAGCCAAGTCGTCCAGGCTCTGCGGTATGCCGGCGCGTTGCAGGTAGGCCGGCGTGGCGACCACCACCAGTTCGGCGTCTTCCAGCAGGCGCGCGATCAGCGAGGAATCCGGCTGGGCGCGCACGCGGATGGCCAAGTCGTAGCCTTCGGCGACGAAGTCGATATTGCGGTTGCTGATATGGATATCCACGCTGACTTGCGGGTACAGCGCGCGGAACCTGGGCAGCAGCGGTAACAGCCGATAGTGCGCGTAGGTGGTGGGAATACTGATGCGCAGCAGGCCGGACGGTACCGATTGGGCGCCCATCACCTCCTGTTGGGCCTCCACCAGTTGGGTCAGCGCCTGACGGCATTGTTCGAAAAATGTCCTGCCGCTGTCGGTCAGGCGGATGCTGCGGGTAGTGCGCACAAACAGACGCGAACCCAAGCGCTCTTCCAGGCGCGAGACGCTGCGGCTCACCGCTGCCGGCGTCACCCCGGCGGTCTGGGCAGCGGCGGTGAAACTGCTGGCTTCGGCGGCCAGGCAGAACAACTCGATGCTGCCCAGCTGCAAATCTTCAAAATGGCGCTTCATGGGATGACACCGCGTATCGACACACAGGGAATGCCCCCTTGTTTATCAGTACTCGGCGCTCAAATACAGCGTTGCATCACCGCCAGTTCCGCCAGCAGCGCTTCGCTCAAGGCCTCGGGTGTACCGCTGAACAACACGTGCAGCGGATCGCGGGTTTCCAGGTGGCGGTACAAGCCGCTGCGCGCGGCATAGTCGCCGGCCAGGCGCACCGCCGCCTCCACGTACTGCTCATGGGTGCGGGCGATGGTCCAGTCCGGCAGGCCAACGCGGCGGAACAGTCCTTCGTCGATGTGCTCGAACACCTGCGGGCCGGTCTTGCACACACCCGGCAGCCCCACGGTGAAAGCGTCGATGATGCCGTTGGTGTTGCCGAACGGAAACGGGCTGAGGAACAGGTCGCAGCGGTTCAGCGTGGCCATGTAATCGGCATACGGCTGATGGGGATATACCGTCGCATCGCCCACGTAGCGTTCGACCAGGCGCACCAATTGCGGAAACAAGAGCCCCTGGGCCTGCCCTACCAAAAAGTGAAACCGCACGCGCTTGCCGTGGCGGTGCAACGTCCGCACGGCAATCGCCTGGCAGGCACGCAAAAAGGTGGGGTTGAGTTTCATGGTGGTGGCAGCCACCGCGACATTGACCCAAGGGCCGTCTTCGCGGCTCAACCGGGGCAACTCGACGGGAATCGCCGAGGGCCGGTAAGGCTGACCATTGGCCGGCAACTGCAACAGACGTTCGGAAAAGCAGTCGGGGTCGCCGACAAAATCCTCTTCGACGCTGACGCAATCGATATGCCGTGAGGCCGTCGTCGCCGGGTGCCCCAGCGCGGCCACCTGCAACGGTGCAAAGCGCAGGTTGCTGGCAAACATCGTGATCTGAAACATGCCGACGCTGGGCATGTAGAACACCTCGGGGCGCCGCGCACTCGCCAGCGCGGTGAGCTGGCGCAGGCTGGCGAACAGGTCGTCGGGCTCGGCCAGCTCGATGAACTCATCGAACACTTCACGGCCCAGGGCATCCACATTGGCGCCGTAACCCACCGCCACCACCTGAAAGTCCCGCCGCGCCGCCTGCAACGTCAGCGAGTGGGTGCGATAGATCGAATGCCCGCCGGAAAACCATTCCAGCAACACCAGCATCAACGGCTTTTGCCCGGCGGCGCGTGCCGGCACCACCGTCGGCGGCACGCTCTGGATGCCCACACTGGCCAGCTTGCGTTCGATCAGCGTATTGATCGACGCCTTGATACGGTGCCGCTCCGGCAGATCGGCATAGCTGCAATGCATGTACACGTCGTGCAGCACGTTCAGCGGCAGCGCGTCCAGGCTGTCCAGTTGTTCCAGGCGTCCGGGCAGCCACGCCAGCAAGGTTTCGCGCTTGGAGTGCGCAGCGGGTGTGCCGAGAAAACGCGGCGACATCAGCGCCATGAACAGCGCCGCCGCCAGGGTCGGGTTCTGTTCCCACAGCAGGTCCACGTCCAGCGGCAGCTGGGATTCGGGCGAGTACAGCAGGCAGAATTTCACCAGGTCCTGTTCGGCAAGGCGGTAGCCGCTGCCGTCCGCGCCAAGCAGGTTGAGCGAGCGCAAAATGTGGTCGCAGTTGATGAACGCACTGGCGGCGAACAGCGAGGACAACCAGCGTTGCAGGTTGATCAACTGGCCGAACCCGCCGGGACTGATGCTGAAACCCGGGTCGGAAAACAACGCGGTGATCGCGCAGGTCACACGGGTCAACACGTGACTTTCCAGCTCGCCCGGGGTGATCGCCGGCGACACGCTCAAGGAAAACTGTTCGGACAATTTGCCGTAATTGCGGTCGATCAGCTGCAACAGGCGTAACAACTCTCGAGCGCCGCCCTCGTGGTTGCGGGTGTAGCACAGGTACTCGAACGCTTCGAGGGAAAACACCGGCTCACTCATCGCGCCGCTCCCTGGGCGACGTCGATACTCACTTGATCGAGGGTGCTGCCCAGCGGCGTGAGGTGGTAGTCGCCCAGCAACGGCTGGCGCCAGGTATCCCCGACCATCTGGCTCTGATGGTATTGGCGTGTCGGCTCGGAGGCGCTATCGAGCAGGCTGCTGTGGATCAGCCCACCCCGGTCGATCAACACCGCGCCGCTGCCCGTGGCGGTGATCGCGGCAGTGCCGTTGCTCTGGTTGATGAAATTGCCGGAAGGCGTGTCCAGGTCCAGGCGCAGTGTGCCGTCGGCCACTTGCAGGGTGTTGGTGCCGTTGTCGAAACTCAACGCCGCACCGCTGCCGCTGCGGGCGGTGACGGTCAGGTTGCCGCTGCCGCCGGTCATCACGTTGTTGAATCCCCGGGCGTTGGTGGCGTTGAACGACAACCCCGCGCCGGAACCCTGGGCCGTGCCCTGCAAGCGAATATCGCCGCTGCCGGACAGGATATTCACACCGTTGCCCGCCCCCGACGCACCACTGCGAATGGCCAGGCCCGGCGCGCTCGACGCCGGCCCCGAGGTGCCGCTCAGCGACAAGTTGCCGTCCTGGGTGGTGAGGTTGATCACCGACGCGGTACCGGTGGAGTTGACCACCGTGCCGGAGTCACCGGCGCTGCGACCGTCGATGACCATATCGCCACCGGCCCCCGCATTCAGGGTGACCGCGCCCGTGGTGGACGCCGCGAGGAACACGCCCCGTCCCGAATTGGCGGTGCCCTGCACGGTAAGGGTGCCGCTGCCCACGCTCAGGGTTTGCGCCGAAGTGGCGGCGGTCGAACACACCAGCACGCCGCTGCCCGACACCGCACTGCCGCGCAAGGTGACATTGCCACTGCCGCTGGCGGCGATGGTGTTGCTGGTGCTGAAGATCCGCGTGCCGTTGCCGCTGCCCAGGTTGGTGCTGTCCACGGTGATGGAGCCCACGCCCGTCGTAAGCAGGTTGCTGCCGCCGGTGAGGACGAAGGCATCGCCGGTGCCGGTGGTACTCGCCTGCACGGCGGTGATGCTGATGTTGCCACCGCCGGCATTCAAAGTGCTGTTGCTGATGTTGATCGCCGTGGCCGTGGACCCGGCGGCCAGGCTCGCCGAGGTCGCGCCCCGCAAGGTGATATCGCCGCCGCTGGTGCTGATGCGCGTGTTGTTGGTCATCGAGATGCCCACACCATTGCTGACGTTGGTGCTGGCCCAGGAGGTCGCCGGATTCACCGCGCCGCTGATGGTCAGGTTGCCGCCGTTGGTGCTGATGCTCGCGTTGCTCAGGGCCACGGAACCGTTGCCGCTGTTGTTGAAGTTGGACACCAGCGACACGTTCAGCGTCTTGCCGGTGCCATTGCTGATGCTGGTGTTGGTCATCACGATATTGCGGTGCGCCTGCAAGGTCAGGGTCGCGTTGCCCACGCCCTTGACGTTGGACAGCACGTTGATATCCCCAGAGGTGCCGGCGCCCGACGAGGTGGTCACCAGGATATTCGCGCCTTCGGACAACGACGCATTGAGCGTCGCCGAACTCAGGTTGGAACTGGCACCGGCGTTCGGCGTGAACGGCGAACTGGTGGACGTGCCGGTGCTGGCGGTGTTGGTGATGTTGATATTGAACGGGTCGATCAACCAGGAACCGCCCTGCCCCGACACCGCGCCGAGATCGACGATACCCGCCACATCCAGCGCATGCCCGGAGGTTTCCACCAGGCCGCCACGGCCCTGGGCGCCGGCACCGCGCACGCTGATGCCGCCATAGAACTGCGTGCTGTCTTTGGACCAGAGGATGACCTTGCCGCCGTCGCCGCTGCTCAGGGCATTCGCGCTGATGCGTGCATCGCTGCCCATGAACGTGCTGTCGGCCTGGTGCAGGTTGCCGCGGCCCTGGTAATCGCCGCCCATCAACACCGTGCCACCGCCCAAGTCGCCGTCGGCATCGATGCGGCCACTGTCGAACAGGCCGACGTACTGCCCGGTCATGGTGACGTTGCCGCCGCGCTCGCCGCTGTGCTTGCCCGACACATCCAGCACGCCGCTGTTGACCACCACGCCGCTGTCGCCGCCATCAAGGATGATGCGGCCATTGCGCTGTTGCAGGCTGCGGGCCTCGATCACGCCTTCGTTGTTCACCACGTTGCTGAGCATGGCCTGGGAGTCGCGGGCGGTCATGGTCACCGCGCCGCCATTGGCACTGAGCAGTCCACGGTTGATCACGCTGGCGCCGATGGCCGGGTCGTTGACCTCGACATTGATCAGGCCGTCGCCGGTGAAATCGAGGGTGATTTTTTCACCGCCGCCGAGCACCACCGAACCCAACCGTGCGACCACCGTGCCTTCGTTGCGTACCTGGCCGCCGAGCAACGCGACACTGCCGCCGTCCCGCGCGCTGATCGTGCCCTGGTTGACCACCGCACCGCCGCCCTGCCCGGCGAACACGTTCTTGCCGGCCATGAAATCACTGTTGGAAATGTTCAGCGAACTGGCCACCAGCCCGCCCACATCCACCATGGAACCTGCGCCGAACAACACGCCCTGGGGGTTGATCAGGAACACCTGACCATTGGCGTTCAAGTGCCCGAGGATCTGCGAGCCGTCGCTGCCGGTCACCCGGTTGAGGGCCACCGACGAAGCGCCGGGTTGCAGGAAATTCACCTGGGCGCCGCTGCCGATATTGAACGTGTCCCAGGTGGCGATCAGGCGATCGCTGCCCTGGTTCACGGTCAACACATTGCCGTTGCTGCTGATGGTGCCGCTGCCGGCGATCACCTGGCCGTTGGTGGGCAACGCGTTGCTGTCCAGGGCCTGCGCGGGCATGGGCGCGAGGCCGTACAGGGCGCAGAGCACAGCAAAACTCAAGGGTTTGAGCACAGGCAAGGCGGGCTTGGATTGGGGTTTGCTCATGGCCTGCTCCTCAGAACGAATAGTTGATGCCAGTGCCGATGGCACTGATGGTGGTACCCGCGCCCGGCGAATAGCCGGAGGCCGCAAACACGCCGGTCAGGGCGAAGTTGTAGTTGGCCAGGGACTGGTTTTTCAACAGGACATACTGGGTGAACAGGTCAATGTTGCGCGTGAGCTTGTAGTTGGCGCCGACGGCGTACTGGGTGGCACCCATGCCGTGGGTGTCACAGTCGACTTCGGTGGCGCGGATCATTTCGCACTTGCCCGGCAACGCCTTGCCGTACGACGCCTTCAGGGTCAGCGCGCCGATCTTGTGGGAGGCGCCCAGCAGGTAGGCGCGGCGCCGGTACTTGGACAGGTCGCTGGTGGTCGTGCTGTTGTTGATCACGCCGTCCTCCGAGTACGACAGGTCATCGGCGATCACCGACAGCTTGGTCGCGCCAAAATCATAGGCCAGGCCGTAGCGCAGGCTGAAGTCATCGGACGAAGTGCCGGCGGTGACGTGGGTGCTGCTGCCCAGGCCACGCGCGTTGCGGCCCAGGTCGGCAATGCCGAAGTAGTTGATATGCCGCTCGGTGGCGAACACCGCCATGAAGCCGCCATTGTTGTAGACCAGGCTGCTGCCGTAGACGTAGCCCTTGTCCACATCACTGGCGGCGCTCATGCCGTTGTTCGAATAGGCCAGCTTGAGTTGCAGGCCGTTCCATTCCGGCGTCCAGTATTCCACCACGCCGGCCTGGCGCCGGTTGAACGCGGCATCGCCGTTGACCGCCGTGTCGTTGTAGCTTTGCGGGCCGTTGACGTTGGTGGACAAGCCGGCGCTGAAGCCCGGTGAACCAATGATGTTGAAGTACGCGGCGCTGGTCTTGCCGTTGAACGGGTCCAGCGGTGTGGTGGCCTCTTTCATGGGCATGTCCCACACGCCGTACAGCAGCGTGCCGTAGTCACCGTGGTTGAACGCCGCACCCGTGTTGCGCAGCTTGGTGCTGGGGGACGCGGACTTGACCACCGAATCGTCCTTGCCATCGGTGTAGTTCATGGAGATGCCGTATTCCAGCTGCCACAGCAGTTTCCAGTCATCGGCCAACGGGTAACCGCCGTGCACGCCGATGGCGGAGACGTTGTCACGGGCCCGCCAGAAGCTCGCCATGTTGCGCCCGCTCGGGGTGGCCAGGCGGCTTTGATCGGCGGGTGACGCCGGGGTGGCGCCATGCCGGTCGACATACTCGGGCACGATGCCCACCGAACCGTAGATCACCGTGTCGGTTTCGGGCACTTCGAAGTCTTCGCCCTTGGAACCCAGGTCGCTGGCCAACCCGGCAAACGCCTGGGGCGAACCGGAGATCGAGAACCACAGGCGCTTGGCGGCGCGGTCGTCGCTGGTCGGGTTCTCGCCCGGGGAAAACGCCAGGCTGGCGTTCATCACCAGGTCACGGTGGTAGAGATTCAGGCCCACGCCATAGCCATAGCGCGTGAGGGTGTTTTCGCTGTTGTCCCAGGGATTCTTGTTGACCGTGACCTTGCCCGCATCGGCGAACAGCGTGCCTTCGGCAATCGCCCCGGAGAAACGTCCCAGGTACTTGCGCAGTTCCAGGCGGCCCAGCACGCCTTCGTCACCGGCCACTTCGCCCACCGGGTAGGCACGTACCCCATTGGGGCCGCCGAGGCTGAGTTTTTCCGAGGAGTCGAGGTTCTTGTCGGCCCATTGCCCGGTCAACGACCCGAACAACGAGAAGCCGCCGCCCAGGTATTGCAGGCGGCTGAAACTGGCGTTGGCTTTCTTGTAGCGCCCGGCCGCGTCGGCGGTCAGTGCGTCCAGCGCGGCATCGGCGGGGGTTTTCTTGTCCAGGTCGCCGATGCCGTACGACAGGCTCCAGGCGTTGCTGCCCTGCCAGTCATCGCGCCAGTTGCCGTACAGCGTGGCGCTGCGGAACACCGCCGATTTATTCACGGTGAAACCGCCGGCCGAGTCTTCGAAACGCCGGTGGTCCTCGGCCAGGTTGAGGCTGATGTTGCTGTCCCGCGAGCGCAGCAGCGCACTGTTGATGAATACCGAGGACACCTCGGCGGTGCCGCTGGCATCCAGGCCCTTGAGGTTCTTGCCGATGCTGTAATCGAGCTCGGCATAGTTGGCGCCCACGGAGATACCGGTGGCGCCCAGCGGTTGCTGGTAGCCAACGCCCTTGATGTCCAGGCCCTCGAACGAGTTCTGCGAAGTGGCGGTAAAGCTTTCACCGAACCCCAGCGCATCGTTGAGGCTGATGTTGGAGGTGAGGCGGTTGGAACCGGTGTAATAGTTGCCGTAGTTGTCGATGGCGGCACAGGCGGTCCAGGCCGTCATTTCACTGAGCTTGAGCACGATGTCGGCGGCGCCGGGCTGTTTGGACGGCCGCAGGATGGCGTGCACCGACACCCCGGTGATGTCCGACAGGCGCAGCAGCACGCGCTCCAGATCCTGCTCGCGGATGATCGTGCCCGACGGCAAGGCGTTGACGAATTGCTGCTGCACGCCGGGACGCAGGCGCACGTTGGAATCCGGCACGGCACTGACCTGACCGATGATGCCTTCGGACACCGCAACGGTGACCTGACCGTTCTGAATGTCCTGGGCCGGCAGATAGGCCCGAGCCACCAGATAACCCCGCGCGCGGTACAACGCGGTGACTTGCGCCGCGGCTTCGCGCAGGCCGTCCAGGCCGAGGGTCTTGCCCACATAAGGTTGCAGGGCCGACTGGATCGGGGTGTCGCCCAGCTCGCGATTGCCTTTGACCACGAAGCGCTTGACCTGCAATTGCAGGGTCGAGCCGCTGGGCTTGGCCACGGGTTCATCGCTGGGGCTTTCGATGCGCACGCTGCCGGGCGGTGCCGGCTGCACGTTGTCCGTGGGGCGCAACACCGAGCGGCTGTTGTCGAACAGCGTGCCGGACGACGGCAAGGTATCGGCCTGGGCATGGGCAGCGATCAGGGCGGTGGCCAGCAGCGTCAACGCGCCTGGCCCCCAGGCGCGCGGCGCCCGGGTGGAGGGAAAGTGAATGCTCATACAGTTCTCTTATTGTTTTTATCGAGACGCAGTGTTGGGCGAGTAGCGCTATCGAAACTTAGGGGAAGAGCATCCGTGCAACGTTCTTGTCCCCGAGCAGTCGTGCCGCGTTATGGCCGATGCCCGGGAGGGTGTGTTGGGGATGGCTCATGGGGATTTGCCATTGGGTCGACAGAAAGCGCTCGTAACTCACATAGTTGAGCTGGCGCTCCAGGCGTGTCGCGCCCTGGTAATTGGCCCCGCAGGAAGTGTCGAGCACGCGGCTGGTGGGATTGTTGTCCTGGGCACCGACCAGGTAGGTCACGTCCCGCATGGCATAGCGGGAAAACAACTGACGGTCGTTCAAGTGCTGGTTGAGCAAGTACGCCGGCGCACCGTCGACGCCATAGCGGTAGCGGCTGTAACTGGGGCACATCACCGTGACCACCGGCTTGAACACGCCGTCCTGCAGGCGGTTCTCTTCGAAATACACGTAGCTCGACGGACTGGCGATCACATACCGAATGCTCAGCCCGTGGGCCTTGAGGCCGCCGTCGAGGTCATTCATGACCGCATAGCGCTGCATCAACTGCGCGCCCGCCGAGTGGCTGACCATCACGATTTCCTTCAGCGCCGGGTAGCGCTGGCGGTCGGAGAGGTAGCTGACCACATCGTCCAGCACCTGGAACGCCGGGATACCCTTGTGGCCGAACTGGGATTCGATGCCATGCATCCATTTGTCACGGCGCCACAGCGGCATGTCATTGCTGACGCCGGAATCCTGAGGGGTGAGGAAGTTGGGGGCCAGCAACAAGGTGGTGGCGCTTTTAAGGTGGGCGTTGCCGAGCAACGTGCGACCGGTCTTGAAGTACTGGTCGGCGTCGCGTTGCACGCCGTGCACGATGATCACCGCGCGTTCGAGGGTACGGGGCGGGTTGTAGAGATCGGCGTTGGCGTAGACCAGGAACGGATACGCCCCGGCATCGTGGCCCAGGCGCAGCACCTGGCGAGCTTCGTCTTCGTGCTTGTCGGCGGCGTCGCCGTGCACGTCGACCTTGGCACAACTGGTCAGCGCGCCCATCAGGGCAAGGGACCCCAAGACGGTGGCGAACGTTTTGGCAGGTTTCATGGAGGTGGGCAGGCGTATGAACATGACCAGACACTTCTCTTGTTTTTTTAAGAGACTACCAGCGCTGCCCACCTATGAAAAATATCTAAATAACGGTGTTTGGATACTTTAAAAATATGACTGTCACACCCCTGTCATGCTGCGCATGCGTTCGACCATCAAGTCCCAGGCCTCGGGGTTGAGCAGATGCGGTGGACGCTCGCCGCACAGGATCGCGGCAATCTGCGCCGCCGACGAACGCGCCACGTTACGCCGACCACCGTGGGTTACCCCGGCGGTATGAAAAGTCGCGACCAGATTGGGCAAGGTCAACAACGGTGCCTGCTGCGCTGGCGGCTCGCAGGCCCATACGTCCAGCCCGGCGCCACTCAGATGGCCACGACTCAAGGCGTGGTACAAGGCCTCCTCGTCGTGAATTCCGCCCCGGGCCGTCGACAGGAACACCGCCCCCGCTTTCATCGCCGCAAACTGCTCGGCGCCCATCAAGTGCCGGGTGCTCGCGTTCAATGGACAGTGCAGTGAGACGAAATCACTACGCCGCAACAATTCCGGCAAGGTCACCGGCGTGGCGCCCTGAGCCAGTATCTGTTCGGAACGCAGGTAAGGATCGTAGGCCAATACCTCCAGGCCGAAGCCGGCGGCGATACGCGCCACGCGACGCCCGATCTCCCCCAGCCCGACCAGGCCAAGGGTGCGGCCGTGGATTTCTTCGCCCATCAGGTCTTCGCGGCTGAACCCGGTGGCATGGCGCAACTTCCGGTCGGACTCGACGATGCGCTTGACCACCGCCAGCAGCAGGCCAAAGGTGTGTTCGGCCACCGAATGGGCATTGGCCCCGGCCTGGTTCACCACGACAATCCCCGCGCGGCTGCACGCGGCCACATCCACGGTGTCGAAACCCGCACCGCCTGAAGACACACAGAGCAGGCGTGGGCACTGCTCGATCAGCGCCGGGTTGACGTACCACTGTGCGGGCAATTCATCCTTGGCCGCCGACACATGGTAGGCATGGGCCTGGCTCAGCGCGGCCAGGGTGTGAGCGTCGTCGCCCTGGCGCGGCAATACCTGCAAGGCCAGCTGGGGATTACCGTGGATCAGCTCGTCGAATACTGGACTGATCCAGAAATCCAGGCGGCAGACTTGCATGACAGGTGAGAACGCGTTCATCCGGGCTCCTAGGGTTGAGGGTTGGCTGGGGTCGAAGGACGCGGCTCGACCATGGTGAGCAAGATGGCGAAGGTGATCAGCGAGCACACCCCCAGAAAGCCGAACACTGCGTCCCAGTTGAAACTGTCCAGCAGCAGCCCGACCACGAACGGCGCGAAGGCGCCGCCCAGGGAGCCGCCGGTGTTGACGATGGACGCGGCGAACGGCACGCGGTCCTTGGTCGCCAGGCCCATGGGGTACACCAGGAACGTGGAATAGCCGATGTTCAGCAAAATGCCCGCCAGCAGGAACACCACCGACAGCAACAACGGATCGTTCGGCGCATTGAGCAGCACCACCATCATCAGCACCGTGGCCAGCGAACTGATCAGCATCGCCGGTTTGCGTCGGCGGTCGAACACTCGGTCCGACAGCCAGCCGCCCAGCAGGTTGCCGATGATCGCGCCGACCCACGGGGCTGCGGCGACCATGCCCATCTTCAATACGGGGTACTGCTTGACGGTAATCAGGTAGGTGGGGATCCAGGTCATGATCGAATACGTGATGCCCACCATCAGGAAGTACCCCATGGCGCAGGCCCACACGTTCCACGAGGCGAGGATGCTCTGGTTGTCGGCCAGCAAGGGCATCTGACGGGTGCGGATCAGCCGGTCGAACCACGCCGGAATGCGTACCCCGGGCTGGATCAGTGAATGGCCATGGGCATCGGCGCCCTGGATATGCTGCAACTCGCTGGGCGAGCAATGGCGGCTGTCGGCCGGGTCGTCCTTCACCAGCCACCACCACAGCAGCGCCACGAAGAACCCCGGCACTGCGAAGAGGTAGAACACCTCACGCCAGCCATACAGGTGCACGATATAGGCGCACAGCGGCGGCACGATGGCCGGCGCGAACTTGGCCGCCGACATGAAGATACCCGTGGCCAGGCCCTTCTCGCTCGCCGGGAACCAGCGGTTGATGACCGAGACGATGCCGATGTTGATCGGCCCTTCCGCCGCACCCAGCAAGGCCCGCGCGAATTTGAGTTGCAGCACGCTGCTGGTAAAGCCGATGAGCAAGGTGGCCAGGGAGGTGAGCACCAGCGATCCGGTCAGCAATTTGCGAATGCCGAAACGCCCGAACAGGTAGCCGGCAGGGATCTGCACCAGGGCGTAGGTCAGGTAGAACAGACTGGCCAGGGCGCCGATATCGGTGTTGCTCAGGTGGTATTCCTGCTTGATGAACGGCACCACCACGCCGATGTTGGCGCGGTCGGCGCCGGCCACCATGTAGGCGAGAAAAAACAGCGCTGCGACCACCCAGCGAAAATGGCTGGCGGGTTTGGAATCGGCTTTCATGGGTTCACCGGTTTTCTTGGAATTATGGACGGCCCCGCCAGGCAGAAACCTCACCGCAGGAGGCCGTGAGCGGGATAGTGCCGATGAAATTCCAGTAGACATAGCGATATTCCATGAACTAAAAACATTCCAAAACCAGATGGAATATCGCCTGTGCCCACCTTCAAACAACTGGAAGCGCTGGTCGCCGTGGTCGATCACGGCACCTTCGACGGCGCCGCCAATCGCCTGGGTCAAGTGCAGTCAGCCATCTCCCAGCAGATCCAGGAGCTGGAACACTGGCTGGGCTTTGCACTGTTCGATCGCACTGGCCGTGGCGCGCGAGTCTCGCCCCTCGCCGCTCCGGTGGTGGCCCAGGCACGCGCCGTACTGCTCCAGCGCGACATCGTCAACAGCTGCCTGATCAGCCCCGAGGTACTGAGCCGCAAACTGCGCATCGGCCTTACTGAACTGAGCGCCCTGACCTGGCTGCCGCGCCTGATCCAGTCAATTGCCAGCCACTACCCCAAGGTGCGCATCGAGCCGGAAGTCGACCTCAGCGTGCGCCTGCATGGGCTGTTGATGGCTGGCCAGGTCGATGTGATCGTGGTGCCCGACGCGTTCAGCACCAACGGCCTGATCCGCGTGGCGCTGGATGAGGTCCATAACAGCTGGTTCTGCGCACCCGGCCTGCTCGATCACCGGCAGCCGCTGGCACTGGCCGACCTGAGCCGCCACACGTTGCTGACCCAGGGCAAGCTGTCGGGCGCCGGCGTGCTGGTGGATCACTGGCTGGCCACCCATCAAGCCAGCCCCAACGCGTACATCCCGTGCAGCAGCCTGGCGGCGCTGATCGGCCTGACGGTGTCTGGCCTGGGCGTGACCTACCTGCCCGACGCCACCGCCGCACCGTACTTGGCCAGCGGGCAGCTAGTGAAACTCAGGGTCGAGCCGCAACTGCCCTCCACGCCTTACGTGGCGTTGGCGCGGGCCGACAGCTACAGCCCGTTCCATCGGCATGTGGTGGAGCTGATGGTCGAGCAGTGCGACCTGCAACACACCTACGGACGGCCGGCATGATCAACGTCAAACAGATCGAAGCGTTCTACTGGACGCAAAAACTCGGCACCCTGCAACGCGCCGCCACGCGCCTGTTCATCACCCAGTCGGCGGCCACCAAGCGCTTGCAGGAACTGGAAAAACAAGCGTGCCTGCCGCTGTTCGAAGCCCACGGCCAGAAAGCCCGGCTGAGCGCCAAGGGTGAAGAATTGCTGGAAGCCAGCGAAGGCTTGATCGACAGCCTGGCCAAGCTGGAGGCCCTGCGCGGCGCCACCCACCAGGCCCGACGCACCGTGCGCATGGGCCTGACCGAGCTGGTGACCATCACGTGGTTCACCCACTTCGTCGCCCGCGCCAAGGCTCGCCTGCCGGACATCGAACTGCACCCGGACGTGGACCTCTCCGCGCGCCTGCAACGCAAGCTGCTGGATGGCGACCTCGACCTGGTGGTGATCCCGCAGGACTACGTGACCGCCGCCATGGCCGCGATCCCGTTGCAGTCCATCGCGTTTACCTGGCTCGCGCCGCCCCGGCTGTTTCCGGCGGGCACCACCCTGTCGCTCAAGGAGTTGGCGTTGTGGCCGATCATCGTGCAGGGCCGTGACTCGGGCATCACCCAGCGCTGCGAACAACTGTTCGCCGAGCAGGGCCTGGAGTTCAATCATGTGTACGGCAGCAACAGCCTGTTTGCCTTGCTCGCGCTGATTCGCGCCGGGGTGGGCATCAGTTGCTTGCCGCGAAGCCTGTTCGTGGACGAGATCGAGCGCGGCGAATTCCAGGAAGTGGCGCTGGAGGTGCCACCGGCGCCCGTCAACTACCAGTTGGCGTTCCTCAAGCATGGGCGCAGCGAGTTGATCGAAACGCTCGCTACGCTGGCTCGGCAGGCCGCACAGGGGGATGACGAGTTCTAGGGGCTGTTTTCAATGCAGCAGCACCGAGTATCAAGGCTTTGGGTACAGCGCCTAGAACAGCAACCGGGAAAAATCACAATGCGCCTGCGCCATGCGCACCACGTCCTGGTTCAGGCCGAACTGGCGGTCGGCGCGGTGCACCGCCACATAGCGCACGCTGGGCAATGCCGGCTCCGTGACCAGCGCACGCAACGCGCCCTGCTCGATCAAGTGCGACAGGCAGGCCTTGGGCAGGTAACTCACGCCAATCCCCGACAGCGCCAAGCCCACCTGCACCAACAGGTTGTGGCTGGTGAGCGTGCGCGGCAGTTGCACGTTGTTCGCCGCCAGCCAGCGCTCGTAGATCAGGCCGGTGCCCGACTGCGCGCCCTGGGTCAGCACGGTGTAGCGGGCCAGCGTCTCCAGGCTGACCGGGTCGGCGTCGGCGATCAGCCCGGGGGCGCAGATCCAGGCGTTTTCCACACTGTGCAACGGGGTGCCGAGAAAGCGCGGGTCGTGATAGACCTCCGGCGCGATCACCAGGTCCAGTTGATCATTTTCCAGCTTGCGAAACAGCTCGCTGCTCAGTTCCACCGAGGGTTCGATCTGCACCTTGGGGTACGCCTGGCGCAACGCGTCCACCAGCGCCGGCAACCAGGTCAGGGCAGTCAGTTCGGTGACGCCCAGGCGAAACCTGCGCACCAGCACTTCCCGGGCGCTGACCCGTTCGAGCAATTGGTCGCGGCGCTTGAGCAGGTCCTTGGCATGGTCGAGCAGTTCGGCGCCCTTCTCGGTGAGCCGGGCGTTGCGTTTGCTGCGGTCGAAGATCTCCACCTCGAAGGTGTCTTCCAGCTCCTGGATGCGCTTGGAAATAGCCGACTGGGACATATTCAGCTTGTTGGCCGCCGCTTCGAAGCTGCCCAATTCGGCGATCCAGAACAACGCGTCGATTTGCTTGAAGGTGATCACGGCGGCCACTCATGACAAAAAGCGATGCTAACACATCATAAAATATCGCTAAAACTGCGCATTCATCGCGCCTAAGATCCGGCCATCGCCCTCGCTACCCGAACTCTGGAGATGTTCCATGGCCCTGCCCGGTTCCCGCATCCTGCCCAACGCGCCGCTGGCGCCCGCCGAACTGGTGGACGCGTTCGCCCACGTGGTCACGCCGCATATCAGCGACAACCTCGGCCGACACATCGGCGCCCGTGGCCTGACGCGCTACAACCGCACCGGCAAGCTGGTGGGCACCGCAATCACCGTGAAGACCCGCCCCGGCGACAATCTGCTGATCTACAAAGCCATGACCCTGCTGCAACCCGGCCACGTGCTGGTGGTGGACGGCCAGGGCGACACCAACAACGCGGTGATCGGCGAACTGGTCAAGCTCTACGCCCAGCAACGCGGCTGCGTGGGGTTTGTGGTGGACGGCGCGATTCGTGACGTGGCCAGCTTTGAACACACGCCCTGCTACGCCCGCGCCGTGGTGCACACCGGCCCCTACAAAAGCGGCCCCGGCGAAGTGAACGTGCCGGTGTCCATCGGCGGCATGCTGATCCACCCCGGCGACCTGGTGGTGGGCGATGAAGACGGCCTGGTGGCCTTCTCCCAGGCCGACGCCGCCGAAGTCCTGCGCCGCGCCGCGCAACATGCCGAGCACGAAGAAGCGGTCAAGGCCGAGATCGCCAGCGGAGCGGTGCGGCAGACTTGGATTGACAAGGTGTTGGAGAAGGCGGGGTTGGCTGAGCAGTTTCCTGATGACCTGTAGGATCTACCTGATTCTCTGAATGCAGCTGGCATTGGCAGGCTTTCTTCGCTAGATTCCTTCCCAACGCATATGGGTAACCATGTGCCCACCTTCCGAGGCCCGCTACGAGAAATCGAGCGGGCTTTTGTGTTTCTCATGGACGGAGAAATCGATTTGGCACAGTACATCGCTTATCTGGATGAGTTTGGCCAGTTGAAGCAAATGACTGTTAATCATTGGCTTATCGACCAGCGGCAAAATCTGCTCCCCCCTCCAAACTCCCCCGCGCCAACCCCACACACCGCCGCGCCAGAATCGTGGTGGGATCGACCAGCGCTACCTGATAGCCATTGATCGAGTACGCCTCACTGTGCGCCAGCACCAGCGGCAACTCGGTACACCCCAGGATCAGCACCCGTGCGCCCAGTTCGCACAGGTGTTCGGCCGCCAGCAGCAATTGCTCGCGGCACAGGCCTTCGGTGAAGCCGGCCTTGATGCCGCGTTCGCCGTAGATCGCGTCCATCACCATGGCCTGGTAATCCCGCCCCGGGGTGATGATCTGCAGGCCCGAGCGTCGCGCTGCCTGGTGGTAGACCTGGCTTTGCACGGTTCCTGAAGTGGCCAGCAAGCCGACCGCCTGGCCGCTGCCGTAGGTCTGGACGATCCACTCCACGGTTTCGCTGAGCATGTTGACGATGGGCACGCGCAGGTGCGTCTGGATCCGCTCGACGAACGCATGGGCGGTGTTGCACGGAATTGCGATGGCCTGGGCGCCGGCGCTTTCCAGGCGTTTGCAGGTGGCGTACAGCGCCAGCGTCGGGTCGGTGTCGTCGTGCAGCAAATTGGCGGTGCGATCAGGGATCTGCGGGTTCTGCTCGACCACCATCTTGATATGGTCCTGGTCCTTGCCCGCCGGGGTGTGGGCGACCACTTTGCCCATGAAGTCCACGGTGGCCGCCGGGCCTACACCGCCGACGATGCCCAGTTTGAACGGCGGGCGCCGGGACGGGCCGTCGGCGTGGGTGGCGAAGTCGGCATAGATCTGGTTGATGTCCAGCACGCCGACGCCCCGGCGTTGCAGGTCGACGCAGACCAGTGACAACTCGGTCATGCCCGGCACGATCAACGTGGCGCCTTGGGCCTGCAACGACAGGCATGCCTGATATACCGCCTCCAGCGGCACGCCTTCCAGGTGCCCGTCCTTGATGCCGTTGACGCCATACATGGCTTCCATCAGCGCGGCCTGGGCGTCGGCGTCCGGGTACACCAGCTCGAAATCCTGCCCAAGGCTGTCTTCGAACAACCCACAGTGGCGGACGAAGTCCGAGGCAACGATGCCCAGGGATGTGCCCGGCGCAACATGCTCGCGGATGTGGCTGACCAGCGCCTGCATCATGTCGAGTACCGGAATGCCCAGTTCCTGCTGAATCTCCTCGCGAAAGGTGTGGCTGGCGAAACACGGCAGCAGTACGGCATCCACGCCGCTGTTTTCGAAGGTCTTGCACACCTGGAACACATAGAACTTGCGCGAAGTCATGCTGGCGTTGCGGTCCAGGGGCAGCAACACGTCCTTGAACGGGTGCTGTTCGAACAGGAAGTGGTAGCGCCCCTGGTCTTCCAGCACCGCGCGGGACTTGACCAGTTTGTAGAACAGATCGCCACCGGCCAGGGAACCCAGCCCGCCGACGATGCCCAGTCGGGAAGTGCGGCTCATGTGCGCACCCCTTGCGGCAGGTCGGCGGGTTCGTCCTCGGCCTCGGATTTGGCCACCACCGCCGTGGCGATGCTGTTGCCCACCACGTTGGTGGCGGTGCGCGCCATGTCCAGGAACTGGTCGATGCCGATGATCAGCAGCAGTCCCGCTTCCGGCAGATTGAACATCGGCAGCGTCGCCGCCACCACCACGACCGAGGCCCGCGCCACGCCGGCCATGCCTTTGCTGGTGATCATCAGCGTCAGCAGAATCAGCAGTTGCTGGGTAAAGCTCAGGTCGATGTTGTAAGCCTGGGCGATAAACAGGATGGCGAACGCCTGGTACATCATCGAGCCGTCGAGGTTGAAGGAATACCCCAGCGGCAGCACGAAACTGGAGACCCGCTTGGGCGCGCCGAACTTCTCCAGGGCTTCCATGGTTTTCGGGTAGGCCGACTCGCTGCTGGCGGTGGAAAACGCCAGCAGGATCGGTTCGCGAATCAGCTTGCCCAAGGTGAATACCGAACGTCCGAGGAACAGGTAACCGGCGGCGAACAACAGCCCCCACAGCAAGGCGATGCCCAGGTAGAACTCGGCGATCAGCTTGGCGTAGTCGGCCAGCAGGCCCAGACCATTGGTGGTGATCGCCGATGCAATCGCCGCGAACACGCCGATGGGCGCGAAGGCCATCACGTAGTCGGTGATCTTGAACATCACCTTGGCCAGTTCGTCCACGGTGTCAGTGATGCGCGTGTAACCGGCGCGCTTCACCCCGGCCAGGGCAAAGCCGAAAAACAGTGAGAACACCACGATTTGCAGGATCTCGTTATTGGCCATCGCTTCGGCGATGCTGCGCGGGAACACATGGCTGATAAACGCCTTGAGACTGAAATCGCCGGTGTTCACCGGCACCGCCGTGGCGTGCTGCACCACTTGCATGTTCAGCCCGGCACCCGGCTGAAACAGGTTGACCAGCGCCATGCCGAGCATCAGCGACACCAGCGATGCGGTGACGAACCACAGCATCGCACGCAGGCCGATGCGTCCCACCGAGCGCGAGCTGCCCATGCTCGCGATACCGCCCACCAGGGTGGCGAACACCAGCGGCGCGATGATCATCTTGATCATGCGCAGGAAGATATCGGTGACCATCGAAAAATACCCGGCCAGCTCCCTGGCGCCCTGCTCGCTACCTGCAAACTGGTGACACGCCCAACCCACCAGCACGCCCAGGGCGATGCCGGCTGCAATGCGACGGGGGAGTTTGTTCTTCTTCACAGGTGCGGCCCTCAGCTGGTTTTTGTTGTGTGCCACAAATTCTAGGGACGGCCCGCGAATGCCATGATGAGTAATCCGGCTAACCCCATGCGCTTTTGGAATAGTTTGCAAAAACCCGCGCCGGGCCTGGCGGCGGCGACATACACTCAGGGCTCACAGGCTGGAGAACAGGCATGCAGATCAAATGGCTGGACGACCTCTTGGCGATTGCCGAGTGGAAGAACTTCTCCCGCGCCGCCGAGGTGCGCTGCGTGACCCAATCGGCGTTGTCACGGCGCATTCGCTCGCTGGAAGAATGGGTCGGCGTCGAACTGGTGGACCGTGGCACTTACCCGGTGCAACTCACTGCTGCCGGCACCGCCTTCTGCAACGAAAGCCGCGACGCCCTCGCCGGCCTGCTGCGCTTGCGCGCCAGCCTGCGCGAAGTCGAGCGCATGCCAGGGCGCTCGATCCAGGTGACCGCCGGCCACAGCCTGTCGATGACCTTCCTGCCCAAATGGCTCGCGCAGTTCCAGCGCCAGACCGAACAGTTCAATGCGCGGGTAGTGGCCGCCAACATTCATGACGCCGTGATCGCCCTCGAAGAAGGCAGCTGCGACCTGATGATCGTCTACCACCACCCGCTGGCGCCGATCCTGCTCGACCCGGAACGCTTCGGCAGCCTGGCCTTGGGGCACGACGCATTCATCCCGCTGTGCGCACCGGACAAACGCGGCCGCCCCCTCTATCGCCTGCCCGGCAGCGCGGCCAAACCGGTGCCGCACCTGGCCTACACCGCCACCACTTTTTTGGGGCGCGTGGCCGAAATCGTGATCAAGAACGGCCCCGCCCCCGCCCTGCTGGAGCGCTGCTACGAAGCCGACATGGCCATGCTGCTGATGCGCATGGCCATCGAGGGCTACGGCGTGGCATGGCTACCGCAAAGCGCCGTGGTGGATGAACTGGAGCGCGGCCTGCTGGTGCGCGCCGGGGGCGAAGAATGGAGCACCCGCCTGGAGATTCGCTCGTATTGCGCGATCGCCAATCAAAACCCGACCATGCGCAAGTTGTGGCGGACGCTGGAGGGGTGGCGGGCGGCGCCGCTCGCGCTGTGACCGTTTAGAGCGCAGGCACCTCCCACCCGCCCCCCAACGCCCGCACCAACTCAACCGTCGCGCGGGCCCGTTCGCCGTTGGCCTGGATGAGTGACTGGCGATTGCCCAGCAAGGTACGTTGCGCGTCGACCACCACCAGGTAGTCGACGTCGCCCTCGTCGAACCTGGCCTAGGCCTGATACGCCCGGGCAGCTACATGGTGCGCGACCATTTGCTGAGCGGAAGACTGGTGCCGGTCCTCACGCAGTTTCATGCGCCGTCTGTGCCGCTGTCGGTCATTTATCCCAAGAACCGTCATCTTTCACCCACCGTTCGCGCTTTTGTCGATTGGGTGGGTGAGGTTGTTCGGGGGGTGGAGCCGAGTTGGCGCCAAGGCGCCTCAGATCAAGCGCATCCTGGGCGACCGGGATAGCGTCGGGATGTCAGTGGTTCTCGTCAACGTTCAGTCCGGCGCACCCGGGAGGCTCAGCAGCGCTCGATAGGCTGGCCTCAAGAACATGCTCCAGCGGATCAAGCTTGCGAGTCGATAAACTCAAGCATCATCTCGTTGCCATCAAGGATGTCCGTGCAGATGGCCTGCCTGGCGGCAGCACCGTCTCGATTCTTCAACGCATTCAAGACTTCCCAGTGATGCTCGATGGCGACACGCTCCGAGAAGTGGTCATAAGCGAGTGCGAGTAACGGGCCGGTGCGCATCCACAGGCTGTCGAGGAACCCGCGCAACAGCGGCATTTGAGCGATTTCAGCAAAAAAGAAATGAAAGCTCTGGTTGAGCTTCAGGGCCTCGGCCATGTCTTCCCTGTGGATTGCATCAAGGTTCGCGCGGATGTTGTCTTCGATCCGCTGCAAGTCTTCATCCGTGACGATTTGCGCAGCCGACTCCGCGGCAAGCCCCTCCAGGGCCAGGCGCACCGAGCGAATTTCCAGGTATTGCTTGCGAGTCAACGAGGGCACCCGGATGTCTTTTGGGGTCCGCATGACCAGCGCCTGCTCTTTGGCGAGTTGCAAAATGGCGTCGCGAACAGGCGTGACGCTTGTGCCCAACTGGGTGGCCAAATCCCGAATCCGAAGTTTGTCGTCTGGCTTGAGCTTGCCGCTGACCAAGGCTTCGCGCAGCGATGAATAAACGCTGGTGCCTAAATACGCGTGTTTTATTTCGCCAATTGGATAGCTCATATCAGATCCGAGTGAGGGAAGGCTCTATTGGGCAGGTTTTGGAGATCCTGGCCACAGCAGGCTGCATCATCGCGGTTTTACAAGAAAAAAACCAGCTACACAACATGATGCATCATGCATTAAGATTCATGTGTCATTCCCCCCAACCCACGAGAAGACCATGAACAAGACACGCTCTGAGTTAGCCCAGAAAGACATCCGCCACCACCTGCACCCCTACACCAATGCCAGGGCCCACCAGGAGGCCGGACCTCTGATCATAGAAAGGGGTGAAGGGGTGTTCGTTTTTGACGAAGACGGCAAGCCTTACATCGAAGCCATGGCGGGCCTGTGGAGCGCGGCGTTGGGGTTCAGCAATAAACGTCTGGTTGCCGCCGCCGAAAAGCAGATGTCGACGTTGCCGTTCTATCACCTGTTCGGGCACAAATCTCATTCGCCCAGCATTCAGCTGGCGGAGAAACTCATCAGCATGGCCCCTGTGCCAATGAGCAAGGTGTTTTTCACCAACTCGGGGTCCGAGGCCAACGACACGGTTATCAAGCTGGTCTGGTACCTCAACAATGCCCAAGGCAAGACCGCTCGAAAAAAATTCATCAGCCGAATCGGTGGTTATCACGGGATCACATTGGCCAGCGCCAGCCTCACTGGGCTGCCAGCCAACCAACGAGGCTTCGATGTGCCACTGCCCGGTTTTCTGCATGCAGGCAACCCGCATCATTATCGCAACGCATTGCCGGGCGAAACCGAAGAGCAATTTGCTGATCGCCTGGCCGCCGAACTCGATGCTTTGATCGTGCATGAAGGCGCACATACCATTGCCGCCTTTGTCGGCGAGCCTCTGATGGGCGCGGGCGGTGTGATTGTGCCGCCACGTACTTACTGGGAAAAGATCCAGAAGGTGTGTCGCAAGCACGACATTCTGATTGTTGCGGACGAGGTGATTTGCGGCTTTGGCCGTACCGGGCAGATGTTCGGCAGCCAGACCTACGGCATTGAGCCGGACATCATGATTTTGTCCAAACAGCTGTCTTCGTCCTACCAACCCATTTCAGCCATCCTGATCAATGAGCGGATTTACGAAGGCATTGCCGATCAGACCAAAAGCTTCGGCGCGCTGGGTCATGGCTTTACCGGCGGCGGTCACCCGGTCGCGGCGGCGGTTGCATTGGAAAACCTGAAAATCATTGATGAAGAAGACCTGGTCGCCCGCGCAGCGCACATGGGCGAAGTGCTGCGTCGCGGGTTGCAGCAGTTCAGTGATCATCCGTTAGTGGGTGAAGTGCGTGGCGCAGGTTTGATTGCCGCCGTCGAGTTGGTTGCCGATCGCGCCACCAAGGCGCCTCTTGAGGCAACCGGGACGCTTGGCCGCTTCCTCGCTGGACGCGCACAGGAACACGGCATGATCACCCGAAACATGGGCGATGCGATTGCCTTCTGCCCTCCCCTTATCATTTCGGAAGTCGAAGTACAGTCGCTCCTGGACCGCTTTGGGATGGCCCTGGATGACACTAGCCGATGGGTCAAGGGTTAACACAGAAGCTAAAAAGCCCGACCACCAGGTCGGGCTTTTTTGTAGGCGGACCGGTTAGACCGGACCCTTTGGTTCAGGGCTTGTTGGTGGGGCGGTGGAAGCCACCGCGATTTCGCCGAACGGGTTCATCGACATTTTGGCGTCGGCAAGGTCGACGCCGGAATCGTCCGCTTGCTTGATTGGGTCAGAGAACGCTACTGGTGCGCAGGCGTTCATTGCGTCGACGCAACCACTCCATTAACAGCAGAAGCACTGCGGAAGCCGCCACCATCAAGGTCGCTGCGGCGGCAATCGTCGGGTTGAGGTTCTCGCGAATCCCACCGAACATCTGCATCGGCAAGGTGCGTTGTGCGGGGCTGGCCAGGAACAGCGTGACCACCACCTCATCGAAGGACGTGGCGAATGCGAACAAGGCGCCGCTGATCACGCCGGGGGCGATCAGCGGCAGCATCACCTTGCGAAACGTCATGAACGGCGGTGCGCCCAGGCTTGCGGCCGCGCGTGAGAAGTTGCGATCGTAACCCTGCAACGTCGCTACAACCGTTATCACCACAAACGGAACACCCAGCGCGGCATGTGCCAGCACCAATCCCAGGTAACTGTTGAGTAAATTCAGGCGGGCAAAAAAGAAATACAGTGCCACTGCGATGATCACCACAGGCGCAATCATCGGCGATATTAAAATCGCCATGATCAATCCCTTGCCACGAAACTCCCCACGCGAAAGCCCGACCGCCGCCAGTGTTCCCAGCGCGGTCGCCAGCAATGTCGCCGCCGGCGCGATGACCAGGCTGTTGCGCAATGCGCGCATCCACTCCTGTGAGCCAAGAAACTCCTGATACCAGCGCAAAGAAACCCCGCTCAACGGATAGCTGAGGAAGGAGCCTTCATTGAATGACAGGGGCACGATCACAAGGATCGGCACCACCAGAAAAATCAGCATGCCCAAACTGAATACGCTGAAGACCGGCGCCCAGAGGCGCTCAATCCATGTGGAATGATGGTTCATTAAACACCTCATGCACGTTGGGCGGGGTTGGCTGGACGGGTGACGCGTGAATACACCCAATAGAGCAACAGAACGATGACCAGCAACTGGCTGCCCAGGGCTGCCGCCATGCCCCAGTTGATCGTGGTATTGGTGTAGAAGGCCACGAAATAGCTGAGCATCTGATCGCCCGGACCACCCAGCAATGCAGGCGTGATGTAGTAACCGATGGCCATGATGAACACCAGTAACGCACCGGCAGTCACCCCCGCAAAGGTCTGTGGCACGTAGACCGTCCAGAACGCTCTGAACGGATGCGCACCCAGTGAAATCGCAGCACGGACATAGTTGGGCGAGATGCCTTTCATGACCGCGTAAAGCGGCAAAATGACGAACGGCAACAGAATGTGGGTCATCGAGATGTAAACACCGACCCGGTTGAATACCAGTTGTAAGGGTTGCTCAATCAAACCGAGGCCGATCAGCGAATTGTTGATCAACCCACCATTCTGCAACAGCACGATCCAGCCCGCAGTTCGTACCAGCAACGAGGTCCAGAACGGCAGCAGCACCATGATCAGCAACAGGTTGGCGCGGCCGCTCGGCTGTCTGGCCAGCCAATACGCCACCGGATAACCCAACAACACACAAAGCAGCGTGACGATTCCGGCCATCCACAAGGTGCGCAGCAGCACGGACAGGTAAAGCGCCTGCCCTTTGGGCAGCTCAACGATAGCGCCGGTTTCAGCGTCGACCTGACGATCAAATGCCGCCAGCAAGTAGAGGGCCGTTACCGGGCGCCCTGCCCGTTGAATACTGCGCCATGTGCTGGGAGCCGCCCACATCGTCGATTGGGAAATCAACACGCGACTCACCGATTCAACACCGGGATCGGGCAGCTTGCGCACCGTCAATGAGAGCAGTGTCCGGAAGCGACCATCCTCATAACCCAATCGCTTGATCAAGCCCGGAATCTGCCCCTGGTTTTTGGCGACGGATAAATCATTGACCAAGGCCACATAGACTTTTTCTTCCGGCCGCTCCTTTCCATCCCAGTTTTGCAATGCCTCAAGTGTGTTCGGCAGTGCGTTGCCGACTTCCGGATTGTCCAGGCTCCTCCAGAGAATATTGCCAATGGGAAAAACGAAGCTGATCAGTAGAAACAGCAGCAAGGGGGCGATCAATAGCATTGAACGCTTGCGGTACGCACCTTCTGCAAGCAGCAAGCGCTGCTTGAGCGAGGAGGCCTTTTCAGTTGAGTGATCGATAGCCGTCAGGCTGACTTCTGACATGCTGGTCTCCAGAGATATGACTGAACCGGCTTCAGGAAAACTGAAGCCGGTAGATACGGGTTAATTCGCCGCCCAGGCGTTGAATCGTTGCTCCAACTCTTCGCCGTGCTCGATCCAGAACTCCGTGTCCACACCGCGAGCACCTTTGAGGTTCTCCGGCGCCGTTGGCAAATCAGGGCGTACCTTTGGATCAATCTGCGCGATGGCTGACGTGTTTGTAGGGCCATAGGGAATGGTCTCGGCAAACACTTTCTGATTTTCAGGGCGGCTGGCGAAGGCAATAAACTGCTCGGCCAACGCCTTGTTTTTCGAACCCTTGACGATGGCCCAACTGTCCAGATCGTAGAGGCTGCCATTCCACACGATCGAGAAAGGATGGCCTTCTTTCTGTGCAGCCGTCACTCGCCCGTTGTAGGCGGACGTCATCACCACATCACCCGAAACCAACCATTGCATCGGCTGCGCACCGGCCTCCCACCACTGAATGCTGGACTTGATCTGGTCCAGCTTCTTGAATGCGCGGTCCACCCCTTCCGGGGTACCCAAAACGTTGTAGAGCTGGCCGGGTGAGACGCCATCGGCAAGCAGGGCGATTTCCAGCGTGAACTTCGCGCTTTTGCGCAAGGCACGCTTTCCCGGGTAAGTTTTCACGTCCCAGAAGTCCGCCCAACCGGTGGGGGCCTTTGCCAGTTTTTTCGAATCGTAGGCCAACACCGTAGACCAGATGAAAATCCCGGCGCCGCACTCGTTGACCGCCGAATCCACGAACTGTTTTTTGTCACCCACTTTGGACCAATCCAGCGGTTCGAAGAGCCCTTCGCTGCAACCGCGCACCAACTCAGGGCTCTCGACTTCGACGACATCCCAACCGACCTGGCCGGTTTCAACCATGGCTTTGATCTTGGCCATTTCGCCATTGAACTCGCCAGCTTCGATGTCGGTCTTGCTGGCTTTGGAAAAAGGCTGATAGAACGCCTTCTCCTGGGCCTGCTTGTTGAGCCCACCGAAGGACACCACTGTCAGTTGCTGAGCCTGTACCTGGCTCATAACGCCTGTCATCAGTGCCAATGCTGCTATTTTCTTGAACATGGAAACGCTCCTCTGCAGTGTTTTTGGGCAATGTTTTAATGAACGACCAACGGATCAAGCGCACTTGCGTCGTGACTGAACCAACTGACAGGGATCGAAATACCGGTAGACCAATCGTCCTGCATTTCGGCGATGGGGATTTTGGCGGTGAATGCGTTTTGGCCCGCGACGTTAAGCCTGACCCGAACGTGATCGCCCAGATAAATCAGTTCCTCGATGCGCCCGGGGAGGCTATTGGAAGACGTTTTGTCGAGGCCCACACGCTCTGGCCGAATGGAGATCGACGTCGCGGCGCCCACTGGCAAGCCCGTAGCAGAGCGGGCGCCCACTTCTGAGCCGTCGGCCAGGCGAACCCGGCACTGCGTTCCGGAGACGGAAATGATGGTGCCAGGCAGCGCGTTGTTTTCGCCGATGAAATGCGCGACGAAAGAATTGCCGGGGTGCTCGTACAGCGCTTTCGGCGTATCGATTTGCTGGATGACGCCATCGTTGAACACCGCAACCCGATCGGACAGCGTCAATGCCTCTGCCTGATCATGGGTGACGAACACCACCGTCAAACCCAACTGTCGATGCAGACGACGGATCTCCAGCTGCATCTGCTCACGCAACTGTTTGTCCAGAGCGCCCAGAGGTTCGTCCATCAGCACCAGGCTGGGTTCGAACACCAACGCACGGGCCAGGGCGATCCGCTGTTGTTGTCCACCGGAAAGCTGGGCCGGATAGCGTTCGGCCAAATGGCCTAGCTGGACCATGTCGAGTGCACGCTTGACCTTCAGTTCGATATCGGCGTTGCCAAGGCGCCTCACCTTCAGCGGAAACGCCAGGTTCCGTGCAACGGTCATGTGGGGGAATAGCGCGTAATTCTGGAAAACCATTCCAATCCCGCGCTTGTGCGGCGCCACCGTGTGCAGTGGTTGGCCGTCGAGCAGAATCTCGCCCTCTGTCGGCGTTTCAAAACCTGCCAGCATCATCAGGCTTGTGGTTTTTCCCGACCCCGAGGGGCCAAGCAACGTGAGGAATTCACCGCGCTGGATGTCCAGGTCGAGTTTTTTTACCACCAACTGTTCGCCGTCGTAGCTCTTCTGCACGCCTCGGAAGCGGACATAAGGGGAGGCAGTCTTCATGGCTTCACCTGCTTTTTTGTTGTTTTGAAGTTGGAGCTCGGGTTTGCGCGGTTTCATTTTAATCACACCTTCGATCATGATGCATCATGTTTTATACTTCAAAATCACAGCATAATATGTGCCAGCCTCCTCACGCTCAGCGAACAAGAGAGGCATTCGAGGACCCAACGGGAGGGATGCATCAGAACGACGCGGCAGGCAGAAGAATAAATTGACAGCGTCAGCTTTTAAAAACATGATGCATCAAGCATCAAAACTATTGCGTATCGAGGGTCTGTTGATGAGCGAGAAAAAAACGCTGCTGCTGACGGGTGCCAGTCGAGGCATCGGGCATGCCACCGTCAAATACTTCAACGCGGCGGGCTGGCGGGTATTCACCGCCTCTCGCCAAAGTTGGGGCGCTGAATGCCCGTGGGCAGACGGTCAGGAAAATCACGTTCACCTTGACCTGGAAGATATTGGAAGCCTCGAAGCCGGTATCGAACTGATCAAGGAAAAGCTCGGTGACGGCAAACTTCACGCCCTTGTCGATAACGCGGGTATCAGCCCGAAAGGACCGTCTGGCGGCCGACTGGGTGTGCTGGAAACCGACTATGCGACGTGGATGCAGGTGTTCAACGTCAATCTGTTCTCTACCGTATTGCTTGCCCGCGGTCTGTTTGCGGAACTGAAAGCGGCGCAAGGCACCATCATCAATGTCACCTCCATTGCCGGTTCCAGGGTGCACCCCTTCGCAGGCGTGGCTTACGCGACGTCGAAAGCCGCCTTGTCAGCCCTGACTCGGGAAATGGCTTATGACTATGGCCAGCATGGCATCAGGGTCAATGCGATAGCGCCGGGTGAGATTGAAACATCCATTCTTTCCCCTGGCACCGAAGTCATCGTCGAACGCGATATTCCAATGCATCGACTCGGCAAGCCCGAGGAAGTGGCGTCGCTCATTTATTTCCTCTGCACCAACGGTGCTTCCTACATCAATGGTGCCGAAATCGAAGTCAACGGCGGTCAGCACGTCTGAATCGTCCGCCATCGTCCTCCCCTCTTCATCAACTGGAGTTCTGTATGAATTTGCGAGATAGCCGTCTGTTCCGCCAACAAGCCTATATCGCCGGCGTCTGGAGCGAAGCGGACAACGGGCAAACCATCAAGGTCAATAACCCGGCAACGGGCGAGATCCTGGGAAGCGTGCCTAAAATGGGGGCCGACGAAACCCGGCGTGCCATCGAGGCGGCCGAGAAAGCCTTGCCGGCCTGGCGTGCCTTGACGGCCAAGGACCGTTCGACTGTATTACGTCGCTGGTTCGAGTTGATCATGGCGAACCAGGATGATCTCGCCCGCTTGATGACGCTTGAACAGGGCAAACCGCTGGCTGAAGCGAAAGGAGAAATCGCCTACGCGGCGTCTTTCATCGAATGGTTCGCCGAAGAGGGCAAGCGCGTTTACGGAGACATCATTCCCGGTCATCAGCCAGACAAACGCTTGCTGGTCATCAAGCAACCCATCGGAGTGACCGCGGCCATTACACCGTGGAACTTCCCCTGCGCGATGATTACCCGCAAGGTCGGGCCGGCCTTGGCTGCCGGTTGTACCATGGTGATCAAACCGGCCAGCCAGACGCCGTTTTCAGCCCTTGCGCTGGCAGAACTCGCTGCGCGTGCCGGTATTCCTGAAGGCGTTCTCAGCGTGGTCACCGGCTCCGCTGCGCAGATCGGCGCGGAACTGACCAGTAACCCGACCATCCGCAAACTGTCGTTCACCGGCTCGACGGAAATCGGCCGCCAATTGATGGCCGAATGCGCGAAAGACATCAAAAAAGTATCGCTTGAGCTCGGCGGCAACTCACCTTTTATCGTGTTCGCAGACGCCGACCTGGATGCAGCGGTCGCCGGTGCCCTGACCTCCAAATACCGCAACGCCGGGCAGACATGCGTCTGTGCCAACCGCCTGTACATCCATGACAGCGTCTACGACGAATTCGCCGATAAATTGCAGGCAGCCGTCGCCGCACTGCGTCTGGGCAATGGCCTTGACGAAGGCATCACCACGGGGCCGCTGATCGACGAGAACGCCGTGCTCAAAGTTCAGGAGCACATCGCCGACGCCCTCAGTAAAGGCGCGCGCGTCATTACGGGTGGCCAACCTCATGCGCTCGGCGGGACTTACTTCGAACCGACCATCCTGGTGGATGTCCCCAAGGACGCCCTGGTCGCCCGCGAAGAAACCTTTGGTCCATTGGCGCCGTTGTTCCGCTTCAGCGACGAGGCGGATGTGATTGCGCAAGCCAACGATACCGAGTTTGGTCTGGCCGCGTATTTCTTCGCCCGGGACCTTTCCCGCGTGTTCCGTGTGGCCGAAGCGCTTGAGTACGGCATTATCGGAATCAATACCGGGATCATCTCTACGGAAACGGCACCGTTCGGTGGCGTGAAGTCGTCGGGGCTGGGGCGTGAAGGCTCCAAGTACGGCATCGAAGACTACCTGGAAATCAAATACCTCTGCCTCGGCGGCATCTAACGACTGAAAGGAGTCGCAACAGTGAGTGTCGATATCGAATGCGTTGTCGTAGGTGCGGGAGTGGTCGGCCTTGCCGTCGCACGCGAAATGGCGCTGGCAGGTCATGAGGTGCTGGTCATTGAAGCCGGGGAAGCCATTGGTATCGGCACAAGCTCGCGCAACTCCGAAGTCATCCACGCGGGTATCTACTACCCGCCGGGAAGCCTCAAAGCCCGATTGTGTGTGGAGGGCAAGCATGCGCTGTATGCCTACTGCGAAAGCCACGGTGTCAGTACACGCAGGACCGGAAAACTGATCGTCGCCAAAGACGCAGAACAAATTCGTCAGCTTGAGGCTTTGCTCGAGCGTGGGCTGGCCAATGGCGTAGATGATTTGCAACTGCTGAATCGCGAGCAGGCACTGGCTCTTGAGCCGGAGCTTGAGTGCGTCGCCGCGTTGTATTCGCCCTCAACCGGCATCGTGGACTCGCATGCACTGATGTTGGCACTGCAGGGAGATGCCGAAGCAGCCGGAACCAGCATCGCGTTTTTCTCGCCGCTACTCAGTGCGGAAGTGACCGCCGCAGGTTTCCTTTTGCATGTTGGAGGCGCAGCGCCGATGTCCCTGTCCTGCCGCTTGCTGATCAATGCCGCCGGGTTGCAGGCACCGGCTTTGGCGAGGCGTATGGAAGGCTTGCCGCAACAAACAGTGCCTCAGGACTACCTGTGCAAAGGCAGTTACTTCAGTTGCTCCAAACGCGTGCCTTTCACCCATCTCATCTATCCCGCGCCCGAAGCTGCCGGCCTCGGTGTACACATGACGGTGGACCTGGGTGGGCAAGCCCGTTTCGGTCCAGATACCGAATGGGTCGAAACCGAGCGTTATGACGTACTCCCCGGCCGCGCGGACAGTTTCTACTCAGCCATTCGCAGCTACTGGCCCGGGCTGCCGGATAACAGCTTGCAGCCGGGGTACAGTGGTATTCGCCCAAAAATCTCGGCACCCGGCGAGCCGGCCCGCGACTTCCTCATCAGCAGTGAACAGGAGCATGGCATCCCCGGGTTGATCAACCTCTTCGGCATCGAATCCCCGGGCCTGACCTCGTGCCTTGCAATCGCCAGGCAAACCAGAGCGCTCATTCAACCCTAGCCACCGCTTTCAGGTACGACAGCAACTACGCGTGGCTGTCGCCTACCGGCTATCGAACAGCAACGATCAGTGATCGAGTTACTCAACGAAGACATCGTCGCAATCAACACATTGAACGCACAATCCGTTGAGTGTTTGAACTCCACCCTCGCTGCTTGCAATGAACCGGGGCTTCAGTTTTCTCGACTATCGCGGCTCGTAGCCTCGTTTCGGGTCTGAGGCTTCGTTGTGGGAGATAAAACGCGCCGGGGTCTAAGGCTGAAACGACGATTGCGGCGTTACTTTAAAAAATCTCAGCCATCAGGAAACTCCACATAGGCTATGACCTTGCCGAACGGGGCACTCGCCATACCCACCGGCACTGCCATTCCGGTATATCCAGGTACGGGGGCGTTCACGGTCAATACCGTCGCGCCTGGCGACTGATTATCCGCAGCCACAATCAGAAAATACCTGCCGTCGGCCGGAGCAACGCCGGACCATTCGATCACCAACGGATTACGCCCGGCGAGGTGGTCTGCAACCACACTACCCTGCCCATCAACCACCGCCACGCGCGGCTTCAATATTGTTTTCGAAAACCCGAAACACATGTTATTGCACATCGAAATGACGTTGATGACGTAGGTTTGGCCTTTGCGCAGAGTGAAGTCGAACACCCGGTAGTTACCGGGCGCCTGACCCACCTCGAGTCGAGGGTCCGTTGCGCCGATCTCCCAGCGTTTTGGAAATAGACCACGATCAACCGGCAACGGCGTTGCACTAGCCAACTGGATGGCTTGCTCGAATGAATGTGCAATAGGCGTAGTGGACGAGCTGACGGCCTCTTGATTGATAGCTAAGTGGTTTGTACAGCCCGTCAGGAATGAAAGAACAATAACGGGCATCAGGAATTTCAACATTGATGATCCTTAGGAAGGCAGGCAATTATTCGCATCTATGTCGCCGCTAATTAGCGCATACCAATATACGGGTCTGATACAGAGCCACCAAACTCGGATAACGCGAGTGATATCTCGTTAAACACCTCCGGTGACACGTCTTTAGGCGAGCGAGAGGCCAGGAAAGTATTGATCGCTTCAAGCCCTAAGCTCGCCATAATGCTAATAACCTCTTCAGCCTGCTCCAGATCATGACCATTCCATAAAGACAACAAGCAATGTTCAATTCGCTCTCTGAGACTATCGTCTAACAAACTATAGGTATGCCACTGTCGCTCACTCAATTGCACCAATGACTTTATAAGCTCCTCGCCGCCGTTTTTTTCAGGTTCGAACTCATTCAACAATTCTGCAAACGCCATTTCAAGTCCCTCCTTGGTCATGGAATCTGGCAGCGACGCATAATATTCAAAATTTTTCATGCTTAGAAATCCACGGGTATATGCGTTATATTCGAAGGCCTCCGGTAAAGCACGCCGTCTTGACCCAGCAATTTATTTCCTATTTTTATTTGCGCGGTCCATCCAGCTCCCGAGTTCGAACCTACATGATTTATGGCAGCGTTCGCATCCGGAGCATGCCACTTTATCTCGACCCGCTGGCCATTCAATGTGTACTGGAACTTGCTACCGTCGGTGATAGTAGCTGAAGGTTTGAATAGATCTGCCGTGCCAGGCGGAACCAATTTCTGTAAGTCTGCGGCGTTAATCCTACCATTATTAATAAAACCCTTAGCTGAAGCTTGAGCATCAAAAAAGGCCGGTGATTTACTTGGTCCAGGTTGATTTAAGTAGCCAAAATCACCATCTGCTTGCGACGCAGGGGAACCCGGTTTGAGGGCGGTGCAACAGTTGGCCCACTCCTGTCAACTGTAGTACCACCACCTTTTGCCGCATTAAACGCCGCAACGCCCAATCTGACTGCAACGACAAGCGCTGCAGCACGCTCAGGAGACATACCAAACTTGGAGGCCAAAAGCTCGGTAACTGTACCCGATGTAACGCCTGCCAAGTCATTCTGAAAGCCATAATTTTCGGCAATCAGCCTATTAAGCATGTTCGCAACGGCAGGAGGTGCACTGGCGGCCATGTCCTTGAATCTGGCCGAGTCCACCTCCGCATCGTTGACCAGTTTCGAGATGCGTGCACAGGCGTTTATGTCATCCGCACAGGCGACAAAGGCCTCAACCGTCTGCTTCGCGCTCAGATCGTGGTATTTCGTGTAACCATCTTCTGCACATTTTGTGTCGTTACCGCAGCCTAAAAGCTCCTTGGACGCCCGCTCCAAATCCGAATGGCTCAGGTAGTTGTACTGCGTGGCGTTTGCGGCGATGTTCGCTGCAATTTCCGGATCGCCTCCTGTCACCACGGCAGCCAATACGCCCATTAGCTGTGACATCGCCAACAGGTTGACCTGCGCCTGCTGATTACCCGGCAGATTCGGGTTGTAGTTGTCTGGCAGTGCCAGCTTCGCGAGGTATTGCACCAATGCTTCATTGGCGCCGCCAGCCAAGGCACCGGTCTGGAAGTCTCCCCCCATGGCCATCGACTTCAACCCACCCAACAGCGCATGCGCAGCAATTTTGGTAAGGCTGCCGTCGACCAGGTTGGTGTTGCCAATCTCCTTGGCCGCTACGGCCCCAGCAATACTGATCACCGAGCCCAGCAGATTGTTGGCGTTGCGCTGCGCCCTTAGATCCCCCTGGAAAAATCCAAGGCAAAAAAAAGCCTGCATCGCTGCAGGCTTCTCTTTATGTCGCTATCTGGCTCCACGACCTGGACTCGAACCAGGGACCCAATGATTAACAGTCATTTGCTCTACCAACTGAGCTATCGCGGAATGCGCCGTATGTTACTGATTAAAAAGGACAAGTCAAGCGCAACCTGAACGTTCGGTGGATTATCCGGATGGTCGGTCCCTACCCCTGCGGCGGGCTGGCCATTTCCTTGGCCAAATCCAGCCAGGCGCGGGCGGCGGGTGGCAGGTGGGCGCTGGCGCGCCAGGCCAGGGCGATGTGCCAGTCGGTGTGGGGTTCGTCCAGGGGGATCAAGGCAATGCCGGGGTGCTGATGCTTGTGCGCCAGCATGCGCGGCAAGAACGCAACGCCCAGCCCTGCCGATACCAGGTCGACAATAAAGTCGATCTGCCCGCTGCGTGCCGTCACGCGCGGGGTCACGCCTTTGCGTTCGCAGGCCGCGAGGATCTTGGCGTTCAGCGCGAAGCCTGCCTCGAACAAGATGAACGGCGTGTCCGCCAACCCGGGGAAATCGATGCGCTTGCGCCGCGCCAGCGGATGGCTCACCGGCAAGACCGCCATCAGCGGTTCGTTGCGCACCGGCTGGTAGTCGAATCCTTCGTCCACCGGCAATAACAGCGCCGCCAGGTCGACTTCCCCCGCTTCCAGGCATTCACGCAGTTTTTTGCTGCCGTGTTCGGTGAGTTCGATATCGATGTCGGGATAGCGGCTGCGGTAAGTGGCGAACATCGCCGCGAACAACACGCCACACCCCACCGGCGGCAGGCCGATGCGCAACCGGCCGCGCTTGAGGCCACGCAGGTCGTTGATCTCGGCAATCAGGTCGGTGCGTTCGGCCAGCAGCACCAGTGCGCGACGGTAGGCAATTTCGCCGGCAGCGGTAAGTTCGTTCTTATGGCCCAGACGATTGAGCAACGGCGTGCCCAGTTCGTCTTCCAGGGTCTTGACCGCCTTGCTGACCGTGGACTGGGTGAGCGAGACCACCTCGGCCGCCTGGGAAAAACCACCCTGGCGCACCACTTCGACAAAGGCACGCAGTGTTCTCAGGTTCATTCGTATTCCTTTTACGACTTGGATGTAGCGATAAAAGTTGTTTTTATCATGACACAACTTTACCTATCGTGAGCCCACCTTGACCCGTGGAGACAACGCTCATGATCATCTCGTCCGCATCCGACTACCGTGAAGCCGCCCGGCGCAAATTGCCGCGTTTTCTGTTCGACTACATCGACGGCGGCGCCTACGCCGAACACACCTTGCGCGCCAACAGCGCGGACCTCTCGGAGATCAGCCTGCGCCAGCGCATCCTGCGCAACGTCGACAGCCTCAGCCTGAAGACCACGCTGTTCGGCCAGGAACAGGCGCTGCCGATCATCCTCAGTCCCGTGGGCCTTACCGGCATGTATGCGCGGCGTGGTGAGGTACAGGCGGCCAAGGCGGCGGCGGCCAAGGGCATTCCGTTCTGCCTGTCGACCGTGTCGGTGTGTTCGATTGAAGAAGTGGCGTCGCAAAGCCCGCAATCGATCTGGTTCCAGCTCTACGTGCTGAAGGATCGCGGCTTCATGCGCAACGCCCTGGAGCGCGCGCAGGCCGCCGGCGTGACCACGCTGGTGTTCACCGTCGACATGCCCACCCCCGGCGCGCGCTACCGGGATGCACACTCGGGCATGTCCGGCCCCTTTGCGGCGTCGCGGCGCATCCTGCAAGCCACCACCAAGCCGGATTGGGCGTTCAACGTCGGCATCCTCGGTCGCCCCCATGACCTGGGCAACATCTCCAAGTACCTGGGCAAAGCCACCACCCTGGAGGATTACGTCGGTTGGTTGGCGAACAACTTCGACCCGTCCATCAGTTGGAAAGACCTGGAGTGGATCCGTGACTTCTGGAAAGGCCCGATGATCATCAAAGGCATCCTCGATCCGCAGGACGCCAAGGATGCCGTGAGTTTCGGCGCCGACGGCATAGTGGTCTCCAACCATGGCGGCCGCCAGTTGGACGGCGTGCTCTCCACCGCCAAAGCCTTGCCGCCGATTGCCGATGCGGTGGGCGATGACCTCACGGTGCTGGTCGACTCCGGCATCCGTTCCGGGCTGGACGTGGTGCGCATGCTCGCTCTCGGTGCCAAGGCGTGCCTGCTGGGACGCGCGACCGTCTACGCGCTGGCCGCCGAGGGCCAGGCCGGTGTGGAGAACATGCTGGAGATCTTCGCCCAGGAAATGCGCGTGGCCATGACCCTTACCGGGGTCACGGCCATCGAACAGATCGACCGCAGTACCCTGGTCTAACCCTGCTGCTCGACGATCCCGCGCGCCTTGAGTTGGGCCAGTTGCTCCAGCGACAAGCCCAACCGCTCACCGAGAATAGCGTCGGTGTGTTGCCCCAGCATGGGCGCGGGCCGCACGTATTCCACCGGAGTGCCGGACATCTTGATCGGGCTGCCGACCATGGCGAAATCCGGGTTCTTCGGGTGGGGGATTTTCACCATCAGGTTTCGCGCAATCACCTGGGGCTCTTCCAGGGATTGAGCGATGGAGTTGATTGCCCCCACCGGCACTTTCGAGGCGTGAATGCATGCCACCCATTCATCGGCACTGCGTTCCAGGAAGTGCGCCGACAGCAACGCAACGATTTCTTCGCGATGGGCCACACGGTCGGCATTGCGCCGAAAGCGCGGGTCTTCCGGCAAGTGCGGCAGGCCGATGCTCTGGCACAGCGCAATGAATTGACTGTCGTTGCCGCAGGCGATGATGAAATCGCGGTCGGCCGCGCGGAACACCTGGTAAGGCACGATGTTGGCGTGGGCATTGCCATACCGCTGCGGCACCTTGCCCGAGGCCAGATAGTTCATGCTCTGGTTGGCCAGGGTCGCGACCTGCACATCCAGCAACGCCATATCGATATGCTGACCGACGCCGGTACGCTCCCGGCTGAGCAGCGCAGCCTGGATCGCCACGGTGGAATACAGGCCGGTCATCAGGTCGGAAAACGCCACGCCGACTTTTTGCGGACCGCCGCCCGGCAAATCATCGCGCTCGCCGGTGATGCTCATCAGGCCGCCGATGCCCTGGATAATGAAGTCGTAACCCGGCTCTTCGGCACGCGGGCCAGTCTGACCGAAGCCGGTGATGGAGCAATACACCAGACGCGGATTGATCTCGGCCAGGGTCGCGTAGTCCAGGCCGTAGCGAGCCAGGGAGCCGGCTTTATAGTTCTCGATCAAGACATCCGAGCTGGCGGCCAGCGCGCGGACCAATTCCTGGCCTTCGGGGCTGGCCAGGTCGATGGCCACGGATAATTTGCCGCGATTGGTCGACTGATAATACGAAGCCTCGCCGGACGATTCGCCGGTCTCGGCCTTCATCCATGGAGGGCCCCAGCTACGGGTGTCGTCGCCGCTTTTAGGGCGCTCGATCTTGACCACTTCCGCGCCGAGGTCGGCCAACACCTGGCCACACCAGGGACCGGCCAACACACGGCTTAAATCCAGTACCCGCAAACCTGTCAATGCACCCATTGTTCTTGTCCTGTGAGGTTGGGAAATCAGCCGATTGCCGGCTCTTCATGGCGCAGGGAAACCCCCAGCATCGCCCGCCGCCGCAACCAGGGACTGGGGCGATAACGCGGGTCGTGGGTGAGTTCGCTCATGCGCTGCAAAATCGTGAGAATGCGCCGTGGGCCCAGGGCATCGCCCCAGGCCAACGGCCCGTTGGGATAACCCAGGCCCAGTTGCACGGCCTGGTCGATATCCTCGACGCTGGCAATGCGCTGCTGGGCGATGTCACAGGCCAGGTTGACCACCATCGCCAGCGTACGCTGGGCCACGAAACCCACGCTGTCGCCGATCAGCGTGACGCCCACGCCGTCTGCCGCCAACAAGGCGTGGGCCGCGTCGCGCAGGGTCGCCGAGGTCAACGGGGTTTGCATCAAGGTGCGGTGGCGTGACAGGTCGGTCAGCAGGTCGATGCACAAGGTGCGCGCGGGATCGGTATCGAAACGCACGCAGGCGCTGGTGGCATCGCGGCCATAAGGCGCCAACAGGCACAACGCCGAGGGCGACGGTTGCGCGGTCTGTTCCAGGTGGGCGCCCAGGTCGATCACCAGGGCACTCAAGCGCTCGTAATCTTCACTGTTTTCAGTGGCGATCCACACCGGCGGCAGTTGTTGCACCGTGGGCACGGCCTGGGGTTGGGGCGCGTTGATGAGCTGGCCGTTTTCATAGTGATAGAAGCCCTGCCCGGTCTTGCGCCCGAGGCGCCCGCCCGCCAGCATCTGCCGGGTCAGGGTCGACGGCCTGTAGCGCGGGTCCTGATAGAACTGGTTGTAGATCGATTCCATTACCGGGTGGGACACGTCAAGGCCGGTAAGGTCCAGCAACTCGAACGGCCCCATGCGAAACCCGGCGCCGTCGCGCAGGATGCGGTCGATATCACCCCGCTCGGCGATGCCCTCCTCGAGCATTTTCAGGGCTTCGGTGCCATAGGCACGGCCCGCGTGGTTGACGATGAAACCCGGCGTGTCCTTGGCCCGCACACCGCGATGGCCGATGCGCGCCACCAGCGCCAATAACGCATCACCGACCGCCGGCGCGGTGGCCAGGCCGTCGATCACCTCCACCACGCGCATCAGCGGTACCGGGTTGAAAAAGTGCAGGCCGGCCACGCGCTCAGGGTGCCGGCAACCGGTGGCGATAGCGGTGACAGACAGCGATGAGGTATTGGTCGCCAGAATGCAATCCGGGCTCACGATGCCTTCCAGCTGTTGCAACAGGCTGCGTTTGGCGTCGAGGTTTTCCACGATGGCTTCGACAATCACATCGCAATCGCCCAAATCATCGAGGACCTCGGCAACCTGCAGGTTGGCCAGCGCCGCGTCCATCACCGATTGGTTGATCTTGCCCTTGCCCACCAACTTGGCAAAGGTGCCGCCGAGGGTGTCCCGGGCGGTTTGCGCAGCGCCGTCGCGGGCGTCGAACAAGCGCACCACCACACCGGCCTGGGCGGCAATTTGCGCAATGCCCGCGCCCATCACCCCCGTGCCCACCAGCCCCATCGTATTTAGGGTATCGGTCATGTTTATTCCCCCCGGTAGTGCGGCGTGCGTTTCTCGAAGAACGCCGCAGCGCCCTCCTTCTGGTCCCTGGAATCGAACAGCAACTGAAAGGCCTTGCGCTCGAGCATCAGCGCACTGTCCAGCGGCAGGTCGGCCCCGCCCAGCATCACTTCCTTGATCTGCTCCACCGCCAGCGGCGGCAGTGCGGCAATCTGCGCAGCCAGTTCCAGGGCACGTGGCAATGTCTGGTCGTCGCTGACCATTTCACTGAGCATTCCCATGGCCAAGGCTTCGGGTGCGCTGACCATGCACCCGGTCAGCGCGATGCGCATGGCCTGGAATTTACCCACGGCGCGTATCAAACGCTGGGTGCCGCCTGCACCGGGCATCAAGCCCAGTTTTACTTCCGGCTGGGCAAAGCGGGCCGACTCGCCGGCCACGATCAAGTCGCAATGCATCGCCAGCTCGCAGCCTCCGCCGAGGGCGAAGCCATTGACGGCGGCAATCACCGGCTTGGGGCAGCGGCTGATGGCTTCCCACAGGTATTCGGTGTGACGGCGGTACATATCGATGGCGCCCGCACTGGCGAACTCCTTGATATCCGCACCGGCCACGAAGAACTGCTCGCCACCGGTCAACACGATGGCGCGTACATCCTGACGGCGGGCCAATGCGCGGAAATGCTCGGCGAGGGCTTCACGTACCTGGGTATTCAGCGCGTTTTTCACTTCAGGCCGGTGGATACGGACCACGGCCACGCCGTTGTCCTGGACATCGAGGGTCACTACGGATGGGTCAACGCTGGTCACATTCACTCCTGCTGCCTTGTTCTTGTCGGTGAATTGCTAGTTTCGCTATGCGAAATAACATTCCGTATTTCAAGATAATCATAAGGACCGGCCCCATGGGTGTAAACGTAAAAACCAGAAAGCCTGCTGAAACGCTGGATAACTCGCTGTTTTAAAGAGATTTATTCAAGCCAAGAATCAAGCAACAACAAGTTGATTAGTTTCGCAGTGCGGAATACTATTTTGTTTTGTTGATTTTATAAAAAAATGAGGATTACCATGCGCCGTCGAAACCCGGGCCCGGACACCACCGAAGTGCCCGCCGACACCACCGCCTTCGAGCACGTGATGATCGATCCGATGAATAACGATGAGGAGGAAGACAAGGACCGCCAGTTCGTCACCGCCTTGTCCCGTGGCCTGGAACTGCTGCGCTGTTTCACGCCGAGCGAGAGCGTGCTGGGCAACCAGGAACTGGCGCGCAAGACCGGCCTGCCGAAACCGACGATCACCCGCATGACCCACACGCTGACCCGTCTGGGTTACCTCAAGCACCTGCCGCAGTCAGGCCGGTACCAGTTGGATGTGGGCGTGATGGCCTTCGGTTACGCGATGTTGTCGAACCTGTCGATCCGCGCCGTGGCTCATCCGTTGATGGAGACCATGGCCAGGTACGCCCAGGCCGCCGTCGCAATGGCCACCCGCGACCGTCTGGATGCGGTGTACCTGGATGTGGTCCAGGGCGAGGCGAACATGACCATGCGCCGCCAGGTCGGTACACGGTTGCCGTTGCACTTGAGTTCAGCAGGCCGCGCCTGCCTGGCAGCGATGCCGGAAAACGAGCGGGATTTCATCCTCGACCATATCCGCCAGCGTCATCTGGAGGAATGGCCGGCGATCCGCAAGGGGCTGGAACGCGCCTTCCGGGACTACACCGATTACGGCTATTGCATGTCGATCGGTGAGTGGCACCGCGATGTCAACGCCATCGCCGTACCACTGCGGCACGCACAACACGGCTTGCTGGCGTTCAACTGTGGCGGACCGAGTTTTCACCTCTCGCGGGAGAAACTCGAAGACGACATCGGCCCGCGCCTCAAGCACATGGTTCACAACATCGAGGCCGCCACCCGCTGACCGGGCAGGTGCATGGCCTCGGCAGATCGACGCTAACAGGCCCGCCGGGCGGGCCGCTGAGGAATGCACATGATTCGAGACGCACAAACGCTCCACATCCTGGTGGACGCCATTGCGCAGTTCGTCAACGAAGCGCTGATCCCGCGGGAACACGAAGTCGCCGATACCGACGAAATCCCGGCGGACATCGTCAGCCAATTCAAGGAAATGGGCCTGTTCGGCCTCACCCTTCCCGAAGCCTATGGCGGCCTTGGGCTGACCATGGAAGAAGAGGTGACCATCGCCTTTGAACTGGGGCGCACCTCCCCGGCCTTCCGCTCCTACTTCGGCACCAACAATGGCATCGGCTCCATCGGCATTCTGCTGGATGGCACCGAGGCGCAAAAAGCCCACTACCTGCCCCTGCTGGCCAGTGGCGAATTGCTCAGCTCGTTCTGCCTTACCGAACCGGACTCCGGCTCCGATGCGGCCTCGCTGAAAACCACCGCCGTGCGCGACGGCGACCACTACGTGATCAACGGCACCAAGCGCTTCATCACCAATGCGCCCCATGCCGGGATCTTCACGGTCATGGCGCGCACCGACGCCACCCTCAAGGGTTCCGGCGGAATCAGCGCGTTTATCGTCGAACGCAACACGCCAGGCCTGTCCCTGGGCAAACGCGACCACAAGATGGGCCAGCAAGGCGCCCACACCAGCGATGTGATCTTCGACAACGTGCGCGTGCCGGCCAGCCAGTTGATCGGCGGCGTCGAAGGCGTGGGTTTCAAGACCGCCATGAAGGTGCTCGACAAAGGCCGCCTGCATATCGCCGCCGTCAGCGTCGGCGCCGCCGAACGCATGTTGAGCGACGCCCTGAACTACGCCATCGAACGCAAGCAGTTCGGCCAGCCGATCGCCGAATTCCAGCTGATCCAGGCCATGCTCGCCGACAGCAAGGCTGAAATCTACGCCGCCCGTTGCATGGTGCTCGATGCCGCCCGCCGCCGTGATGAAGGCCAGGACATCGGCACCGAAGCCTCTTGCTCGAAAATGTTCGCCACCGAAATGTGCGGCCGCGTTGCCGACCGCTGCGTACAGATTCACGGCGGCGCCGGCTACATCAGCGAATACGCCATCGAGCGCTTCTACCGGGATGTGCGCTTGTTCCGCCTGTATGAAGGCACCACACAGATCCAGCAGTTGGTGATTGCCCGCAACATGATTCGTGCGGCGCAGCGCTAAAACTATTGCAACCCCCCTACCCAGCGCCCCAACAACTACAAAAAGGTATCGCTATGGAAGTCGCCGCATCGGCGGGTGCGTTGTCGCCCGCAAAAAGCAAATTGTGGATTGTCGTTTTCATTTTCTGTTTCCTCGGCCTGTTGATCGATGGCGCAGACCTGATGCTGTTGTCCTATAGCCTCAGCAGCCTCAAGGCCGAGTTCGGCCTGAGCAGCGTCGAAGCCGGCAGCCTGGGCAGCTTCACCCTGGCCGGCATGGCCATCGGGGGGATCTACGGCGGTTGGGCCTGCGACCGCTTCGGCCGTGTGAAAACCGTGGTGTGGAGCATCACGCTGTTCTCCGTCGGTACCGCCGTGCTGGGCCTGACCCACAGCTATTGGCAGTTTGCGGCCACACGCTTTTTCGCCTCCCTCGGCCTGGGCGCGCTCTACGTGGCGTGCAATACGCTGATGGCCGAATACGTGCCGACCCGCTACCGCACCACCGTGCTGGGTACCCTGCAGGCCGGCTGGTCGGTGGGTTACATCGTCGCCACCCTGCTGGCCGGCTGGATCCTGCCCGAGCACGGCTGGCGCTGGCTGTTCTACGTGGCCATCATCCCGGTGATCCTTGCCGTACTGATGCAACGCCTGGTTCCCGAACCCCAGGCCTGGCTGACCGCCCGGGCCGAACGGGCACGCGAGAAAGCCAACGGTGCCCCGCAGCCCCTGAAGAAAAAGCCCGACGGCATGTTCAAACTGATCTTCAGCGACCCGAAGGCCAGCCGCATGTTCCTGCTCTGGGCCCTGACGGCGGGCTTCCTGCAGTTCGGTTACTACGGCGTGAACAACTGGATGCCGTCCTACCTTGAAAGCGAGCTGGGGATGAACTTCAAGTCGATGACCAGCTACATGGTCGGCACCTATGCGGCGATGATCTTCGGCAAGATCCTCGCAGGGCTGGCGGCGGACCGCCTGGGCCGTCGCGCCGTCTTCGCATTCGGCGCCCTGGGCACTGCGATCTTCCTGCCGGTGATCGTGCTGTTCCAGAGTCCCGAGAACATCTTGTGGATGCTGGTGGTGTTCGGCTTCCTGTATGGGATTCCCTATGGCGTCAACGCCACTTACATGACCGAAAGCTTCGAAGCGAAGTTTCGCGGTTCGGCAGTGGGCGGTGCCTACAACATTGGCCGTATCGGTGCAGCAGTGGCGCCGGCGGCCATCGGGTTCCTCGCGTCCCACGGCTCGATCGGCATGGGCTTTTTGGTGATGGGCGGCGCGTACTTCATCTGCGGAGTGATCCCGGCGTTGCTGATTCGCGACAAGCAGTTCGACCCGCAAAAACAGTAAGACCCGTCTTACTTGCCAAATAACTGACGTCAGCCTTCAGCGACTGGGTTTAGCGATAAAACCAGTCGCTTGATTTATAAGACTTTTTATTTGTTTGAAATCTTTTGGCATGAATCTCGCTCTAACCCTGTTCAAGCAGGTAAAGCGATGACAAGACGTGCGGCGGTGGCCAGGGGTTATAAACCTTTGGCAAAGGGGTTTAAACTGTTTCCCAATGTTTTACGGAACTGACGGAACAGTAAGACGCTTGGCACTCGCCACTCTCATCCAGCCTGTAAGACAGTTAAGTGCTTAGAGGCCGTCAGCTTATGAAAACACCGACCCAGACCAACGCAATTGACTTCGACAGTGCCAAATTGCAACGCCTGGGCTTCGGACAGCCGTCCCTCCTCCCCCGCCGCCCCACGAATGTGACCCAGCTTCGCCAGCAACTGGGCCTGCAATTGCAGACCAGCCTGGAGCCGGAGCGAATCCTCGGGTTGTTCTTTCGCGAGATCCAGCGCCTGGTGCCACTGGATGCTTTGCAATACCGCCATGAAGCCAGCGATTTACGCCTGGAGTTCGGCCATCGCGGCCACCACTCGGTCAGCTACACCCTGAGCCACGAAGGCGAGCACCTGGGTGAGCTGATCTTTCGCCGTAACCAACGCCTGGTGGAAGAAGAACTCGGCCAGTTGGAATCCCTGCTGGCGACCCTGCTTTACCCGATGCGCAATGCCCTGCTCTATCGCGCCGCCACGCGCAGCGCCCTGCGTGACCCGTTGACCGAAACCGGCAATCGCATCGCCATGGACCAGACCCTGCAACGGGAAATCGACATGGCACGGCGGCACCTGAGTCCGCTGTCCCTGCTGATGCTGGATATCGATCATTTCAAGACCATCAACGACACCCACGGTCACGCCGCCGGCGATAACGTGCTGCGTGCGGTCGCCGGTGCGATCAAAAGCCAGTTGCGCAATGTGGACATGGTGTTTCGGTTTGGCGGGGAAGAGTTTCTGATCCTGCTGTCCAACACCGGCCGGGAAGCGGCGGCGATGGTCGGCGAACGTCTGCGCCAGGCGGCACAGGCCAAGGATTACTGGGCGGACGGCACACGGATCGAATTGACGGTGAGCCTGGGCTGCTCGACCTTGCTGGCCGCCGAGTCGGCCGAGAGCCTGCTGCGCCGTGCGGACAGTGCGTTGTACGTGGCCAAGCGCGAAGGGCGTAACCGGCTGGCGATGGCGGGGTAAACCCCGAAGGTAAAGGCGGTTGTGTCAAGCGGGCTTGCCACGAACCCGCTCGCCACATCAAGCCCCTCTATAGCAAAAACCCCTTGCCATAGAGGGAGATTACATCAAGCCTCGCTGGCCACCCGTGCCTGGCGCTCACGCACGGCTACCGGCGCTTTTTCTTTTTCAAGGCGCATGCAGCTTTCAAGGAACAGGTACATGTAGTCGTAGCTCTTGCACACCGCCTGGCGCAGCTCGGTCTGCAAGGCCTTGCTCGGGTTCATGCCGGCCAGGGTGCAGATGATTTCCAGGGCTTCCCATGGGTGGGCATCGTCGTACTGGGCATGCATCTTCAGCCACTTCATCGCACGCTTGCGCTCCTCTTCGGGGAAGGCCGCCGCATACACGCCAGTGGAACACACCACGGCGGACCACTCCCCAGTGGCCCCCTCGATGGCGTAGTTGGTGGCGGCGATAGCGACGATCAGCGAATCCGCCGAGCTGGTGTGCCAGCACCAGTGGCTCAGGGCATGCAGCTCCGGCGGAACGTTCTGCGCCTGCAGGTCTTCCAGGCTGACGCCATGGGCAGCGGCCCAGTTCACCCAGTAGTCGGCGTGGTTGAGTTCCACACGAATATTGCGCATCAGCCACCGGCGCGCCATATCCTCCCCAGGATGGCGGGCAAACTTGGTCTTGGTGAGGTTCTGTGCCATGTACAAGGCAAACTGTTCCACCACGGGCCAACCACCAATCAGGTAGTGACGCAGGGTCTTGGCGCTGAGCGCGTTGTCGCGCATGCGCTGGTACAGTTCGTGCTCGACAACTCGGCGCTTGCTCTCGCTACAGTCCTGGATCAATTGCTGCGCCCAGGCGGGGTAACTCGAGGCTTCCATAAGCGGGCCGGTTCTGTTGAATGTGTCGATCACTGTAGGGCTCCTTTTTTAGTGTGATTGTACAGACCAGTAAATGTTTCACCGGAATGTGCCGGGCGCCTTGAATAACAGTGGCTGCGGCCGCACGGGGCGACACTGCAAACTATCAAAGGTAAACAATTGCGGTCGTTCAATCAGGTAACCCTGAGCGTAATCCACACCAATTTCGAGTAACGCCTGTTCGATCTGCGGTGTCTCAACAAACTCTGCAATTGTGCGCTTACCCATGACATGGCCGATGTGATTGATCACTTCGACCATCGCGCGGTTAATCGGGTCGTCCAGCATATCCTTTACGAAACTTCCATCGATCTTCAGGAAGTCTACAGGTAAATGTTTGAGATAGGCGAATGAGGACATTCCGGCACAAAAGTCATCCAGCGAAAAATGACAACCTAACGCTTTGAGTTCATTAATAAAACGAATGGCACTGCCCAAATTTGCAATAGCGCTGGTTTCTGTAATTTCAAAACAGATCATCGCCGGTGGAACAGTGTAAGTTTCAAATTTCTCACGCAAGAACCCGAGAAAGTCATCATCGCCAATTGTTATACCTGACAGATTAATCGCACACATGGCCATAGGGCGCCCCGGGCGCTCGGTCATGCAACGGTTAATGATCTTGAAGACGTTTTCCACCACCCAACGGTCCAGCGAAGTCATCAGGCCATAACGCTCGGCAGCCGGGATAAAACTGTCGGGCAGGATGATTCGCCCGGCTTCGTCATGCAGGCGCAACAGAATCTCGATGTGCCCGTCGCCGCCGTCGGTATGGCCCAGGGGTGAAATTTCCTGGGCGTACAGGCAGAAGCGGTTCTCTTCCAGCGCCATGTGCAGGCGTTGCACCCAGGCCATTTCGCCGAAGCGCAGAGACAGCTCCGAGTCATCAGCGTGGTAAACCTGCACGCGGTTGCGGCCTTTTTCCTTGGCCATGTAGCAAGCCATGTCGGCAGCCCGCAGCGAGGTTTCCAGGGTGGTCGGGGCCTGCGAGATATGCACCAGGCCGATACTGACCGTGGTCATGAACGGCCGGCCCTTCCACACGAAATGCAGGCTTTGCACGGTATGGCGCAGGCTTTCGGCGATTTTTTCCGCCACCGGCGCCGGGCAGTTCTCCAGCAGGATGCCGAACTCGTCACCGCCCAGCCGTGCCAGGGTGTCACCTTCGCGCAGGTCAGATTGCAGCAGCGCGCAGATATGTCGCAGCAACTCGTCGCCCGCCGCATGACCACAGGTGTCATTCACCAACTTGAACTGGTCCAGGTCGAGGAACATCAGCGCGTGTCGCCCGCCTTCCTGACGCGCGGCATGATTGAGCACCTGCTCAAGGCGGAACTCGAACTCGCGACGGTTGGCCAGGCCGGTCAACGCATCGTGGGTCGCCTGCCACGACAGGTTGGCGATGTATTGGCGCTCCTGGGTCATATCGTGCAATACCAGCACCGCGCCGCTGACCTTGCCGGCACTGCGGATCGGCGCACCCACCAGGGTGACCGAGACCGTACTGCCGTCCAGGCGCTGGATCAGTTTCGAATGCTCGCTGCCGCCACTGAGTTGCCCCTTGACGATGTGCTCGATCAAGGTAAAGCCATCGGGCTGGGCATTGTCGTCCAGCAGCTTGAACAGCGCCGCCAGGGGCAAGCCCTGGGCCTGGGCCGAATTCCAGTGGGTCAGCGCCTCCGCCGCCGGGTTCATATAGGTGATGGCACCGTCGACGTCGGTGGTGATCACCCCGTCGCCAATCGATTCCAGGGTGATTTGCGCCCGCTCCTTTTCTTCCTGCAAGGCATCGGCAAAGGCATGGCGCTGGGTCAGCAATTTGTGGGTGCGCAGCAGCGCCAGCACGATCAGGCCCAGGGCCGTGGCCAGGTTGGTGATCAGCAACAGCCGCAGAATTACCCGTGACCCTTCGCCCAGCGCATCGCTGAAAGCCTTGGCCGCCGGCGTCACGCCGTCGTTGATCGCAATGATATGGGCCTTCCATTGGCGCACATCGTTGGCACTCACCTGATCCCGGGTGATCGACTGGTGCATCTCCCGGGCCAGATCATCCAACTGTACGAGGTAACCATCACCCACCGTCCACAGTTCGATGGCTTTTTCCAGGTAACTGAAATGACGAAAGTTGAGGTACAGCCAGATGAGGCTGGAGACATCGTCCGGGTGGTTGCCGCCCTTGAGAATGCCCAGGCGTGCGGCGCTGAGGTCGGGGGTGGAGCGGTCCAGAGCGATGCGCAGTTCATGCCCGCCCTGGGGCACGGCGATGGCTTGCTGATACTTGAGGTACGTGGCTTCGTCGCGGTTGTCGGCGTAGAGCGTGAGGTAATAGATGGCATCCTTCTGCCCCTTGGACCACAGACTTTCGCCTGCCACATAGCCGCGCACCGCTGAAAGCACGTAGAGACTGATGCAGCCCAACAATGCCTGGAACAGCACGACGGCGATAAAGGGCCACACAATGCCCAACAGCCGAGGCGTTCCGAGAGTCCGCTTTTGCTTCATGAAGTCCCTTGCACATGCACCGCTGGATACGCACGCGAAAATCCGCTTCCGATAGCTCAGCCTAGGCCAAATCAACGTACTTGTTGCAAGTGTCCATACAACTTGGCGTACAACCCGCCATCGGCAATCAGTTGCTGATGGTCGCCATCCTCTGCAATGTGACCGCCGTCAAACACCAATACTCGGTCCGCCTGCTTCACCGCCGACAAACGGTGGGCGATGATCAGTGTAGTACGGCCACTCAGAAACCGCGCCAGGGCCTGGTGCAGGTTGTACTCGGTGGCGGCATCCAGCGCCGAGGTGGCTTCGTCGAGGATCACCACCTTCGGCTCGGCCAGCACCATGCGCGCAATCGCCAGGCGCTGGCGTTGGCCGCCGGAAAACCTTACCCCGGAACGCCCCACCACACTGTCCAGCCCCATGGGCAGTGCCTTGACGGTAGCATCCAGCTGCGCGATTTCCAGTGCCTGCCAGCAGGCCTGATCACTGCGCGTGCGGCCCATGGTCAGGTTGGCCCGTACCGTGTCGTTGAACAGCGCCGGATGTTGCAGCACCACCGCGACGTTTTCGCGAATGGTCTCCAGGCCGATGTCCTGCTGGCTGGCACCGCCAAAGCGGATCGTCCCGGCCTGGGGCGTATACAGCCCGAGCAGCAGCTGCACCAACGTACTTTTGCCGCCGCCGCTGGCGCCGACGATTGCCACCTTCTCACCGGGGGCGATGCTCAGGTTCAACTGATCGAGCACCCGATCTTCGCCATAGCCAAAAACCAGGCCGCGCACCTCGATACCCACGGTTTCACGCCCGGCAAACGGGTTCTCGCCACCGGCGTATTGTGGCTCGTCGGCCCGCGCCAGCAGCTCGTTGATCCGCGTCAGCGCGCCGCCGGCGGCGTAGTAGGCATATTGCAGGTTCAGCAACTGCTCCACCGGGCTGATCATGAACCAGAGGTAGCTGAACACCGCGAGCATCTGGCCGATGGACAGGTCGGAAAACAACACCGTCAGCATCGCCGCCGCGCGGAAAATATCGATACCGAACTGGAACAGCAAACCGCTGGCCCGGCTTGAGGCATCGCTTTTCCACTGGGAGTTGATCGCGTAATCCCGCACTTCCTGAGCGCGCTGGCCCAGGCGCCCGAGGAAAAAACCCTGGCGGTTGCCGGCGCGCACTTCCTGGATGGCATCCAGGGTTTCGGTCAGGGCCTGGGTAAACCGCGAGGTGCTGTCGTTCTCCAGCTTTTTCAGGTGTTTGACGCGCTTGCCCAACTGCACCGTGGCGTAGATCACCAACGGGTTGAACAGCAGGATCAGCAATGCCAGTTGCCAATGCATCCACACCAGGATCGCCGAGGTCCCCACCAGCGTCAGCATGGCCACCAGAAAGCGGCTGAGGGTTTCGCCGACGAATTTGTCCAGGGTGTCCAGGTCGGTGACCAGGTGGGTGGTGACCGTCCCGCCGCCCAGGCTTTCGTATTCGCCGAGAGAAATGCGCTTGAGGCGTTCGATCAGGCGCACGCGCAGGCGGTACACGATGTCTTTGGCCAGGCCCGCGAACAACCGCGCCTGCACCACGTTGAACACCAGCGCCGCACAGCGCAGGGCCAGGGTCACCAGCAACATCAGGCCAATGTAACCAGCGGCTTTCTGCCACCCCAGGGGCAACGCGTGGTTCATCACCTTGAGCGCGGCGTCCCCGTGCCCCAGCAGTACTTCGTCCACCAGCAAAGGCAACAGCAAGGGGATGGGCACACTGCACAGGGTCGCCAGCACGGCAACGCCGTTGGCGATCCACAGGGACTTTTTGTGCCGCAGGGCCAGGCGGCGAATTTCCGCCCAGGTCAGGCGATCAGTGCGTTTGGACGGCTCATGGGTGTCAGGCTGGTCATGCACAGGTTGCTCGCTCCAGCCATCGGCCCAGCAACGGCGACAGCTCGGACAGCGGCTGATAGCCGTTGGTGAGCAAGGCCAGTTGACCCTTGCGCTCGGCCAGCAACGTGGGGAAACCGGCGATGCCCAGGTCTTGCACCCAGGTGAAGTCGGCCGCCGTGGCCGCGTGCTGCTCGGCACGGTCGAACAGATCGGCGAACTCGATGCGCGGGATACCGGCCTGTTCGGCCAGTTCCACCAACACGCTGGCGTGGGTCACATCGCGCCCCTCGACATAAAACGCGCGCTGGATCAGCCCCAGCAGTTTCCAGGCGCAGTCCGGCGCCAGGCTGCGCGCGGTCACAATGGCGCGGCACGCCGGCTCGGTGTCATAGACAAACCCGTCGGGCAATGCCCCTTCGCGGTTGAACGGCTGGCCGGTGGCGTCCGTGACCGCCTGCCAGTGCTCGAGAATATAGCGCCGCGTCGCCGGCTCCAGCGCCGCGCCACTGCCGGTGCGCAAGCCACCCACCACCAGGTGCAACTCCACGCCGGCGGCCCGGGCCTGCTCCACCAACGCCTCGGCCACCGGGGCAAACCCCCAGCACCAGGAACACATCGGGTCCATCACATAGAGCAGGCGGGCAGACATGGGCTCAAGCCTCGGAAGGTGATTGCTTGTAGTTGTAGCCAATCGGGTGCGGCAGGTTGCGGGCCTTGGCCAGCTCGATCTGTTTTTGCCGGTCGATCGCGCTGCGGCGGGTCTTCTCCGGCAGCTTATCCCAGCAATGTGGACAACTGATGCCCGCCACATAATGCTCGGACGCGCGGTCTTCAACGCTCACCGGCGTACGGCAGGCATGGCACTGATCGTAGTCGCCTTCGCTCAGGTCGTGGCGAACGGTCACACGGTTGTCGAACACGAAGCAGTCGCCCTGCCACTTGGTCTCTTCCTGTGGCACCTCTTCGAGGTACTTCAGGATGCCGCCCTTGAGGTGGTAGACCTCTTCGAAACCCTCACCCAGCATGTAGCTCGAGGCTTTCTCGCAACGAATGCCGCCGGTGCAGAACATGGCGACTTTCTTGTGCCTGGCTGGGTCGAAATTGGCTTTGATGTAGTCGGGAAATTCGCGAAAACTGGTGGTTTTCGGGTCGATCGCGCCTTCGAAGGTACCAATGGACACTTCGTAGTCGTTGCGGGTGTCGATCAGCAGCACTTCCGGGTCGCTGATCAGCGCGTTCCAGTCCTGAGGCTCGACGTAGGTACCGACTTTCTTGTTCGGGTCGACGCCTTCGACGCCCAGGGTCACGATCTCTTTCTTGAGCTTGACCTTGGTGCGGTAGAACGGCTGCTCGTCGCAGTAGGACTCTTTGTGATCGATATCGACCAGGCGCGAGTCACTGCGCAACCAGGCCAGCAGGCCATCGATGCCTTCGCGGCTGCCGGAAACGGTGCCGTTGATGCCTTCTTCGGCGATCAGCAAGGTGCCCTTGATGTCGTTGTCGACCATCGCCTGCAGCAATGGCTCGCGCAGGGCGACGTAATCTTCGAGGGTAACGAACTTGTACAGTGCCGCCACGACGATCGGTTGAGTCATGGGTGTTCTCTCCAGGTGGCTACCCTCGCAAAGGGTGAACCGGATGCAAAAAAAACGCGCCGACTAAGCGGCGCGTTGCGGATTCTAACAAATGCCCGGTGTCAGAAACACCCGGTCATCAGTCATGCCCGCCGGCGCAGGTCGGCGAGGCCGGGGCTGCGTCGATTTTTGCCCATTCATCAGGCGTGTAGGTATGCAGCGCCAGCGCATGAAACTCGCTCATCAGGTCACCCAGGGTGGCGTAGACCTTCTGATGGCGCTTGACGCGGTTCAGCCCTTCGAACTGCGGGCTGACCAGCACGGCCTTGAAGTGGGTCTGCAACCCGCGACTGTGCATGTGGCTTTCGTCCAGCACGCTCAAGTGGTCGGTGCCCAGGGCGGCAAGGGCCGTTTCGATACGCTGTTGCATGGTCATTCCTGATTACTTCTTCTTGGCCGGAGCAGCGGCCTTGGGCGTCAGCTCGTTGGTCATGTCTTCCAGCAGCTTGTTCACCACCGGCACCGCGCTTTCCAGCTTGGCCTGGGTCATCTGGGCCGACTGCTGGGTGAGTTGCGGCATTTTTTCCAGGACTTTCTTGCCCAGCGGCGACTGGTAGAACGCCACCAGGTCCTTGAGCTCGGATTCGCTGAAGTTGTCGGTGTAGAGCTTGACCATGTCCGGTTTCAGCTTCGGCCAGCCGATGGCCTGGTCCAGGGCGGCGTTGGCCTTGGCCTGGTAGCTGTCCAGGACGGACTGCTTGGCGGCAGGCGCCTTGGTCTGTTCGAAACGCTGGGCGAACATTTGCTGCACTTGCATGTACACCGGGGTACCCAGCTTGTCGGCGTGGGCCAGGGTAAGGAAGGCTTCGGCACTGGCGTTGTGGCTGGCGGTATCGGCAAGAACCTGGCCGCTGGCGCAAACCAGAGCAACCGCGGTACAGATGGCACGAAGACGAGTCATCGAGTTTCCTTTTCTAGCAGGCGAGGTAAGACCCCAAGGGCGCCCATTCTGCGCCTAAAAAACCTTGTGGCTCAACCCCGGGCCTTGTCGGGCCTGGATTCACCGATGAAACGTCTTTTAGGGAACCCACCCTGCCGATCAGGGCCTAAACTGCGCAAACAGACCTTGAGGAGTGTGCCCGATGAGCCGTATCGAAACCGACAGCCTGGGAGACGTTCAAGTCCCGGATGACGCTTACTGGGGCGCTCAGACCCAACGTTCACTGGTGAACTTCGCCATCGGCGAGCAGCGCATGCCGCTGCCGGTACTGCACGCCCTGGCCCTGATCAAGAAAGCCGCCGCCCGGGTCAACGACCGCAACGGCGACCTGCCCGCCGACATCGCCCGCCTGATCGAACAGGCCGCCGACGAAGTGCTGGCCGGCCAACACGATGACCAGTTCCCGCTGGTGGTCTGGCAGACCGGCAGTGGCACCCAGAGCAACATGAACGCCAACGAAGTGATCGCCGGCCGCGCCAACGAGTTGGCGGGCAACAAACGTGGTGGCAAAAGCCCGGTGCACCCCAACGATCACGTCAATCGCTCCCAGAGCTCCAACGACTGCTTCCCCACCGCCATGAGCATCGCCGCCGTGCAGGCGGTGAACCAGCAACTGCTGCCGGCCATCAAGAACCTCTCGGGCGGCCTGGCGGAAGTGTCGGCGCGGCATATCAAGCTGGTGAAGACCGGGCGCACCCACATGATGGACGCCACGCCGATCACCTTCGGCCAGGAACTTTCGGCGTTCATCGCCCAGCTCGACTACGCCGAGCGCGCCGTGCGCAGCGCCCTGCCCGCCGTCTGCGAGCTGGCCCAGGGCGGTACCGCGGTCGGCACCGGGCTCAATGCGCCCCATGGTTTTGGCGAGGCGATTGCCTCTGAGCTGGCGGCGTTGTCGGGCTTGCCGTTCGTCACGGCGCCGAACAAATTTGCCGCGCTCTCGGGCCATGAACCGCTGGTGTCCCTGCACGGCGCGCTGAAAACCCTGGCCGTGGCGCTGATGAAAATCGCCAACGACCTGCGCTTGCTGGGCTCAGGCCCCCGCACCGGGCTTGCGGAAGTGAAGTTGCCGGCCAACGAACCGGGCAGCTCGATCATGCCCGGCAAGGTCAACCCGACCCAGTGCGAGGCCTTGTCGATGCTGGCCTGCCAGGTGCTGGGCAACGACGTGACCATCGGCATCGCGGCCAGCCAGGGGCACTTGCAGTTGAACGTGTACAAACCGGTGATCATCCACAACCTGCTGGAATCCATCCGTTTGCTGGCCGACGGTTGCAACAACTTCCAGGAACACTGCGTGGCCGGGCTTGAGCCGGACGCGGTGCAAATGGCGGAGCATCTGGAGCGCGGGCTGATGCTGGTCACGGCGCTCAACCCGCATATCGGCTATGACAAATCCGCCGAGATCGCCAAGAAGGCCTATGCCGAGGGCCTGACCCTGCGCAAAGCCGCGCTGGACCTGGGCTACCTCACCGATGCCGAGTTCGACCAGTGGGTTCGCCCGCAAGACATGCTCGGCGCTTAAGAAGCCAGCCGCACCCGCCGGGCCTTGAGCCCGGCAATCAGCGACGGCGCCAGGGCCACGCTCGCGGACCCCATCACCACCACCAACGCCCCGGCATAGCCCAGGGCGTTGATCTCTTCGGCCTGTACATACTCGGGCCACAACCAGGCCGCCACGGCCACCGCAACAAACGTCACCAGGGGGGTGAGCGCCAGGGTCGCACTGACCCGCGAGGCTTCCCAGTGGGCCAAGGCTTCGGCAAACGCACCATAGGCCACCAGGGTATTCATGCAGCAGGCCAGCAACAGCCAGCCTTGCAGCGGGCTCAGGTCCAGCGCTTCCAGCGGATGGGCCCAGGGGGTGAGCAGCAAGGCGCACGACAGGTAGATCACCATCATGACTTGCAGCGAATTCCACACCGTCAGCAATTGCTTCTGGCCGAGGGCGTAGAACACCCAGATGGTAGTGGCAAGCAAAATGGTCAGCACGCCGGCGGTGTAGGTGCCCAGGGACGTCAGCAACTCTTCCAGCCGCTGGTTGAAGAACAGACCGAAGCCGATGATCAGCACCACCAGGCCCAGCCCCTGCCCCAGGCTGAAACGCTCCTTGAACACAAACACACTGGCGATCATCAGGAAGATCGGTCCCATCTGCACCACCAGTTGCGCGGTACCGGGGCTGAGCATCTTCAGGCCGATCAGGTAAAGCACGTAGTTACCCACCAGCCCGCACACGGCCATCCCCACCAGCCAGCCCCCCCTTGGGCCAAGCACCTTGCGACTGGGCAGGCGCCTGGCCAAGGCCAGGTACACGAACAGGCAACTGCCGGCCACGATCAGGCGAAACCAGGTCACGGTGACCGGGTCCATCACCTGCAACACCTGTTTGAGTTTGACCGGGAGGATGCCCCAGAGCAGCGCAGTCAACAGGGTCAGCAGAAAACCGTAGACCCAGCGACCCGAAGAGATGTGCATGAATGCCCCAAACGCCAGAGGATGTGGAACCGGCATTCTAGGGGAACGCGGCGCGTTGGGTACACCGCATTCTCACGCACCGCTCACGGCACGCCCATCACCAGCACCCCGCTGCCACTGACGGGCCCGGCCGCCGGCAGCGAACCGGCTCGACGCACCAGCGAAAACGTCACATCGTCCGCACCCACGCTATTGGTGATGCGGGTCAGGAACGAACCATTGACCGGCACCGCCGCGCCGTTCCTGACAAGGGCAGTGCCGACATCGGCATTGGTCATCATCAGCAGGCGCGAGTCGAACGACGAACGTGTGCCTTTGTAGGTGATGGTGATCGGCGTGTTCACCCCACCGTCCGGGCAGGAATAGCTGAGCCTGCGGTTACTCACGATGGGTGTACTCAGCGGATCGCTGCCGATGGACCGCTGGTGAACGTTGCCGAAGTTGATCTCGATCGGGTTGTTATTGTTGATGGTGCAGCTCGACGGGGTGACCACGAAGTTATTGGCAGCGCTGTAGGTGACGGTCAATTGCGGTCGGGTGCCGTCATAGTTGTTCGAGCTGGTGAGACGCAGCACGCCGAGGTGATCCCCGACGCGAATATCCAGGGGGTTGGCCGGGTAGTTGCGCACCAGAATGTAGGGGGTGACATTGACCGGGTAAAAGACTCCGTTGTTGGGCACGGTGAGGATGTTTCTGCCCGACGGCACCGGGGTATTCAGGAACGTCCCATTGATGCGTAAACCGGTCCCCTCACTGACAAACTTGGGGCCGGGTGTCCAGGCGGTACCCGCCGCACTCCCGCTGACCCAATAGTCCTCATGCCACGCCGGGCCGCCGCTGTAGGTAAAGCGACATTCCAGCCGTGCACCTTCCAGCATGATCCGGGTGCGATCTGCGCTCTGGGTGACGGTAACCGGGACGTACAGGTTGGGGTTGCCATTTTGCCAGGGGCCGCCATTGACACGGCAATCGACGGCTTGCGCGGTCGACGCGATCCCCGTCAGGACAAGAAGCACACAGGCTGCGCGCAGTCGTTTCATGTTGATCTCTCGTTGCTCCTCTCCCAGGCGTCGCCCTGCGGGCAAAGGCCGCATGGACACAGTGGCGCTGAAAACCGCCCGGAAAAGTGTGGATTGGATAGGAAGCCGTTTCGGCTCGAACAAGACGGCTACGGATAGTCCAGCGTAAAGGTCGAGGTTGCCGTGTACGCACCATGCCCGATGCTTTGATCACGAATGGCACTCGGCTCGCCCTTTACATAGGCCTTGAGCTCGATCACGTTGCTGCCAGCGACCAGTAGCTGTTTGTCGCTCACGGCGTTCAGGGGCAACGGCTCATCGCCCGGGGTCTCGATACCCACGCCGATACCGGATGCCCCACTTCCACCGTCCAGCGCGAGCAAGCCGGGCAGCTCGCGGTTTTCAGCACCGCCGAAGGTGATGGTCACCGAATTGCCGATGCTGGTGTCACAGTCCTCCAGGTGCAATTTGAACGGTTTGCCCACGGAGCGCGTGTTGATATAGAGGTGCTTGCTGGTGACGTCCCAGAGCTCCAGCGTGATGGCGTCGTCACCCGGGCGGATCGTGCAGGCTTCGCGCACCAGCTTGCCTTTGAACTTCAGGTTGTCCGCTGCCTGGACCTCAAGGATCGAGCTACAGCTCAGCAACAGCGCCGCCACGAAAACCGGCCAGGCGTCATGAATAAGATGTCCCATCGACTCGGCTCCTACTGGTACTCAGCCAACAGCGTTGCCACTGCGCTGAAGCTGGCGGGGGCCAACACGACCCCGCGCTGTTGAACGGGGACCACTTCCAGCGTCGGCGGTGACGACAGGCTGATGTCCAGTGGCGTATTCAGTGAAAACGGCTGGTCATTCTGAAACACGCGAATGCCCAAGGCCGGCACGCTGGTCTGCACTGCGGCGTTGTCAAAGGCCGCCGGCGTGCCGTTGACGCTCAGCTTCAGCGCCCACGGCAGGGTGTCGACGCCACAGTTGATCGCGTAACCGACGCTGCGGCGATAGCGCACGCCATCGACGCGCTTGACGCCGACATCGCCAAAATCGACCTCGATCACATTTCCCGCATCAATCGTGCAGGGTGGCGGTTCATTCAGCGTACCGCTGAACGTCAGGTTGGCCGACACGCCGCAACTCAAGCCAAGCGCACACACGAAGAGCCACATTTGCGGCTGCAAGACTGTCATGGATCCGTCCTCTTCATTGGTAATCGACCACCAGGGTCGCGGTGGCGTCGAACGCGCCTCCGGTCAGCCGGCTGCCCGCGCGCTTGACCGGCACGGCCTGCACCACGGGGAAATTGGGATAGGTGAAATTCACTGCCGTATTGAGTGGCCAGTCGGCGCCGTTGACGAATAACTTGACCCCAAGGTCCGCCTTGCGGGTCGAGAGCACCCGGTTGTCAAACGCGGCGCCCGTACCCTGGAGCGCCAGTTTCAAGGCGTTGCTGTAGGGCGAGTCACAGGTGACGGTATAGGGCACGCCACGCCGGTAATTGACCCCGTCCACCCGGGATGTCAGCAGGTCATTGCCGAACGGCACATTCAGGGTGCTGCCACCGTTGATGACGCAGGGCGGCGGCGCGATGATCACCGCGCGAATGGTCACGCTGGTTTGAGCCTGCACGGCCTGGCTGCCGCCCAACAGGACGCCTGCGGCGATCAGAATGGCCCGCAGGCCGGTTGATTTAGACATGGTGTTGCCCTTACTCATAGTTGAGCCTGAAATCCACCACGGCACTGAATGCACCGCTGGTGAGGGGGGCGGCGGTGCGCGTGGGCTGGACCTTCCAGACCTGGGTGTTGCGCCCCACGGGCAAAAACAACGGCTCGCCCCGCGCGCCCAGTTGCACATCCCGTCCCAGTGCATCGGTCAGGCGCAGGCCCATTCCGGTGATGCCCTGCACCTTGACCAGTCGAGGGTCATCGGCGTCGGCCGGCGCGCTGAACGCGACCGACAGCACGGGTTGGTAGGCACTCCAGACCAGGTTGCCCGAACGTTCGCTGCGGACGCGGCCGGCGGTGCGCAGGCAATCGGTGAAGCGCAGTTGAAACGCCTTCGAGGTGGCCTGGTCACCGGGGCGCTGCAACTGGCTGGTGGACACGCTGCCCAGGTCAACGGTCTGATGCAGCGAAGCCATCTCCAGACTGCACGGGGACTCATGCATGGAACCCAGCACATTCAACTTGCCGACCTGACCTTCGATGTCCTCTTCATCCTCGGCCTGCACGCTCGCCGCCAGGGCCAACAGCAGGCCACCCACGACCTTCACGTAGTGCGACTTCATGACCTTCTCCCGCAACCCTTACTCATTGGACGACAAGGCCTGCGCGCTGACCGTGCAGGTGTCGCCCGCACAGGTGAACGCCAGCAGCGGACGGCCACCGTAATCGTTCACGTAGGCCAGCACCGGCGCCGTACCGAGTTCCTTGACCGAAGCCCCCAAAGCCAGCGCGCCCTTGGGCGGCACCATCACCGGCACGAAACCCGGCACGGTCTTGCCGCCCTTGCTGCTGCGCGCGTCCACCAGCGTCACGTAGTAAGGCGTGGGGTTGTTGACCCGGTAATGGCTGCCTTCCCGGGTCAGTGTGATTTTCTCCTGCCAGGGGTTGGCCAGATCCTGCTGACTGGGCGTGATCGCCTGTGGCCGGTAGAACAGCTTGATGCGGGTTTGCAGGGCAATCTGCAGGGTGTTGGACTTATCACTCCGCGGCGGAATCTCCCTCAAGTTGAAGTAGTAGACCGTCTCCCGGTCCTGGGGCAACGACTTGGCCGCCGGCAGCGCCTGCACTTTCACCTGGCTTTGCTTGCCGGCCTCCAGACGTTGAACCGGCGGCAGCACAATCAAGGGACTGGTGATTTTCTTGCCGGACTCATCCTCGATCCAGCCCTGGGCCAGATAGGGCAACCGGGTATTGTTGTTGGTGATGTTCACGCTGGTGGCGTCCTTGCCACCTTCGAAAATCACGCGGGTGCGGTCCAGGCCGACCGCGGCGTTGGCACTCTGGATACAACCCAGAACCAGCAACGTGAAAACCTGAGGGGTGAAGCGTGTGACGGGCATCATGAGGATGTGTTCTCCGTTTCGGTGGGCTGCTGGCTGCTCAGCGTGGCAGGCTCTGGCAAGGACGGTGCTGTGGCGACGCGCTGGCAGTGCAGATGCAAGGCATCGCTCAAGCCGTCCGCGGGCAGAGTGGACGGCAGCGTGAGCTCGCAACGCTCATGCCCGGCCCAACTGACCACCATCCGCTCGCCGGCACGAATGCCGCTCAAGTAGACGTTGCCGCCGTCGTTCACAATCCCGGTGTCTTGCTGTTTGAGGTTCTTCACGGTGGCGCCGAAGGGCGGCGCGCTGCCGTCGGGCAGACGCAACACCACCATGGCTTTTTCACCGGCAATCACGTCCAGCGTGCGATAGCCGATAGCGCCTTCGGTCAGCGTCAGTTGGGTGACGGATTGAGTAGCTTCGACATTGCCCGGCAGGCTCTCCAGATCGACACTGGCTGCCGTGCGCTGGTAGCTGCTGATGTCGGAAATGACCGCCTTGCCGAAGACATTGCTGCGCGTCGGTGAACCGTAGCCGCGCACCGGTACATCGGGCACGCCACCGGTGTCGATCATCAGGCGCGTACCGCCGGTGCTCGTGGTGCGGTGCAAGGCGCCTCCCTGGGCCGTCAAGGTGCCGCCGCCACGGGCCGAGGCACTGAGGCTGCTGTAACCGCCTTCCTGGCGGCTGGCGCTCAGGTCGACATCGGCGTAATCCCCCATATGGCTCAGGTAGCCGCTGGCCGAGGTGTCGCTGGCACTGAGCTGGTAGCTGTTGCGCTCATCCACGCGATCACTGTATCGCGTGGCAAAACCGTTGCTGCCGGCTGCCCGGTTCGCATCCAGCGACAAGGTGCCGGTGCGCCCCAACGGCAGGCTGACGGTCACGGACAGGCCGTTGTCCTGATAGCTGTACTCCCGGGTGCGGTACATATTCAGGGACAGGCTCATGTTCTTGACACTGCCCACATTGAAATAGCGTGACAACGACAGGTTCCAGCGGTGCGTGTCGGGCCGGTCCCAGTAGGTCTGCTTGTGGTAACTGGCATAGACCGTGGCGCCCAGGTCACGGAACTGCTTGTTGAGCGTTACGGTATACAGCGCCTTGCTGCCCCCGATCGGCTGCCAGGGCTCATCGCTGTCACGGTAATCGCCCCGCCCGCCGCGCTCACCATTGAGCCCGTAATAGCGCGCGTCCAGGTACTCGGTCATGGTCAGAAAGTTTTTCTCGGAGAAGCGGTAGCCGGCGAATGTCACCTGGCTGTCGTACTCCTCGAAGTTCTTGGAGTATTGCAGGCGGTACGATTTGCCCGAGAGCGCCTCGCTCCAGACCGTCGCGTGGGACTGCGTCACATCCAGCGACACCGCGCCAAATGCCAGCAAATCCCGCCCTGCCCCGACGGACAAGGCCTTGTAGTTGTTGTCACTGATGCCGCCGCCGAACAGCGACCAGCCATTGCTGATGCCCCAGGAGAACTCGCCGGTGGTAAAAAAGTCCCCATCGGACCCGTGCTGCAGGTTCGACGGTCGCCCGGAGGCCAGCTTGTAGCGAATGCGCCCGGGACGCGTCAGGTACGGAACGCCGGCAGTATCGACCTGCTGGGTATGCACCGAGCCGTCCTGCTCTTCGACTCGCACATCCAGCTTGCCGGTCACCGCGCCATTGAGGTCCTGAATGCGAAAGGGGCCCGCCGCCACCAGGGTTTCATACAGCACACGGCCCTGCTGGCTGATGATGACCTTGGCATTGGTCTTGGCCACGCCTACCACTTCCGGGGCATAACCGCGGAGGTTGGGCGGCAACTGGCTTTCATCCGAATTGAGCGCGGCGCCGGAAAAGCGGAAGCTGTCGAACAGGTCCGAATACAGGTAGTTCTCACCCACCAGCAGGCGCGCCTTGAGCGCAGGAATGGCGCGATACGCGTAATAACGGCTCCACTCCAGCTTTTGAGGCCCCGCCGCTTCCTGTCGACCACGCTCGACACGTCCCTGCCAATCGGCCCTGAAGCGCCAGGCACCGGCGTTGGCACCCACCGTGCCATTGCCGCTGAGGTTATTGCGGTTGCCGTCTTCTCTCTGATAGTTCGATTGCGCCGTCAGGCTGTAGTCCAGCAGCAGTCCCGGCACCCCTTCATCCCAGCGGGAAGGTGGGTCCCAATTGATCGCGCTGTACTCGAGGTAGGCCTGGGGCAAGTTGATACTCAGGGTGGAGGTGGCCAGGTCACCACTGACCTCCATGCCCGGCAGACTTTGAATATCCAGGCACTCGCCGCCCTTCCACCAGGCAAGTTTGCCGGCGTCGGACGTTTTCAGTCCCAACTGTTCCACGAGGGTTGCCGACAAACAGGCCTCGCTGCCTTTCGGATCCTCATCGGGCGCATAGAAAGCCACCGAGTGTTCAGACATTGGTTGAGCGTTGACTTGTACGGTCATTGAGTAAGTGCCCGGCAGAATGAACCCGCTGCGCGCAAACCGAGACAAATCAATATTCGTGCGATCGCTTATATCCAGGACATCGGTATTGAACTCGACATCCGATGCACCCACTGCACCGCCCGCCAGTGATATCAACCCACCAAAAAGGCTGGGGCGCAGGGTATTTTTGACCATCGACCCATTCAACATGAAAGCAACCCATCAATTCAGAAGTATTCCAACTTGAACCGCACCGCGGCACTGTGAGCCCCAACCACCAAGGGCAATCCGTTACCCACCAGGTACAGCACGTAGTTGAGTGTCATATCGCCCTCCGACAGGGGCGCGGGTGCCATCCGTTCACCCGGAACACTCTCCTGGCCCGCGGAATCGACGATATGCAGGGCCACCCCTTGCGAAGCACCGAAGACCGCGAACGAGAGCCCTGCCCTGTCGGTGGGGCCCTCGAACGTCACTTGCATGTGCTTCCAGTCGGGCAGGCTCATACCCGGACGCAACGGATCGGGCCGGGTCAGCGAGCAGTTCACCAGGCGTAACTGAAAGGGGTGGTCCTCCCCCCGCGTGTTGCGCAACAGCCGACCTACCGGCTCGGGAGGCATCTCGATGGTTTGATCGATACTGGCCAGTTCCAGCCCGCAGGCCGAGTCCACCACCTCCCCGCCCAGCGTCACCAGCCCTTCGCCCTGCGCCCCCCCTTGCGCCAACGCGCAGGGGCTGATGAGCAACAAGACTGACGAGGCCACAGCGAGACTCAAGAATGTATTCACCGCTATCTCCCTCCCGCTTTCCCCCCGCCACGCAGGGTGGCGGGGGCAAAACTCACTGATAGGCCAAGGTGAAATTGGTGACGGCGCTGAAATCACCCGGAATGATCGGGGCGGTCGCGGCGCCCTGGACGTAGGCCCCGAACTCCAGCGTGTTGTCGCCGGCGCTGATGATCTGCGGGGCGGTCGGTTTACCCAACTCAACCAGGGAATTGCCATGGGTCATCATGATGCCCACGCCGCCCGCGCCGCCCACAGTACCGATCGCGCCTGGCACCACGGCCGAAGGCGCGCCGGTGAAGGTCGTGGTGACCGTGTTGTCGGTGAGCCCGGTCAAGTCGCAGCCTTCAAGCTCGATCAGCACGCGGCGGGCTTCGGATTTGCCACCGGCTTGCAGCTGATGCTTGGCAATCGCCCCCAGGCGAACGGTCTGGTCCACGGAGTCCGGCTTGATGGAGCAAGCACCCGAATGGACCGACCCCAGGAACGTCACCGTTCCATCCGCTGCGTTTGCAACAGACATCGAGCCCGCCAGCAGGCCAACGGACAACAGCACGGTTTTCAGTTTGGTATTCATCTACAGACTCTCACTTGGCAAGTTTCATTAAGTTGCCCTGTCACGGGTACAGGCAGGGCGAATTAAACAAGCGACTGAGCAGCAACTGTCATCGAAGGATGTCACTTCGATCTTTCCAATTAGTTGCATTGCAATTCAGCCAGCTGCTCAACGCCGAGCAAGTGTCGACTGATTAACCAATGAAGTAAGCCGTCTTTTTCGATGAACGATGTAGCCATTCCCTATCAAGATACGCAGGAAATAAAGGGCAACTTTGAGATTTCTTTAAAACAGCCGAAGGAAATGGACTACTTGTTTGTTAACGCGAATAATTTAAAGCAGGCTATATCTGTAAGAACAAGATTACATGCGCAGAACATAACAGCGCCTGGGGCGTTATTCCAACTAAGCAATCAATGCACAATAAGACAAGAACTTGGCTGGACAACAAGCGCAAAAAAGGGGAGCACGCTCCCCTTTTTGATAGTGCCCGGGTACAGACGGCCCGCAGCGGTACAAGCGTCTATTGCTAGCGCACCGCTTCGAACAACCCGGTGGCCCCCATGCCGCCGCCCACGCACATGGTCACGATGCCGTAACGCAGGTTGCGCCGTTGCAGTTCACGCACCAGGTGTCCCACCTGCCGTGAACCGGTCATGCCGAACGGATGGCCGATGGAAATCGAACCGCCATTGACGTTGTACCGGGCATTGTCGATCTCCAGGCGATTGCGCGCGTACAGGCATTGGGACGCGAACGCCTCATTGAGCTCCCACAGGTCAATGTCCGCCACATTCAAGCCCTTCGCCTTGAGCAGCTTGGGCACTGAAAATACCGGGCCGATGCCCATCTCGTCCGGCTCGCAGCCGGCCACGGTGAACCCACGGAAAAACGCCTTGGGCTTGAGCCCGAGCGCCAGGGCTTTCTCCAGACTCATCACCAAGGTCATCGACGCACCGTCGGACAACTGCGAAGAGTTGCCCGCCGTGACCGACCCGTCTTCGGCGAACACCGGCTTCAAGCTTTGCAGGTTGGCCAGGGTGGTACCCGGGCGGTTGCAGTCGTCGCGGTCGACCACGCCTTCGAGCACCTGCACCTCGCCGGTGGTTTTGTCCTCGACCTTGTACGTGACCGCCATCGGCACGATTTCATCGCTGAACAAACCGTCGGCCTGGGCCTGGGCGGTGCGCTGCTGACTCTGCAGGGCGTAGAGGTCCTGGTCCTCGCGACTGACGTTGTAGCGGCGCGCCACGACCTCGGCGGTCTGGCCCATGGGGAAATAGATGCCCGGCACCTGCGCCTTGAGCAGCGGGTTGATCAGGTTGTCGGTGTTGACGCTCTTCATGGTCAGGCTGATGGACTCCACGCCGCCCGCCACGATGATATCGCTGCAGCCCGAGGCGATCTGGTTGGCCGCAATGGCAATCGCCTGCAGGCCCGAAGAGCAGAAACGGTTGAGCGTCATGCCCGCCGTGCCGGTCCCCAGTTGCGAGAGCACCGCCACATTGCGTCCGATGTTATAGCCCTGGGCGCCCTCGTTCGAGCCGGCGCCGACGATGCAATCCTCCACCGTCGCCGGGTCGATGCCATTGCGGGCAAGCAGCGCGTTGACGCAATGGGCCGCCATGTCATCCGGGCGGGTCTGGTTGAACTTGCCGCGAAAAGACTTGGCCAGGCCGGTTCGCACGCTGTCGACAATCACTACTTCACGCATGGACTACCTCTATCTCGGGATTATTGGAAGGTGGATCGAGGATAGTTCCGAGATTGCCCGACCGCGATGATCATTCATCGGGCCTATATGCCAAACACAACCCTGTGGCACCTGTCAGGGCAGCTTCGCTGCCCGGCGCAGGACAAGCCTGCTCACTACAAAACGGAGCATGCGGGTTTATTTCTTTTTGCCCTTCTTGTCGTGCTTGTCGGATTTGTCGAATGCATCCTCCAGCGCCCGGTTGATGGTGCGCAGCACTTTGACCCGCGCCCAGCGCTTGTCATTGGCCTCCACCAGGGTCCAGGGCGAGACCTCGGTGCTGGTGCGGTCAACCATATCGCCGACGGCGGCGCGGTAATCGTCCCACTTGTCACGGTTGCGCCAGTCGTCGTCGGTGATCTTGAAGCGTTTGAACGGGATTTCCTCGCGAGCCTGGAAACGCTCCAGCTGGGTGTCCTTGTCGATCGCCAGCCAGAATTTCACTACGATCACTCCGGCGTCGCGCAGTTGCTCCTCGAAGTCATTGATCTCGCCGTAGGCGCGCATCCAGTCCGCCGGGGTGCAGAAACCTTCGATGCGCTCCACCAGCACACGGCCATACCAGGAGCGGTCGAACACCGTGAACATCCCTCGCGCCGGGATCTGCCGCCAGAACCGCCACAGGTACGGCTGCGCGCGCTCGTCTTCGGTGGGCGCGGCGATCGGCACAATACGGTACTGGCGTGGATCGAGCGCCGCAGCCACTCGGCGGATCGCGCCGCCCTTGCCCGCCGCGTCGTTGCCTTCGAACACCGTGACCAGCGCGTGCTTGCGCATGCGTTTATCGCGCATCAGGCCGGAAAACCGCGCCTGCTCGGTAATCAGTTGTTCCTCGTAATCGTCCTTGTCCAGGCGTCGGCTCATGTCCAAGCTGTTGAGCAGGCTCATCTGGTCCACCGCCGAGGGCAGCGGCGCCGGGTTCATGCCGCTGGCCTTGCCCTTCGCCACCTTGAGGGCATTTTGCAGGCCTTCCAGCAGGATTTTCCCCACGGTCAGCCCACGGTAATGCGCGTCCACACCCTCGATCACATGCCACGGCGCATAGTCCCGGCTGGTGCGACGCAGCACGCGCTCGCCAAAATGCACGAATTTGTCGTAGGTCTCGGACTGCTGCCAGTCCAGCGGGCTGATGCGCCAACTGTGCAGCGGATCGTCGGCCAAGGCCTTGAGCCGCGCCTTCATCTGCTTTTTGGACAGGTGGAACCAGAACTTGAAGATCAGCGCGCCTTCATCGCAGAGCATCTTTTCCAGACGCTCGGCACCGGCGATCGCCTGGTCCAGGCGTGCGTCCTTGATCTGCCCATGCACACGGCTTTGCAGCATCTGGCTGTACCAGTTGCCAAAAAAGATACCCATGCGCCCCTTGGCCGGCAGCTGCCGCCAATAGCGCCAGGCCGGCGGCCGGGCCAGTTCTTCGTCGGTCTGCTGGTCGAAGGTGCGCACTTCGATCAGGCGCGGGTCCATCCATTCATTCAACAGTTTGACGGTCTCGCCCTTGCCGGCGCCCTCGATCCCGTTGATCAGGATGATCACCGGGAAGCGCTTCTGCTGTTGCAGTTCATACTGCACTTCCAGCAGCGCTTCACGCAGGGCCGGGACTTCGGCGTCGTAGGTGTCTTTGTCGATGGCGTGACCGATTTCGGCGGATTCGAACATGGGCGGCTCCATTTCAAGATGGATCAAGACTAGCGGATTGGGCAACAACACGCGGGAGGAAATTCCATCGGCGCTTGCCCTGGGTCAATTCAATGCCCCTTGATCGGCTAGAATGGCCGCCTTGCCTTTGCCTGCGTTTATTCGATGAGCCACCCATGACCCCCATCACCCACGCCCAGCTCGACTGGGATGACCAAGGTCGCCCGCACTCGCGGGTGTTCGACGACGTGTACTTCTCCGACCAGTCGGGCCTTGAAGAAACCCGCTACGTGTTCCTCGAACAGAACCGCTTGCAGGAACGCTTTGCCGCCCTGCCGGCGGGCGGGCGGCTGGTGATCGGTGAAACCGGCTTCGGCACCGGCCTGAATTTCCTCTGCGCCTGGCAGTTGTTCGAAGAATACGCCGCAGCCGACGCGCGCCTGCATTTCATCAGCGTGGAAAAATACCCGCTGAGCCACGCCGACCTGCAACGCGCCCTCGCCCTCTGGCCCGAATTGCACGCCTTCGCCGAGCCATTGCTGGCGCAGTACATCGCCATTCACTCGGGCTTCCAGCGCCTGGTGCTGGACAACGGTCGCGTGACTCTGACCCTGCTGATCGGCGATGCCCTGGAGCAGTTGCCGCAACTGGATGCACAGGTCGACGCCTGGTTTCTCGACGGCTTCGCCCCGGCCAAGAACCCCGATATGTGGACCGCCGAGCTGTTCGCCGAACTGGCGCGCCTGGCGGCACCGCACTCGACCATCAGCACCTTCACCAGCACCGGCTGGGTACGTCGGTTGATCAATGCCGCCGGATTCAAGATGAAACGCACCCCGGGCATCGGCCACAAGTGGGAGATTCTGCGCGGTGAATTCCTCGGCTGGCCCGAAGCAACCCCGCCGCCCGCCGCCGCAAAACCCTGGTTCGCCCGGCCTCGCACAGCCATCACCGAGCGCAGGGCCCTGGTCATCGGCGGCGGCCTGGCCGGTTGCGCCAGCGCGGCCAGCCTGGCCGCACGGGGCTGGCAGGTCAGCGTGCTGGAACGCCATGACGCACTGGCCCGGGAAGCCTCGGGCAACCCGCAGGGTGTGCTGTACCTGAAGCTGTCCGCCCACGGCACTGCATTGTCGCAGTTGATCGTCGCCGGTTTCGGCTACACCCGCCGCCTGCTGGAACACCTGCATCGCGGCGTGGACTGGGATGGCTGCGGCGTGCTGCAACTGGCGTTCGATGCCAAGGAAGGCCAGCGCCAGGCCCAACTGGCAAAGGCCTTTGCGCCGCAGTTGTTGCACCTGCTCGATCGCGAACAGGCCGAGGCCCAGGCCGGTATCGCTCTGGAACACGGCGGCCTGTTCTACCCCGAGGGCGGCTGGGTGCACCCGCCGGCGCTGTGCGCATGGCAAGCACGCCACCCCGGCGTCCAGGTACTGCCCCATCACGAGGTGCTTGAGCTGCGCAAGGTCGACGACCAGTGGCAAGCCTGGGACGGTGAGCGACTGTTGGCCAGCGCACCCGTGGTGATCCTGGCGGGCGCAGCCGAGGTCCGACGCTTCACCGACCTGCCCCTCAAACGCATTCGCGGGCAGATCACGCGTCTGCCGCAAACCGGCGCAAGCCGGGCCCTGGCCACCGTGGTGTGCGCCGAAGGTTATGTGGCACCGTCACGCCTGGGGGAACACACCCTGGGCGCCAGCTTCGACTTCAACAACGACGATCTCACGCCCACCACAGCCGACCATCTTGGCAACCTGGCGCTGCTCCAGGACATCTCCAGTGACCTGGCCCGGCGCCTGGCTGTCGACACCCTGGCCCCGACAACCCTGCAAGGCCGGGCGGCCTTCCGCTGCACCAGCCCGGACTACCTGCCCATCGTCGGCCCGCTGGCCGATCGTGACGCGTTCGGCCACGCCTACGGCATCCTCGGCAAGGACGCGCGCCAAGTGCCGGACACACCCTGTCCCTGGCTCGACGGCCTGTACGTCAACAGCGGCCACGGCTCGCGCGGCCTGATCACTGCGCCGCTGTGCGGCGAATTGCTGGCGGCCTGGATCAATGACGAACCACTGCCCGTGGCGGCCAGCATCGCCGAAGCCTGCCATCCGAACCGTTTTGCCCTGCGTGCGTTGATTCGCGGAAAAAACGGCTGACACGCCCTCAGAGCAACGAGCAGATGCCCAGATCATCGATGCGCAAGGCCTCCTCGCTCAGGCGTCGAATTTCCGCCGCCTGCGCCTGCTTTTGCTCTTGCAGGATCAGGCTCATCTGGTCGCGATAATCCACGTCGGCCAGGGTCAGACTCTGGTCGAACACCGCATTCACCCGCTGGTTGAACGGCTCGTTCAGGCGCTCGAAACGGTGGGCGAACGTGCGCTTCAAATAGTCGGTCCAGAACGGCAATTCCACCAGGTAACTCAGCATCTCCGGCGACAGCTCCGCGGCCCTGACGTGCGCCTCGGCGCTGTCCAGCGCGCTGGGCGTCACCCCGCCCAGGCGCGCGAAACGCATGTGCAGGGGCTGACCCGGCAGGTGGAAACGGTCGACCAGACCGGTACGGTACGCCAGGCTGACCTCCAACGGGTCTACCGTCGGGTTGCTGTCACTGTGGCGCCGCGCGATGCTTTCCAGTTGGTCGAGGCGAAACAGCCCTTTGGCCAGTTTCAACAACGGTTTGGCGGTGATCACCCGGCCCTCGATCAAGCGCGTGCTGTCGCTGATCTCCGTAAGCACCTCCAGCGCACTGAAATTGCTCGCCGCCGCGTCGTCACAACGCAGCGGCGTGGCGGCGCGCTGAAAGACTTCTTCGCGCAAGTCTTCGTCGCCGGCGGCTGCCATCAGCACGCGCCAGATACGCCGTTCAAGGTCCTCGCGCACAAAGCGCGCATCAGCCGTATTACCCAGCTCGGCGAGCAATTTGAACAAGCCATCGGAACCCGACTCATCCATGAGGCCTTTCCAGACCCGCTCTTTTTCCACGTGACCGCTCAGCCCTTCCTCGCACAACCACAGCTCCCGGGCCCGCTGTTCATTCAGGCGGGCGATGTCATCTTCAAGAAAGCCCATGCCCGAACCGTGATTGCGCCGATAGTTCTTGAGCGCCAGTTGGCTGGTGGATGACAAGGGGTTGAGGCGCAGGTTGATGGCCTCGGCAAACCGTCGAGGCATGCCGGACAACCACTCGGGCAAGGTGGTGATTTCGTTCTGGCGCAAGTCGACATGCTCCAGCCAGGGCAATCGCTGGCATCCGCCGGGAAAGCCGGTGAGCTTGCAGTTGCGCAGCAGCAGCTCGCGCAGGTCGAGCATTTTGCCTACCTGCGGTGCATCGATCAGCGGGTTCTCGCTCAGGTTCAGCGAGCGCAACGTGCGCAGTTCGGCCAACGTGCGCAGGCTGTACTCGTTCAACAGCAACTGATTGTTGGCCATGCGCAAGCGCGCCAGTTGCGGCATATGCCCAAGCACTTCGGGTAGCCGGGTGAGGCGGTTTTGCGTCAGATCAAGGGTATTCGCACCTTTGAAGTGCTTGAGAAAATACGCCACTTCATCGCCCAGTTGCATGTTTCTCAGGGACAGCTTTTGAACATGCTCGAACTGAATCTGTGGCGGCAACGTCGGCAGGCCGCCCAGCAGCATGCCGTCCAGTTCCAGGACGGGGATGCGCAGGCCACGCTCGTCGCGCGCAACGGTCATGCGTCGCCAACACTGCTCGATCAGCCTCATGGCGCGATGACGGCTCAGACGGTGATCCCACAGCGCGACGGCCTGCACATCGCTCGGGGCCTGATTGCTCCAGGCTTTCAACACGCGGTGCAATAAAGCGAAATCGCTTTCCAGCTTCTGCACCTTGAGGGCGCGGGACAAGTGATCGTGGCCGGCGCCTTTGATCACCCGGGAAATCTCCACTGCGCTTAACAGCGGGTACAGCTTTCTGAGTCTGCGCACCAGTGCTGGCGGATCCGCAGCCGGTGGGCCGACCTGCGCCTGAATACAGGAAGACGGCGCCGCTTCGGGCATGCCTCGTTCCGGCCACAAATAGCCCCGCACGCGGTAGCGCTCGTCCTGGCACTTGAAGCGCAGTTGGCTGCGTAAACGGCCACCACTGTGTGTACCGGCCAGGCGCAGGGCGTTGCGTTGGACGGGGGACAGGCCGTCGACAATGGCCTGATACAACGCGTCCGGGCCTGTGGCCAACGCATCCAGATCGCGCCCTTGCTCGTCGAACGTCTGAAACCCTTCGGCGGACTGCACAATGGTGCGCCGCACGCGGGCATCGGCGGGCCCGATGCGCTCCAGCGCAGGCCCGGTCAAGCGTCCCTCGCGCAGTTGGAACGCGACGTCCCGAGGCCAGCCGGACAAACGCTCCAGGGTGCCCAGCGCAATACGTCGCGTGCCTGTATTGGCCAACTGCGGCCAATACAGGCCCATCAGCGCCTGGTCTTCGTGCAGTTTGTCGAGGACCCGCCGGGTTTGCCGGGCCAGTTGCAGCGGCACGCGGGTGCTTTCGCGCATGATCTTGCGATCGACCGTGCGCGCGTTGGACACCAGCTCCCAGGCCACCCGACGGGGCAGTTGGGGATACTGCGCGGCCAGCGGCACCAACTCCCCCTGGGCCGTGCCTTCGTAATCCGCATAAAGACGCTGGTGTACCGCCGAATGCTGCCGGTTGAGCGTCGTCAGCAAGCGCTGCTCCAGCAGCGTGCGCGCCTGCTCCATTTCAACGTTTTGCCCCAACAGGTGCGCGCGGTCTTCACGGCTGAGCGCTTGCAGCAGGACGTCCATCACCTGGCCGTCCTTGAGCTGTTGCTCGGTGATGTGAATGCTCATGTCTTCGTAGTCGAAGGGCGGGCTGTGGGCCAGGCTCTCCAGCAAATTCTCCTGCTCGTCGAGCACCTCGAAAAAACGCCCCTGAGGCCAGCCCGGCACGAACGGCAGGGCCAGCATTTGCAGGCGAGCGGTAGACGCATCGGGCTGTATTCCGTGCTCCAGGGCATAGCTCAGCTCGCCGATTCTGTGGTGCAGGCGCAAGCGCGCCAGGGCGTTCTGGAAGCGCTCGGGCAGTGGCTCATGCTCCAACGCCAGGCGTTGTATATCGGCCTCTTCCAGCTCGGTGATGGCTGCAAGGCTGTTCAATTGGTCTGCCGGTATCTGGCCCAGTGCCGGGTCGATTCGCCCGAGGCTATACAGAGGCGAAGGCCAGTCCCGAGGGCGTTCATAGACGTGCTGCCAACCACCCTGCTGGTTATGTTCCAGCGGCGGGCGCCATGCGTCGGGGCGTCGCGGATGCATGGCGCGCCACTTGCCGATGGCCGGATCAAAGCTGATCGCGTACAGCGCGCCGTCGATGTTCGCGTACGCCTGCCCATTGACTTGATAAATGCCCCTTGCATCCGCCCGCCAACCCCGCTGAAAAACCTGCGCAGGCTGGCTGTACGGATTGAGCCGCGGGCGCCACAGCTTCGGGCGCTGATCCGCCAGGCTGATCGGCTCGACTTTTTCAAAGAACTGCGCAGGACGGGTCAACTGGCGCTTGAGCGTACCTATCACCCTGCCGCCTGCCGCAAACAGCACCATGCCCGCGATGTTCTCCACCACATCGAACAGGTGGCTGAGCGCTTCGTCGTTATCGCCATGGCTCCAGTCTTCGACGCCTTCGAACACTTCGCCAAGCAGTTGGCCAATCGCCACCCCCATCATCAACTGGCCCAGCACCGGCACCACGAAACCGGCCACGTTGAGCAGGTTCAGGCCGATACCCAGGTAGGTCTGCAAGCGTTGCTGCCACGCGTCGGCATCCACTTGTGCCTTGGGCACTGCCAACACCTGAGCGTCGAGCTGGAGCTTGCCAATACAAGCCTTAAAGAAGAAGTCCGATAGTCGCGCCTGTATCGGGATGACCCCTACCGGACCGACCTTGTCGGCCTTGTCATAGCGCTGAAAAAACTCCAGGCGTTCTGACTCATCCAGATAGTTCCCGAATACCTTGCGATAAGAGTGGGCCTTGAACATCGGGGTCAGGTACAACGTGAAGTCTTCCAGACAGTTGTATTCGTACCAGGGTCGCTGCGGTTCGTTGGGCATGTACACCACAACACGCTTGGCCGGGATCTGACCGGAAGGCTCCGTGCTGAACAGCACGACACTCCACAGGCACACCCCATCGATATTCAAGCTCTGCCAATTCCACGACTCATCCGCCGACGGGTCAGCCTCGATCACCTTGAGCAACGCGGCGTGGGTCGGTTCGCTGACATGCCCCTTGGCATGGGCGATATGTAGCTCAATCTGCAGATCGATGCATCTGGACTCGCCCAGATCGAAAGCCGCCCGGTTGAACCCCTGGCCATCGGCCTGCATCGCGGCGCTCGGCTCTCGCAGGTTGAACACGTTGCGTATGTGGGCCTGGTAGGCACAGCCAAGATCGAGCTCGCGGCAGTAGCCGACAAATGCCCTCACCGTCATACCGACAATAGGCTGTCCGGTGGCTGCGCTGCGCAAGACCGCAGAGGCCGACATGCCGCCGGGTTCGGCCTGGTCGGCGGAAAAATTCTGCATCGCCGCCTGCACCAGGCTAAGGGTCGTCACGGTCACGGTCGACTGAAGCGCGCCGCCCAGATCCGCACCAACCCCCGACAGACTGCGTTTGGGCAGCTCCAGGCGGTCGCACTCCACATCCACCCCGGTGACGCCCTTACTGCGCAAAAAGGCTTGCAGGCGCTCGACGCAGAACCTGTCCAGGGGTTGCAGGCGCGCGAGCCATTGCCCTGCCCGTCGACGCGCCTCTTCGCCCTCCCGGTGGGTGTGTTCGATCGCGCGCAAGGTCTGCGGCCGGGCATCCAGCAACCAATGCGGGAGTGTGGCCTGCACCGCCCGGGCCTTGTCCAGGTCGCCGGTCATCTCCAGCAGGGCGGCGTCCATTTCGGCTTGAGTCACCGGACTGGCGGCGTCAAGCAAATCGCGTTTTTGCACCATCGGCAACGGCTTCCTTTACGTTGAATAATGGCCGTTCACGATAAGCGCGACGTGCTGAAAAACCGATTCGAATTCCCCGGCCTTGACGCCTGCGATCAAGCTGAAACTTGCATGCAACCCTGCTTTATCTAGCGCCCATTCCGGGCACCCCGCTCCGGACAAAGGGTCGCCGAAAAGCCGTCGCGGCCCTTTGCCTTATAACTTATCAGTCTAAAACTCCGCGATTAGCCCCGTGTCAGTTTCTGGGTATGCGCCCTTTGGGCGTTTTGAGTGTTTACCCTCCCCAACGGAAAAACCGGTAAGGAACTTATGTGCGGATTAGCTGGAGAATTACGTTTCGATGCCCAACCTGCCGACCTGGCAGCCATTGAGCGCATCACCCATCACCTGGCCCCTCGCGGTCCCGATGCCTGGGGTTTTCATGCCCAGGGGCCGATTGCCCTGGGCCATCGACGCCTTAAAATCATGGACCTGTCGGACGGCTCGGCCCAACCGATGGTCGATGCGCACCTGGGCCTGTCCCTGGCCTTTAACGGTGCGATCTATAACTTCCCGGAGCTGCGCAAAGAGCTGGAAGCCCTGGGCTATGCCTTTTATTCAGGCGGCGATACCGAAGTGCTGCTCAAGGGCTACCACGCCTGGGGCGAAGCGCTTCTGCCCAAACTCAATGGCATGTTCGCCTTTGCCATCTGGGAGCGCGATGCCCAGCGCCTGTTCATCGCCCGTGACCGCCTGGGCGTGAAGCCCTTGTACCTGTCGCGCACCGGCCAGCGCTTGCGCTTTGCCTCCGCGTTGCCGGCGCTGCTCAAGGGCGGCGATATCAACCCGATCCTCGACCCGGTGGCGCTCAACCATTACCTGAACTTTCACGCCGTGGTGCCCGCACCGCGCACCTTGCTGGCCGGCATCGAGAAACTGTCACCGGCCAGTTGGATGCGCATCGACGCCACCGGCAAGACCGAGCAGAAAACCTGGTGGACCCTGCCCTACGGCCCGCATGAGGATGAGAAAAACCTGACGCTGGAAGACTGGACCGACCGCGTACTCGACAGCACCCGCGAGGCCGTGGCCATCCGCCAACGCGCGGCGGTGGATGTCGGCGTGCTGCTGTCCGGCGGAGTGGATTCGAGCATGCTGGTCGGCCTGCTGCGCGAAGTCGGCGTGGAAGGCCTGTCGACCTTCTCCATCGGCTTTGAAGACGCCGGTGGCGAGCGTGGCGATGAATTCCAGTACTCGGACCTGATCGCCAGGCACTACGGCACCCGTCACCACCAACTGCGCATCGCCGAACGCGAGATCATCGAGCAACTGCCGGCGGCCTTCCGCGCCATGAGCGAGCCGATGGTGAGCCATGACTGCATCGCCTTCTACCTGCTGTCGCGGGAAGTGGCCAAGCATTGCAAGGTGGTGCAGAGCGGCCAGGGCGCTGACGAACTGTTCGCCGGTTACCACTGGTACCCGCAAGTCGACGGCGCCAGCGACCCGTATGCCGCGTACCGCGATGCATTTTTTGACCGCAGCTACGACGACTACGCCGCCACCGTCGCGCCCAAATGGTTGACCGCCAACGACGCCGCCGGCGACTTCGTGCGCGAGCATTTTGCGATGCCGGGGGCCGATGCGGCCGTGGACAAGGCCCTGCGCCTGGACAGCACGGTGATGCTGGTGGACGACCCGGTCAAGCGTGTCGACAACATGACCATGGCCTGGGGCCTGGAAGCGCGCACCCCCTTTCTGGATTACCGCCTGGTGGAGTTGTCGGCCCGCGTGCCCGGCCAGTTCAAGTTGCCCGACGGCGGCAAGCAGGTCCTGAAGGAAGCCGCGCGCCGAGTGATCCCGAGCGAAGTCATCGACCGCAAGAAAGGCTACTTCCCGGTGCCGGGTCTCAAGCATCTGCAGGGCGATACCCTGAGTTGGGTGCGCGAACTGCTGCTCGATCCGAGCCAGGATCGTGGCCTGTTCAACCCAGCCATGCTCGACCGCCTGCTCACCGACCCGCAAGGCCAATTGACCCCGCTGCGTGGCTCCAAGTTGTGGCAACTGGCGGCGCTGAACCTGTGGCTCAGCGAACAAGGAATCTGACCGATGAAACCCCATGCAGCGGCTTACAGCCAACGCTTGCTCAAGGGCCAGGCGCCGTCGTACGAGCGCCTGCAAGCCCGGCTCGCCGAAGACGGCAGCCCCTCAAGCGCCGAACCGATCGCCGTGCACTGCGGGTGGGGCCGGTTGTTGATCGGCCACACCTTTCCCGACCCCGCCAGCCTGGCCGAGGAACTGCTCAACGAACAGGCCGGCGAACGGGACATCGCCCTGTACGTCGCCGCGCCCCAGCAGATTCTGGGGATCGACCCGCAGCAGTTGTTCCTCGACCCCTCTGACACCCTGCGCCTGTGGTTTACCGATTACCGCCCGGCCACCCGGGTGTTTCGCGGGTTCCGCATCCGCCGGGTGCACACCGAGGCTGACTGGCAGGCAGTCAATCAGTTGTATCAGGGGCGCGGCATGCTGCCCGTCGACGTCGAGCGCCTCACCCCTCGCCATCAAGGCGGTCCGGTGTACTGGCTGGCTGAAGACGAAGACAGTGGCGCGGTGATCGGCAGCGTGATGGGCCTCAATCACCCGAAAGCCTTTCACGACCCTGAAAACGGCAGCAGCCTGTGGTGCCTCGCCGTGGACCCGCAATGCACCCGCCCCGGCGTGGGTGAAGTGCTGGTGCGCCACCTCGTGGAGCACTTCATGAGCCGTGGCCTGAGCTACCTTGACCTGTCGGTGCTGCACAACAACCGCCAGGCCAAGAGCCTTTACGCCAAGCTGGGTTTCAGGGCGCTGAACACTTTTGCGATCAAGCACAAGAACGGCATCAACCAGCCGCTGTTTCTCGGCCCGGGGCCGCAAGCGGGGTTCAACCCCTATGCGCGGATCATCGTCGAGGAAGCCCACCGGCGTGGCATCGATGTGCAGGTGGATGACGCCGATGCCGGCCTGTTCACCTTGAGCCACGGCGGACGCCGAGTGCGCTGCCGCGAGTCATTGAGCGACCTGACCAGTGCGGTCAGCATGACCCTGTGTCAGGACAAGAGCCTGACCCACAAGACGCTCAAGGCCGCCGGGCTGAAACTGCCGTCGCAACAATTGGCCGGCAGCGCCGACGACAACCTGGAGTTCCTCGACGAGCATGCGCGCATCGTCGTCAAACCGCTGGACGGCGAACAGGGCCAGGGCGTAGCGGTGGATTTGCAGAGCATCGAAGAGGTGCAACAGGCCATCGAGGCTGCGCGGCAGTTCGACAGCCGGGTGCTGCTGGAAAGTTTCCACGAAGGGCTGGACCTGCGCATTCTGGTGATCGGCTTCGAGGTGGTCGCCGCCGCGATTCGTCGGCCCGCGGAAGTGACCGGTGACGGTCATCATTCCATCGGCGCGCTGATCGAAGCCCAGAGCCGCCGTCGCCAGGCCGCTACCGACGGCGAAAGCAAAATCCCGCTGGATGCCGAGACCGAACGCACGCTCAAAACGGCCGGCTACGACTACAACAGCATCCTGCCCCGGGGCCGCACCCTGGCCGTGCGCCGTACCGCCAACCTGCATACCGGAGGTTGCCTGGAGGACGTCACCGCCATCCTGCACCCCACGCTGGTGGACGCGGCCATCCGCGCCGCCCGCGCCCTCGACATCCCCATGGTGGGCCTGGACTTGATGGTGCCTGCTGCCGATCAACCCGAGTACGTGTTTATCGAGGCCAACGAGCGGGCCGGGCTGGCCAATCACGAGCCGCAGCCGACGGCTGAGCGGTTCGTGGATTTGTTGTTTCCTCACAGTTAGCTGAGCGCTTGAGAAATGTGTGGCCTGTACCGCCGTCTTCGCGGGCAAGCCCGCTCCCACAGTTAGAACGCGTTCCAATGTG
>NZ_JBSVWB010000013.1:0-122572 GCF_054071795.1 Pseudomonas sp. SDO5271_S396
AAAGCCCCTCCAACTCCGCCATCACGCCGGCGATTTTCTATCTGGACGACAACGGCGGGTTGCAGCAACAAGGGGCGCCATCACCGGAGAAGCTGGTGAAGATCATGGGGCCGAAATAAGCGGCGCCTGCGCTGACGCTTTCGCGGGCAAGCCCGCTCCCACATTTGACTGTATTAACACATTTCTATCGGTGAACACGGCCAGTGTGGGAGCTGGCTTGCCCGCGAAGAGGCCCTGACAGACGATGCCGATTAAAGCCCCTCCAACTCCGCCATCACGCCGGCGATTTTCTATCTGGACGACAACGGTGGGTTGCAGCAGCAAGGGGCCGAAATAAGCGGCGCCTGCGCTAACGCTTTCGCGGGCAAGCCCGCTCCCACATTTGACTGTATTCACACATTTCTATCGGTGAACACAGTCAGTGTTGCGGGGCTAGAGCTCCTTCACTCGAATATTGTCGACGGCATAGTCATTCCCTAAGCCAGTCGCAACATGGTTGTAGAGTTCGAGGAGCACAGTAGTGGCGCGGGCAGTGAAGATCACGCTCATTTGCTGCCAGCTCTGACTGGAAATAGCAGCGGGTCCCAGCAATTTCGCGCCTGCGACCCATAGGGATACCTGGGGTATGGCCGGCACATCATTCACTCGCCGAATCGAGATACTGAACACGTAATCGCGCCCGACTTCCAAGCCGGCGTAATTGCGATAGAGGAAAACGCCCGCAGAGCGATCGGTGTACGTCCAGTTGTAGAGGAACCAGTTTCCACCCTCGTGCTTGATCACCAAGTCCCTCGGATCCGCAGCGGCCGGGCCTTTTATCCAGCCGTTCCAGTCACCGTCGTCAAACGTGGTGACGTCGTCGAAAGCCTGGCGAATGGTCAGTTTCAATTGATGAAACACCATCGCATCACTTTAACGCATAAACGCTTCCATCCTTGAGCGTTCCAGTCGCGCTCAACCAAACTTTCTGCCCCGCCAGGGCAAACCACCAGGCGGCAACAGAGACATCCGCATGGGTGGAAAAGGTGCGCAGATCGAGCACGCCCGCCGTGGCTTGCCGGACGACAGGCGTCGGCAGACGGACCGGTATACTCACGTCCAATTCAAGATCTCGCGAAGTCTGCTGCCGGCACCGGCTGGTCACGCTGTAGCGGATCGGCACGGTTTTGCCGATGCCGTGAATCACCGCCTCACGCGCCACAGCAAAATCGACAAACCCCTGTGCGGGATCTCCCGGTTTTGGTGCGAGCGCCAGGCACACACCGGCCTGCTCCCAGCACAAGGCGATGGTGTGATGTGCACTCATGCCGTCATATTCCACGCGCACCGTCACGCCATCCTTGCCGTTCCACACCGTCAGCTGGTTCCCCACCGCCTCACGCACCGAGGGCGCCAACAGCACCAGGTCGGCCTGGACCATTTGCAGTTGCAACGGTCGGAACGCTATGGCATCGGCCAGATCCGTCGAGCCTTGGAAACTCACCGCAAAATGGATTTCAAAGACCAGGCAGTCGGCAAGTTTTTCAAGCTGCTCACGGGCCAGTGCCGCACTGACACCCTCGTTCACCCACTCAGGCGTAACGGGCGCAGCCACCAGAATATCCCAGTGAAAGGCACTGCCATCCTCACGTTGGCCGTCGATCCACATCCAGCAGGTTTGTCCCGGCGCGCTGTAATCCCAGGCGGCAACACGGGCAGTGGCGTCGCCGGGGAACGTGTTGAGGCACAGCTTGCCACCGGTTTGCTCGTCAACCTCGATGCCACTCAGGCCCGTAGGCTTGAGCACGTGCACCGAGCTTGTCGGCGAAGGCCACAACACGTCACGCCGCACCGTATAGGAGATATCAACCGACTCATCAAAGTTGGCACTGATCGCCGACGCCGGCACAGGGAACACAAGTTTGCTCTCTCCGCCCTGAACGTCCTGGCACACCAGCACGGGTGACCCCGGGCCCGGTGTTCCTGAAAATTTCACGCACACATGGTCACCGGGTTTCATGCCGTCATACGCCACCTCGACATGAGCACCGTCGACGGTAAGCGCCGGGTTGAGCACATACCCTTGTCCCTCAACGTAAACCGCTTCGCGCAGTTTGGGCGCCAACAAATTGAGCTCCGGTTCACCGACTCGCAGGTTCGCGGTAGCACGCGGAATCTCATGGGCATTGGCCGGGATGTGGGAAATCTGTGGATCTTCCGGCGGCGTGCCGTGCGCCCCATCGAAGGTGACCCCGACGTGCACTGTCACCGACGACCAGTCTTCGTTTTCGCCCAGCCACTCGCGCAGGATCTGCAGCAGGAAGCAGTAGCCACCCCGGGCCTCCTCATCGGTGACCACGTGATCTTCCAGAACCCAGTGAAAACGCCGTGGCGACAGGTGCTCGTTGCCCACCGCCTCGACCCACAACCGCTGCCCGGCGGCGATAAACGGCCAGGCGCACAGTTCGATGCGGGCGTTGCCGGGGAAACGGGTCATGTCCAGCCACCAGGAACCCTGGACAAACACCAGGTCCAGGAACTTGGGCGTCGGCATGTCGTCGGGATCAATGACTTCCACCGTCAACTCCAACCGCAGCGACTCATCATTCCCGCTTTCGTACCAGATGGTCAGCGTCTGGCCGATGCAATAACCGACCACCCAGGCCGGCACAGGCACCTTGACCCCACCACTGCCGGCACCCTGCGCCACGGTGCTGAACACGGGCGATGCCTCCTGCCCCTTGATCGCCCAGAACACATTGATGGGCGCACCGCTGGGGATGGCGGCGTCGATGATCACCTCCGTACCCGCCGTGGACGTCATCGGCGGCAAGGTACTATTGGCCGTGGCATGCAGCACCTTTGGCAACGGCAGTTGCTTGAGCGTTGCGCCCTGGGGCTTGGGCAGAGGCGAAGAAGCGACGGTTGCGGCACCGGTTTTTGATTTAGGTGTTTTAGCTGTAGCCATGATCCACACTCCCATCCAAGGATAAATAACCCTTCGGCCCACCCCGGGCAGACCCAGTCATAGCGGTTATTTAATTCCTGTGGGAGTGCAGTTGCCTACTGTCAGATTTGACAGTTATGACGCGTCATCGGGGATTACCCGACCAACGGCCGCCACACAATCCGAGTGAAAAAGGCGGCGCCTGAGCGCACTTCATCGCGGGCAAGCCCGCTCCCACCCTTGACTGTGCTCACACATAAAGATGTGTGAATGCACTCCAATGTGGGAGCGGGCTTGCCCGCGAAGAGGCCCTGACAGGCGATGCCGATTAAAGCCCCTCCAACTCCGCCATCAAATCACTCAACCGACCCGCCTTCTCCGCACTGATCTCGCTGGCTGCCAGCCCGTCGATGTACTCGGCCAACTCCGCCACCGTGCTGCACTCGAACATCGCTCTTAGCGGCACATCCCGCTGCAACGTCTTCTGTACCCGCGACGCAATTTGCGTGGCCAGCAACGAGTGCCCGCCCAGTTCGAAGAAGTTGTCCTGCACACCCACCCGCTCGACTTTCAGTACCTCGGCCCAGATCGCCACCAAGGTGGTTTCCAGTGAGGTACGCGGCGCCAGGTAGTCCTGGCTGTGCAACTGGCCGATTTCCAAGGCCGGCAGCGCCTTGCGGTCAAGCTTGCCGTTGGCGTTGAGCGGCAGGCGGTCGAGCCACAACCAGTGCAGCGGCACCATGTATTCCGGCAGTTCGGCGCGCAAGCGTTGCTTGATGCGGTCCAGGCGTTCGCTTGGGTTCAGCGCTTCATCCGCCGCCACCAGGTAACCCACCAGATGCTTGCCGTTGACGCCCTCCTGTACGCCAACCGCCGCATCGCGCACTTCCGGTTGCTCGTGCAGGCGCGCTTCGATTTCACCCAGCTCGATGCGGTAACCGCGAATCTTCACCTGATGGTCGATGCGTCCGACGTACTCCAGCACGCCGTCGCCACGCCGACGTGCCAGGTCGCCGGTGCGGTACAAGCGCTCGCCCGGTGCACCGAACGGGTTCGGTACAAACACCTGGGCGGTGCGCAAGGGGTCACTCACATAACCACGCCCCACACCGGTGCCGGCCACGCACAGCTCGCCGACCGCACCTTGGGGCACCAACTCCAGCGCGCCATCAAGCAGGTACAGACGGTTGTTGTCGGTTGGCGTGCCGATCGGCAGGTAGCTGCCACGGGTCGAGGCCAGGTCGACGCGGAAGAACGCCACATCGTCCGAACATTCCGCCGGGCCATAGGCGTTCACCAGACCAATCTGCGGGTAACGCAGCAGCCATTGGTGCGCCAGTTCCGGCGGCATCGCTTCGCCGGTCGGCAGCATCCAGCGCAGACCGTCCAAGTGAACAAGGTCCTGGGCCAGCATGCCCTGGATCAGCGACGGCACACTTTCCAGCACCGTGATGCCCTGGGCCTGAACATGGGTCAGCAAGCCCTGCGGATCATGGGCGAGGGTGTTCGGCACGATGTCCACCCGCGCGCCGAACAGCGGTGCGGCGAGGAACTGCCACACGGAAATGTCGAAGCTTTGCGAGGCGGTCTGGGCAATCACATCCTTGTCGCTCAGGTTCAGGTACGGCACCTTGCTCAGCTGGTTATTGAGCATGCCGCGCTGTTCCACCATCACGCCCTTGGGCAAGCCGGTGGACCCCGAGGTATAGATCACGTAGGCCAGGTTGTCCGGGGCGCTGTAGATCCCGGGATTGTGGTCCGCCGGTGCCAGGTCCTCCCACACCAGCAGCTTGGGCCGCCCGGTGCAGGCGAACTCTTCCAGCAGTTCCAGCGCCTGTTCGCGACAGGCCTGGGTGCACACCAGCAACGGCGTGCGGCTCAGGTCGATGATGCGACTCAAACGCTGGCCGGGCAGGCCCGGGTCCAACGGCAGGTAACCGGCACCGGCCTTGAAGCTGCCGATGATCATGCCCAGCAGATCAAGGCCGCGCTCGGCCAGCAAGGCGACCGGCTGATCCACACCGACCCCCGCTTGAATCAGCGCATGACCGAGGCGATTACTGCGCAGGTTCAGCTCGGCGTAGCTCCATTGCCGGTCCAGGCAACTGGCGGCGATGCGCTGTGGATGCTGCGCCACCCGGGCTTCGAACAGCTCCACATAACTGCGCTCCAGCGGGTAGTCATGCTCGCTCTGGTTGCAGCCGTGCACCAGGAACGCGTGCTCCTGCTCGCCAATCAGCGGCAAGTCGGCCATGTCGCCATGGAAGCCTTGCACCAGCGCCAGCAGCAGGCGCTTGAATTCGCCGAGCATGCCCTGCACGGTACTTTCATCGAAATAACGCTGGTCGTAGGACAGGTGCAGGCCCAGGTCATCGCCCGGGTAGCACACGGCGGTCAACGGGAAGTTGGTGTGGGTGCGACCGGAATCCGAGGTGGCGTTCAGGCTTTGCGCCCGGTCCAGCACCGAGACCTCCACCGGGGCGTTTTCGAACACGAACAGGCTGTCGAACAGCGGCTGGCCCTTGGGCAGTTCGCTGTGCTCCTGGATCGTCACCAGCGGCAGGTATTCGTACTCGCGCAGCTGCATGTTGCTGTCGAGCAACGCGCTCAGCCACTGGCGCACGCTGCAACGTTGGTCGTCTGCGGGCAGCTTCACCCGCAGCGCGATGCTGTTGATGAACAGGCCGACGGTGCGTTGCATCTCGGGCATTTCCACCGGGCGGCCGGCCACGGTCACGCCGAACAGTACGTCGCGGTCACCGCTCAGGCGACGCAGCACCAGGGCCCACGCGGCCTGGGCGAAGGTGTTGACGGTCAGTTGATGGGCCTGGGCCAGCTCGCGCAGTTGCGCACCGTCACGGGCGTCGAGACGGGTGTAGCAGTCCCCCACCACCATGCCGCCATGGCCGGCGTGATCGCGCATGAACGGTCGGTCGCTCGGGATCGGCGTAGTGCGTTCGAACCCTTGCAGGTTCTGCTGCCACCACTGACGCGCTTCGGCCAGGTTCTGGCGTTGCAGCCAGGCGATGTAGTCGCGGTAACGCGGCGGCGTGGCCAACTGCGCATCACGGCCTTCGCCGAGGGCCATGTAGATCTCGAAGAAGTCATTCATCAACAGCGAACGGCACCAGGCATCGATGAGGATGTGGTGGTTGCTCATCATGAACCAGTAGCGCGCTTCACCGACCCGGATCAGGCGCAGGTGGAACGGCGCCTGGTTAAGCAGATCGAAACCGGCTTCGCGCTCGGCCTTGAGCAAGGCTTGCAGGCGCGGTTCGTGTTCGTGTTCCGGGTCGTTGCTCCAGTCCAGGTAGTCGACCGGCGTGCTGCCCGGCTTATGGATCACTTGCAGCATCTCTTCGCCGACGTTCCAGCAGAACGAGGCACGCAGGGCTTCGTGACGGGCGATCACCGCTTGCCAGGCCTGGGCGAAACGCGCCGGGTCCAGTTCGCTGTTGATGCGGTAACGGTCCTGCATGTAATACAGCCCGGTGCCCGGCTCCAGCAGGGTGTGCAGCAGCAGGCCCTCTTGCATCGGGGTCAGCGGATAGACGTCTTCGATGACGCTGGCCGGGACCGGCAGGCTGTCGAGTTGCGCCTGGGTCAGTTGCGCCAGCGGGAAGTCGGACGGCGTGAGCCCGCCGACAGCGTCCTGCAAACAATGCGCAACCAGGCTTTGCAGCTCCGCGAGGTAGGCATCGGCCAGCTCGCGGATGCGCTGTTGATCGTGGCGCTCGCGGCTGAAGGTCCAGCGCAGCACCAGTTCGCCGCCGTACACCTGGCTGTCCACGCTCAGTTCGTTGGGCAGCGGCGCATCCGGGTCGTGGGCCAAGCCTGCGGACTCGTCCAGCGGGTGGAACAGCGCATCGGCGCCGAAGCTCTGGTCGAACTGGCCAAGGTAGTTGAAGGTGATTTCGGCGCTCGGCAGCGCGGCCATGGTTTGCCGGGTCGCATCGTCGGCCAGGTAGCGCAGCACGCCATAACCCAGGCCCTTGTGCGGCACGCTGCGCAGTTGCTCCTTGATCGCCTTGATCGAGTCGCCCTGCCCGGCCTGCGGGGTCAGGCGCAGCGGGTAGGCGCTGGTGAACCAGCCGACGCTGCGGGTCAGGTCGAGGTCATCGAACAGGGTTTCGCGGCCATGGCCTTCCAGCTGGATCAGCGCCGAGGCGTGGCCGCTCCAGCGGCATAGCACGCGGGCCAAGGCAGTCAGCAGCAGATCATTGACCTGGGTGCGGTAGGCACTGGGCGCCTGTTGCAGCAGTTGGCGCGTGTGCTCGGCATCCAGGCGCACGCTGACCGTCTCGGCGTCGCCGTTGCGCAACGAACCTTGCGCACGGGCCACCGGCAGCCTCGCGTCCGGACCGGCCAACCGGTCCTGCCACAGGCCCAGCTCTTCACGCAGGGATTCGCTGCCGGCATACGCCTGCAAGCGCGCAGCCCAGTCGCGCAGGGCGCTGGTCTTGGCCGGCAGGCTCACCGACTGGCCGTCGCTCAGTTGGCGATAGGCCGTTTGCAGGTCTTCCAGCAACACGCGCCACGACACGCCGTCCACCACCAGGTGATGGATGGCGATCAACAGGCGTTGCTGGCCCTCAGGACCGTCCACCAGCAACGCACGCAGCAGCGGGCCATGGGCCAGGTCGAGGCTGCGCTGGGTGTCGGTGAACAGCGCGGTGCACTGGTCCAGGTCGCGCACTTGCGCTTGCATCAACACACCGCCTTGCGGCACAGCCAAGTGCTCGGCATGCCATTTTGCGTCGCGCCGGGAAAAGCTCAGGCGCAGCGCATCGTGGTGCTCCAGCACCGCCAGCAGCGCTTGCTCCAGACGATGAGGGTCCAGCAATTGCAGCGGCTTGAGTACCAGCGCCTGGTTCCAGTGCTGGCGATTGGGGATCCGGGTGTCGAAGAACCAGTGCTGGATTGGCGTAAGCCCCGAGCTGCCGGTGAGCACGCCCTGCTCGGCGGTGATGCGTTCGGAACGCGTAGCAACCGCGGCCAGGGTTTGCACGGTCTGGTGCTGGAACAGATCACGCGGGCTGAAGTGAATCCCCGCCTGCCGCGCACGACTGACCACCTGGATCGACAGGATCGAGTCACCGCCCAGCTCGAAGAAGTTATCGTCCAGGCCGACTTGCTGCACATTCAACACCGCGCACCAAATCGCGGCCAAAGTCTGTTCAAGCTCGCTGCGCGGTGCCACGTACTGTTGACGGTTGGCTTCCGGGTCCGGCTGCGGCAAGGCGCGGCGGTCGAGCTTGCCGTTGGCGGTCAGCGGCATGCTGTCGAGTACGATCAGGTGCGCGGGCACCATATAGTCCGGCAACTGCGCCTTGAGGTGGGCCTTCAGCGCGTCACGCAAGGTGGCGCCTTCTGCATCGCTGACCAGATAGGCCACCAACTGTTTGCCACTCGGCGACTCCAGCGCCAGCACCACCGCTTCGCGTACGGCTTCGTGTTCCAGCAGGCGGGTTTCGATCTCGCCCAGCTCGATGCGGAAACCGCGAATCTTCACTTGATGGTCGATACGCCCCAGGTACTCCACCAAGCCATCGGCGCGCTGGCGTACCAGGTCGCCGGTGCGATACAGGCGGCCGCCATTGCGCGCGAAAGGATCGGCGACAAACCGCTCCGCCGTCATGCCTGGACGCTGGTGATAACCCTGGGCCAGGCCGGCACCGCCGACGTACAACTCGCCGGTCGCGCCTTGAGGCACCAACGCCAGGTCGGCGTCGAGAATGTAAGCCACACGGTCGCCGATAATGCTGCCGATCGGCACGCTGCCGGCACCCTCTTCCAGCTGTTCCGGGGCCAGGCTGGCCAGCGGCATCACCACAGTTTCGGTCGGGCCATAGGCGTTGAAGAACACCTGGGGCTGGAACGCGGCGCGGATACGCTGCAAGTGCTCGCCGGTCAGCGCTTCACCCCCCGTGATGCACATGCGCACCGGCAAGGTCTGCTGCCGGGTCGCCAGCCATTGCGCCAACTGGCTGCCGTAGCTCGGTGTGAAGCCCAGGATGTTGATGCGATGGGTGCGGATCAGCGCGCAGATTTCCTCGGCATCCCACTGACCCTGGGCACGCAATACCACCTGCGCGCCACTGAGCAGCGGCACCAGCAGGCGCTCGGTGGCGGCGTCGAAGTTGATCGAATAAAAATGCAGTTCACAGTCGTCGGCACGCATGCCGAAGCGCTCGATCACCGCCTGGCAATGCATGGCGATTTCACCGTGGGACACCACCACACCTTTGGGCTTGCCAGTGGAACCGGAGGTGTAGATCAGATACGCCTGATGCTGCGGCAGGCTGATCGACGGCGGCTCGCTGGCCGGGTAATTGGCCAGCACGGGCAGGTCATCCTCCAGGCACCAGCATGCCACCGTCGCCGGCAATTCACCCAGGGCTTCGAACATCGCCACATCACTGAGCAGCAGGCCGATGCCGCTGTCTTCAATCATGTAGTGCAGGCGGTCCAGCGGGTATTCCGGGTCGAGCGGCACGTAGGCGCCGCCGGCCTTGAGGATCGCCAGCAGGCCGATGACCATCTCCAGGGAACGCGGCAACGCCAGGCCGACACGCACCTGCGGGCCCACCCCACGCTCACGCAGCATCCAGGCCAGGCGGTTGGCGCGCTCGTTGAGTTCGCGGTAGCTGAGGGTCATGCCGGCGAAGGTCAGCGCCGGTGCATCGCCACGCGCTGCCGCCTGCTGGCTGAACAATGGATGGATGCATTGGTCGAGGCGGTGCTCGCCTTTTTCGGTGCCCAGGCTGTCTTGCAACACGCGCTGTTCATCGGCGCTCAACAACGGCAGCTCACTGAGGCGTTGCTCGGGGCCGGCGATCAGCGCCTCCAGCAGGTTGCGCCAATGCTCGGCCATGCGCGCAATGCGCGGCTCGTCGAACAGGTCGGTGCTGTAGGTCAGGCAGCAACCCAGGCGATGGTCGAGGTCGGTGACTTCCAGGTTGAGGTCGAACTTGGTGGCGCGGGCATCGTTGGCCAGGTACTCGACAGTCATGCCGGCCAGCTGGCGGCTCTGCTGGAACTCCCAGCGCTGCACGTTGCACATCACCTGGAACAGCGGGTTGTACGCCGCGCTGCGTGGCGGTTGCAGGGCCTCCACCAAGTGGTCGAACGGCAGGTCCTGGTGGGACTGGCCTTCGATGACGGTGTGGCGCACTTGCTCGAACAACTCGCCGACGTTCATCTGCCCGTTGAGCTGGCAACGCAGCACCTGGGTGTTGAGGAACGCGCCGATCAGCCCTTCGCTTTCCGGGCGGATACGGTTGGCCACCGGTGCACCGATGCGCAAGTCGGTCTGGCCGCTGTAGCGATAGAGCAGCACCGCCAGGGTGGCGGTCATGGTCATGAACAAGGTCAGGCCGTGCTCGGCATTGAACGCCCGCACGCGAGCGGCCAGCTCATCGCTCAAGTCGAAGCGGTACAACTCGCCCTGATGGCTTTGCACCGGTGGCCGTGGACGGTCGCCGGGCAGTTCCAGCAAGGGGTGTTCGCTGCCCAGTTGCGCAGTCCAGTAATCCAGCTGGCGCTGGCGTTCGCCGGACTCCAGCCACTGGCGCTGCCATACGCTGTAATCGAGGTACTGCACCGGCAGCGGTGCCAGCGGTGAGTCACGCTCGTCGATAAAGGCTTCGTACAGCGCGCTGAGCTCACGGGCAAAAATGTCCATGGCCCAGCCTTCGGTGACGATGTGGTGCAGGGTCAGCACCAGGTAATGTTCCTGCTCGCCGGCCTTGACCAGGCACGCCCGCAGCAGCGGTCCGGTTTCCAGGTTGAACGGGGTGTGGGCCTCGTGGTCGGCCAGTTGCTGCAAGCGCTGCGGGCGCTCGGTTTCATCGAGCGCCGAGAAGTCCTGCCAATCCATGCGCAGGCCGGTCTGCGGCGAGACCTTCTGGTACGCCACGCCACCCACGCTCGGAAAGGTGGTGCGCAGGGTTTCGTGGCGCATGATCAGCGCTTGCAACGCGGCCTCGAAACGCCCCACGTCCAGCACGCCACGCAGGCGCGCCATGCCGCCAACGTTGTATGCGGGGCTGTCCGGCTCCATCTGCCACAGGAACCACATGCGCTGCTGGGAATAGGACAGCGGCACCGGCTGGCTGCGATCGACCCTGGCGATGGCCGTCTGTTGGTTGCGTTGACCGGACGCCTGGATCTGCTCGATCTGTTCGGCAAACGCGCCCAGCTCACTGGCTTCGAACAGGGTGCGCAATGGCAGCTCGACGTCGCAGGTCTGGCGGGTACGGGAGATGATCTGGGTGGCCAGCAACGAATGCCCGCCGAGGGCGAAGAAGTCATCGCGCAGGCCGATGCGCGGTACGCCCAGGACCTCGCGCCAGATCGCGGCGATCTGTTGTTGTAGCGGGGTTTCGGGCTCGATGTGCTCACGTACTTGCCACACCGGCTCCGGCAGGGCGCGACGGTCCAGTTTGCCGCTGGGGCTCAGGGGCATGGCATCCAGGCGCATCAGCAACGCGGGCACCATGTACTCCGGCAGCTCGGCGGCCAGGGCGGTCCTGACGTCATGTGGGTCCAGCTCGGTGGTGGCGGTGTAGTAACCGATCAGCTGCGCATCACGCACCATCACCACGGCCTGGGCGATGCCGTCCAGTGCCAGCAGACGGGCTTCGATTTCTTGCGGCTCCACCCGGAAACCGCGCAACTTGACCTGCTGATCGAGGCGGCCGAGGTATTCGATGACTCCATCGGCAGTCCAACGGGCACGGTCACCGGTGCGGTACAGACGTGCGCCCTGCTGGTCGGCGACAAAACGCTCGGCGGTCAAGCCGGCGCGCCCCAGGTAGCCACGCGCCAGGCCGATACCGCCGATACACAGCTCGCCCGGCACACCCAGCGGTACGGGGTTGAGCTGCTCATCCAGCACGCGGCAGATCACATTGCCCAGCGGGCGACCAATCGGCGAGCGCTCGCCATCTTCTGCAGTGCAGTGCCAGTGGGTCACGTTGATCGCGGTTTCGGTCGGGCCATAGCGGTTGTGCAGTTGCACCGCCGGCAACTGTGCCAACACACGGTTGCGCAGCTCGGCGGGCAAGGCTTCGCCACCGGAGAACAGGCGACGCAGGCTGGTGCATTCGGCGGCCAGGGGCTCGTCAATGAACAGTTGCAACAGCGGCGGCACAAAGTGCAGCGTGGTCACGCCGTGCTGCTGCACCAACTGGGCGATGCGGTGCGGGTCGCGATGCTCGCCCGGGCCGGCCAGTACCAGACGGCAACCGGTGATCAGCGGCCAGAAGCACTCCCACACCGACACGTCGAAACTGATCGGCGCCTTCTGCATCAGCACATCGGTGTGGTCGAGCCGATAGGTGGCCTGCATCCACTGCAAGCGTTCGGCCAGGGCCGCATGGGTGTTGCCCACGCCTTTGGGCTGGCCGGTGGAACCGGAGGTGTAGATCACGTAGGCGAGGTTGTCACCGTGCAGGTGCAAACCCGGTGGCTGGGTCGGCCAGCTGTCCAGGTGCAGGCTGTCCATGGCGATGACGCACACGCCCTCGGCCGTCGGCAGTTGCTCCAGCAATGCAGTCTGGGTCAGCAGCAGGTGCACGCCGCTGTCCTTGAGCATGTAGGCCAGGCGGTCGGCAGGGTAATCCGGGTCGAGCGGCACATAGGCACCCCCCGCCTTGATGATCGCCAACAGGCCGATCAGCAGTTGCGGCGAACGTTCGGCGGCGATGGCCACGCACACGTCCGGACCGACACCCTTGTCGCGCAGGTAATGGGCCAGGCGGTTGGCCTGGGTATGCAGTTGGGCGAAGGTCAGGCTGCCGCCGTCCCAGACCAGGGCGATGTCGTCCGAGACCTGCGGGTCGAGCAGTTCCGGCAGCCACTGTCGGGCCGGCGCGCAGGGTGCTTCGCCCCAGGGTTGCTGTTCGTCGTGCTGCATCAGCTTGAGGTCGCCGAGGGCTTGTTGCGGCTGCTCGCAGACCGCTTGCAGCAGGTTGACGTAGTGCTCGGCCAGGCGCTCGATGGTCGTGCTGTCGAACAACTCGTCGGCGTAGTCGAACGACAGGCTCAGACGCCCATTGCGGTCTTCTTCGGTGTGCAGTTGCAGGTCGAACTTGGCCTCGCGGCTGTGCCATGGCAGCTCGTCGGCGAGCATACCGGGCAGACGGCGCAAGGCACTGAGGTCTCGCTGCTGATGGTTGAACATGACCTGGAACAGGCCTTGCTCGCGGGCTTGCGGGAAGGCTTCCAGCAGTTGTTCGAACGGCAGGTCCTGGTGAGCCTGGGCACCCAGCGCTGCTTGGCGGGTTGCGGTCAGCAGCTCAGTGAACGGCAGGCGCCCGTCGAGCTCGGCACGCAACACCAGGGTATTGATGAAGAACCCGACCAGGCCTTGGGTTTCCTGGCGCGGGCGGTTGGCATTGGGCACGCCGATGCGGATATCGCGCTGGCCGCTGTAGCGATAGAGCAAGCTCTGGAACGCCGCCAACAACAGCATGAACGGCGTGGACTCGTTGGCCTGGGCGGTCTGGCGAATGGCTTCGCTCAGGCTCGCGCCCAGGCGTACTGTGTGACGTTCGGCACTGCGACGGTGTTGTGCCGAGCGAGGATGGTCGGTGGCCAGGCTGAGCGTTGGATGCTCATCGCCCAATTGCGCTTTCCAGTACGCCAGTTGGCGCTGGCCTTCGCCTTCGGCCAGCCATTGGCGTTGCCAGCTGCCGTAGTCGGCGTATTGCAGGGCCAAAGGTGGCAGTTCCAGCGTCTGACCTTGAGTGGTAGCGGCGTACAGCTGTGAGAATTCGTCGATCAGAATATTCAGCGACCAGCCATCGGCAATGATGTGGTGCAGAGTCACCAGCAGTTGGTGCTCTTCATCGTCCAGGCGCACCAGGGTCACCCACAGCAACGGACCCTTTTCCAGGTCGAACTGAGTGCGGGCTTCGTCTTCACGGAGCTGTTGCGCACGCGCTTCACGCTCGGCAGCGGGCAGGTCGCTGAGGTCGATGACTTGCAGGTTGAACTCAGCGGTTGCGTCGACACGCTGGAAGGCTTGGCCGTCACGCTCGTAGAAACGCGTGCGCAGGGCTTCGTGGCGCTGGATCAGGTGCTGGAAGCTCGAGCGCACGGCGTCTTCGTCCAGCGCGCCGCGCAGACGCAAGGCCCCCGGAATGGTGTAGGCGCTGCTGTGGGGGTCCAGTTGCCAGGTGATCCACAGGCGATTCTGCGCCAGGGATTGGGGCAGGTCTTCCTGCCGCGACAGGGGCTTGATCGCGCCCTGAGCGACGCCGCCGTCCTGCTGGAGGCGTGCGATGCCGGCGGCAAACGCGGCGAGCGTCGGCGCTTCGAACAGCAGGCGCAGGTTCAGTTCCAGGCCCAGGCTTTCACGCAGACGCGCGACCACTTGAGTGGCGGTGATGGAGTTGCCGCCGAGCAAAAAGAAATGGTCATCCGCCGCGACCGTGGCGACTTGCAGTTGCTCGCACCAGATCGCTGCGATCCGGTTCTGCAGGTCGGACGCCAGCGCGACATCGCTGACCGGCGCTTGCAGGTCGGGGAATTGCGCGTAGCTGTCGAGGCTGCCGTCCTGGTGGCGAAGCGCACAGGCGGAGCGCTGCACCTTGCCGCTGGAGGTTTTTGGCAAGGCGCCGGGGTTGAGCAACACCACCACGCTGGGCGCCTCCTGATAGGCCTCGGCGACGGCCTGGCGGATGGCTTTGATCAACGCGTCGGGCGGCAGGATTTTCTGCACGCTGCGGCTGATTTCCGCCGCGATGCCGATGCCTTCCAGGCCCTGGTCATTCACGGCGAATGCAGCGACCCGCCCCTTGCGCACCACTTCCACTTCGCGCTCGATGGTTTGCTCGATGTCCTGGGGATACAGGTTGTGGCCGCGCACGATCAGCAGGTCTTTCAAACGACCGGTGATGTACACCTCGCCCTCACGGATAAAGCCCAGGTCACCGGTGCGCAGCCAGGTACGACCGGCGTGTTGCACGAAGGTCTTGGCGGTGGCTTCGGGGTTACGCCAGTAGCCGTGGGCGATGCTCGGGCCGGTGGCCCAGAGTTCACCGACCTGGTTGTCGGCCACTTCGGTGAGCGTTTGCGGGTCGACGATCAGCACCGCGTGCTCCGGCTGGGAAGTCCCGCAGCTCATGATCGCACTGCCCTGCCCCGGCTCGGCGCGGTTGGCGGCCAGCGCCTGCTCGTCCACCCGCAGCGCGGGGATGCCCCGGCCTCGGGTGCCGCCGGCGACGAACAGGGTCGCCTCGGCCAGGCCGTAGGAGGCAAAGAAACTGTTGGGGGTGAAACCGCAGGCAGCGAACTTTTCGGCAAAGCGCTCCAGGGTGTCGAGGCGGATCGGCTCGGAGCCGGAATAGGCCACGCGCCAGTGGCTGAGGTCCAGACGCTCCAGGGCCGAGTCGCTGACCCGCTCGCTGCACAGGCGGTAGGCGAAGTCCGGACCGCCGCTGATGGTGCCACGGTACTCACTGATCGCTTCCAGCCAGCGCACCGGGCGGCCAAGGAAGTAGGCCGGCGACATCAGCACGCAGGGCACGCCGCTGAAGATAGGTTGCAGCAGGCCGCCGATCAGGCCCATGTCGTGGTACAGCGGCAGCCAGCTGACGATCACGTCATCCGGGTTCAGATCAATCCCGAAACCACGACGGATCAACACTTCGTTGGCCACCAGGTTGCCGTGGCTCACCTGCACACCCTTGGGCAGCGCGGTGGAGCCGGAGGTGTATTGCAGGAAGGCGATGTCATCGGGCTGCAGGTCGGGAGCGGTCCAGTCGCCCGCCTTTTCCAGGCTGTCGACGCTCAAGACCGGCGGCGCGTTTTCGATCTGCGACAGGCCGTCGGCGAGGCTGGCGATAGTCAGCAACAGGCGCGGTTCGGCATCGCTGATAATCGACAGCAAACGTTCCTGGTGATGGCGACGGGTGGACTCCGGTGGATAGGCCGGCACCGCGATCACCCCGGCATACAGGCAGCCAAAGAACGCTGCGACGTAATCCGGGCCGCTGGGGAACAACAGCACCGCGCGGTCGCCCAGGTCCGCCCGGGCCTGCAAGGCGGCGGCGATGGTGCGGGCGCGCTGGTCCAGGTCGCGGTAACTGAGCACGACGTTGTGTTCAGCGGACTCGGCGAGGAAGCGCAGAGCCACCTGGTCCGGGGTCTGCGCAGCACGACGTTGAAGGGACTCGACCAGAGTACGGGGAAGTTCGAAGGCGTCCATCATGGGGTTCCTGCCTGAAAGCGGCTTACGGGAAATTCGAGAATTCGGGGGCGTGTTCAGCTGGCTGCGCGTTGCCGCGCCGCGCCATTGCGCCAGCGGGCCAGGTGTTCGTCGGCATAACGCCGTACACAACGCAGCACCGCGCTTTCGTGCTGCACGAGGAAGAAGTGGTGACCGTCGAACAGGTCGAGGGAAAAACCACTGGCGGCGTCGAGTTGCCAGTCGAGCAACTGGTCGGCGCGCACGCTGTCCTGCTTGCCGCCGAACACATGGATCGGCATGCCCAACGGCTGGCGCTCGCCGTAGGTGAAACTGCCGCAGAGCAGGAAGTCGGCGCGCAGGATCGGCAGCATCAACTGCATCAGTTCGGGGTTGGTCAGGGCTTCTTCGGCAGTGCCTTGCAGCTCACGCAGGCGGGCGATCAGTTGTTCATCGGTCTTTTCGATGGCGTATTCGCTCACATCACGCCGCGCCGGCCCGGCGGTGCCGGAGGCGAACAAGGCGAGCGGCGCGGGGACGTTGCGGGCGTTGAGCGCATGGGCCAGTTCAAACGCCAGCAGGCCGCCCAGGCTATGGCCGAACAACGCATAAGGGCCGCTGAGGTCGCGACTGATTTCCTCGGCAAGTTGCGCGGCCAAGGCTTTGATATCGCGTTGCAGCGGCTCGTCCATGCGCATGCCACGGCCCGGCAATTCCAGCGGGCACACCTGCAGCCAATCCGGCAGGGTTCGCCGCCAACGCGCGTAAACCATGGCACTGGCGCCCGAATAGGGCAGGCAAAACAGGCGTAGTCGGGTCGGCGTGCTCATCCTTTGAGGACTCCAAACTGAAACACGCTGTCTGCACGATAGAAACCCATTTCGCCCTCCTGCGGGTGCTGGTCCTTGGCCGTTTTACTAACGGACCTGTCAACCATGAGAACGGACGGAGCCAGCAAATAATTAGTCGCGGCGGATGGGCGAGACCTGGTTCACACCGTGCAAGCGGGCATAAGATTAGTTCACCTTCTCATTTGACAATCATTATCATTAAGCATAATTTGTTGCCCGATGTGTAGGAGGCCTCAGCAAGGACGCCCTCCCCCAACCTCTTTTGCGACAAGGTGATTTCCATGACGGAACAAGTATCCACAGGCAGGTGCGACTCACCGCTTCTCCAGGCTTTTGTCGATAACCGGCTAATCCTGGTGAAGATCGCGGCGCGCATTACCGGGTGCCGCTCCCGTGCCGAAGACGTAGTGCAGGACGCCTACTTCCGGCTGCAATCGGCGCCCACCATCACGTCATCGTTCAAGGCGCAGTTGAGCTATCTGTTCCAGATCGTGCGCAATTTGGCGATCGATCACTACCGCAAGCAGGCCCTGGAGTTGAAGTACTCCGGGACGGAAGAGGAAGGCTTGAATGTGGTCATTCACGGCGCTTCACCGGAAACCTCCCACATCAACTTCAACACCCTGGAAAACATCGCCGACGCCCTGACGGAACTGCCCCAGCGCACCCGCTATGCCTTCGAGATGTACCGCCTGCATGGCGTACCGCAAAAGGACATCGCCAAGGAACTCGGCGTGTCGCCGACCCTGGTGAACTTCATGATTCGCGATGCTTTGGTGCACTGCCGCAAGGTGTCGGGCAGCCATAGCGATACGTTTGCGCGCCGGGTTTGACGCTCAGCGGAATAAATGTAGGAGCTGGCTTGCCTGCGATCGCATCACCTTGGCAGAACTGAAAAACCTGGGTGTCCGCATCGCAGGCAAGCCAGCTCCCACATTTGGATTGATGTTATGCCTGTCAGGGCACGGGCATCACATCGATGCGGTACGGCTCGAAAATCTTCAGCATCTCGCCATTGTCCCGCAGGCGCTTGAGCAGCGCGGAAAACGCCTCGCCGGTGATCGGCGCCCTGGGCCGCAGCAACGCGTAATGGTGATAGACCTGGTCAATGCGTTCCGACACCAGGAAATCCCCGGCCATGTCCGCATTGCGCACCATGAAATCACTCAGGTAAGAACGCGTGACCAGTGCGATATCCGCGCGCCCGCGGGCGACCATCAGCAGGTTGCTGTCATGGGAATACGTCAACGTGGCGTTGAAGTGCTCGGCCATGTATTTGGGGTCGGGGTTGAAGTTGGCGAAGGCGTAGTGATAGCCGCTGAACACCGCCAGACGTTTGCCGGCCAGGTCGTCGAAGTAACGCTGATCGCGACCGGGCTCACGCTGGGCGACGAAGACTTCCGCATCCTCAAGGCCCATGTCGACGCTGGTATGGGGAATCTTCTGCCAGCCCCATTGCGGGTTTTCAAAGATCGCCATGTCGACGCGACTTTGCTCGAAATCACGAAAGCGCCGGGGGATGGACGTGGGCACCAGCACAAACTGGTAGTCGGTCTGCGAGGCATTCAGGGCCTCGACCAATTGCGGCAACAGACCGGTGTCGGCGCCCTGCTCCGGACGCACGGTGTAAGGGGGAAAGTGCGCGGCACCGATACGCACCAGTTGCGCGGCCGACGCCGGTACCCACCCTGCGGTGCCCAGTGCCCATAAAGTAAGTCCTGCAGCCAGCCGCCATGGCGAAAACATCAAGGCACACACCGTTCATCACTCTGATGGCAATAAGCTAGGCGTTTTTGTCAGTCGAGACAACTTTCTACCGCCAAATTAATAACTTGCACCTCAGGGTGCTTTCAGCACCATCAGCAGGGCTTCTTCGGCCAATTGCTCCAGGGTCAGGCTGCCCTCGGCGCGGAACCAGGTGGTGGTCCACGACAGGGCACCCGTGAGGAAACGTCGGGTAATGAATACGTCGCCCTGGATGTAACCGGCCGCCTTCGCTTCCCCCAGCACCTGCAACCAGATGGCTTCGTACACGTCGCGCAGGGCCAGCACCTGGGCCTGGCCGTCGGCCGACAAGGAGCGCCATTCATACACCAGCACCGCCATGGCCTCGCCACTGCCGCCCATGATCGACTGCAATTCGCAGCGAATCAGCGCCAACAGGCGCTCGCGCACATTGCTCGCCTCGTCCAGCGAGGCGCGCATCATCGCGGTGTTGTAATGGATGGTCTCCTCCATCACCGCCCGCAAGATCTCGTCCTTGCTCTTGAAGTGATGAAAGATGCTGCCGGACTGAATGCCCACGGCCCCCGCCAGGTCTCGCACCGTGGTGCGCTCGAAACCCTTGTGGCGAAACAGGTGAGCCGCGGTTTGCAGCAACTTGCCACGGGCACTGTCGGGGTCGGTCAACTGGCCGCCGTCGACCATGGCGCGCATCACCCGCCGGGCTTTGTGCTCATCCATGTCTCTCTCCTCTACTTCTACTGACGTCTTGGCCGGCAATTTAGGCCGTGACCGCCAACCAAGCAAGCGCTTGGGCCAAAAGTTGTGTCCGCAGGTTGCAGACCAAGCGCTTGCTTGGTAGTCTCGGTGCCAGCCATTCGGAGAAGGACTTCTCATGAGCAAGACGGTTCGTATCGGCTGCGCCAGCGCCTTCTGGGGCGACACCTGCACCGCCGCCGCCCAGTTGGTGCAGGGCGGTGCGCTGGATTACCTGGTGTTCGACTACCTGGCGGAAGTCACGATGTCGATCCTCGCCGGCGCGCGGCTCAAGGATCCACAGGCCGGCTACGCCACGGACTTCGTCGAGGTGCTCACCCCGCTTCTGGCCGACATCCAGCGCCAGGGCATCCGCGTGATCAGCAACGCGGGCGGCATCCATCCCCAGGCCTGCGCCGCCGCGCTGCAAGCGGCCTGCGACCAGGCACAGGTCCCGCTGAAAATCGCCGTGCTGCTGGGGGACGACCTGCAATCCCAACTCAAGCACCTGCACGGCATCACCGACCTGTCCAGCGGCGCCCCTCTGCCGCCGGCGTGTGTATCGGCCAACGCTTACCTCGGCGCACCGGGCATCGTGCAGGCGCTGGCGTTGGGTGCCGACATCGTCATCACCGGCCGTGTGGTGGACAGCGCGGTGGTCAGCGCCGCGCTGGTGCATGAATTCGGCTGGTCATGGCACGACTACGACCGCCTCGCCCAGGCCGCACTGGCCGGGCATATCATCGAATGCGGCGCACAGTGCACCGGCGGCAATTTCACCGACTGGCGCGACGTGCCCGATTACGCGCACATCGGCTTTCCTATCGTCGAAGTCAGCGCCGACGGCCAGTTCACCGTGAGCAAGGTCGACGGCACCGGCGGCTTGATCAGCGAACTCAGCGTGGCCGAACAACTGCTGTATGAGATCGGCGATCCACGCGCCTATCTATTGCCTGATGTGATCTGCGATTTCAGTCAGGTCCAACTTCAACAGCAAGGTAAAAACCGTGTGCGCCTGCACGGTGCCAAAGGCTTGCCGCCGACCGATCAGTACAAGGTCAGTGCCACGTACGCGGATGGCTTCCGTTGTACTGCCAGTTGCCTGATCGCCGGAATCGATGCCGTGGCCAAGGCCGAGCGCGTCAGCCAGGCGATCATTCAAAAGACCTCGGAGCTGTTCAGCCAACGCGGCTGGGCGCCCTACACCGACGTGAACATCGAACTGCTCGGCAGCGAGGCCACGTACGGCGCCCATGCCCGGCGTCACGACAGCCGCGAAGTGGTGGTGAAACTTGCGGTGCGCCATCCGAGCAAACAGGCCCTGGTGCTGTTCGCCCGCGAGATCGCCCAGGCCGCCACCGGCATGGCGCCGGGATTGACCGGCATCGTGGGCGGCAGGCCGACGGTGTACCCGTTGATTCGGCTGTTTTCATTCCTGATCGATAAAACCGCCTGCGCGCCGAGCATCGAGTTTCAAGGCCAGCGCCACGCCTGCACCCTGCCGCCCAGCCACCCGCTCGGCACGCCGACCGCCCCGCTCGACCCGCCCCAAACCCAAGGGCGCGCCGACGCCAGCGTGCCGCTGGTGAAACTCGCCGTGGCGCGCTCCGGAGACAAGGGCAACCACAGCAACATCGGCGTGATCGCCCGTGCCCCCGAGTACCTGCCGTGGATCGCCGAAACGCTGACCCCGGCGGTAGTCGTCGACTGGATGAGCCATGTCCTCGACCCGCTCCACGGTCGCGTCGAACGCTGGTACCTGCCCGGCAGCCACAGCCTCAACTTCCTGCTGGAAAACGCCCTGGGCGGCGGCGGTATCGCCAGCCTGCGCATCGACCCGCAGGGCAAGGCCTTCGCCCAGCAACTGCTGGAAATCCCGATCGCCGTGCCCCAACACCTCAAAGATCAACTCAACTGACAGGAGCGCTGTCGTGGCTTTCGATTCGATCTTCAACGCCGACCTGTTCCAGGGCCACACCGTGATCGTCACCGGTGGCGGCAGCGGGATTGGCCGCTGCACCGCCCATGAGCTGGCAGCCCTCGGCGCCCGCGTGATTCTGGTGGGGCGCAAACCGGAAAAACTGCAGACAGTCGCGGCAGAGATCGCCGAAGACGGCGGTACCGCCCACTGGCAGGCGTGCGATATTCGCGATGAAGAGGCAGTGAAAGCGCTGGTCAGCCAAGTCCTCGAGGAACACGGGCCGATCCATGGCCTGGTGAATAACGCCGGCGGCCAATACCCGTCGCCGCTGGCCTCGATCAATCAGAAAGGCTTCGAAACCGTGCTGCGCACCAACCTGGTCGGCGGCTTCCTGATGGCCCGCGAAGTGTTCAACCAGTGCATGAGCAAACACGGCGGAGCCATCGTCAACATGCTCGCCGACATGTGGGGCGGCATGCCCGGTATGGGTCACTCGGGCGCAGCACGTGCGGGGATGGACAACTTCACCAAGACCGCCGCCTTCGAATGGGGCTACGCCGGGGTGCGGGTCAACGCCGTGGCGCCGGGCTGGATCGCCTCCAGTGGCATGGACACTTACGAAGGCGCGTTCAAGGCGGTGATCCCCACCCTGCGCGAACATGTGCCGCTCAAGCGCATCGGTACCGAATCGGAAGTCAGCGCCGCCATCGTGTTCTTGCTCAGCCCCGCCGCCGCGTTCATCAGCGGCAGCACCCTGCGCATCGACGGCGCCGCCAGCCTGGGCAACCGTGCCTGGCCGCTGCACAAGGCCCAGGCCACGAGCAAGCCGTTCAATGGTTTCCACCGTGCGTACCTGCCGGATGTACTCAAGGCGGAGAAATAAGCGATGCCCGTGATTGAATCCCTGATCGATACCCACAGCGCGCCGTTCGCCCAGAACCGCGAGGCGATGCTGGCCGCCATCGCCCAACTGCGCCAGCTGGAGCGCAACCTGCTCGACAAGGCACAAGAAGCCAAACCCAAATTCGACAAGCGCGGCCAACTGTTGCCCCGCGAGCGCCTCGACCTGCTGCTGGACCCCGGCGCGCCGTTTCTGGAACTGGCCAGCCTGGCCGGCTACAAGCTGCACGACGACAAGGACGGCAGCGCCGCTGGCGGCGGCTTGATCGCCGGCATCGGTTACGTCAGCGGCGTGCGCATGTTGGTGGTGGCCAATAACAGCGCGATCAAGGGCGGCACCATTTCGCCCACCGGCTTGAAGAAATCCCTGCGCCTGCAACAGATCGCCCAGGAAAACAAACTGCCGGTGGTGACCCTGGCCGAAAGCGGCGGCGCCAACCTCAACTATGCCGCCGAGATTTTCGTCGAAGGCGCGCGCAGCTTCGCCAATCAGGCACGGATGTCGGCCATGGGTCTGCCGCAGATCACCGTGGTGCATGGCTCGGCCACCGCGGGCGGCGCCTATCAACCGGGCTTGTCGGATTACGTGGTGGTGGTGCGCGGCAAGGCCAAGCTGTTTCTGGCCGGGCCGCCGCTGCTCAAGGCCGCCACTGGTGAAGTAGCAACCGATGAGGAACTGGGCGGCGCCGAGATGCACGCGCAAACCGCCGGGACTGCCGAATACCTGGCGGAAAATGATGCAGACGGCGTGCGGATCGTGCGCGACATCGTCAGCGTGCTGCCGTGGAATGATCGCCTGCCGCTGGCGCCGCAACGAACCTGCACAGAACCGCTGTACCCCATCGACGAACTGCTGGGCCTGATCCCCGACGACCCGAAAAAACCCTATGACGTACGCGAAATCCTTGCGCGCCTGGCAGACGGTTCCCGCTTCCTCGAATTCAAGGGCGAGTTCGACCCCCATACCGTCTGCGGCCACCTGCACATCCAGGGCCATGCGGTCGGCGTGATCGGCAACAACGGCCCCATCACGCCCAAGGGCGCGAGCAAGGCCGCGCAGTTTATCCAGCTGTGCGACCAGAGCCGCACGCCGCTGCTGTTTTTGCACAACACCACCGGTTTCATGGTGGGCACCGAGTCCGAACAGCAGGGCGTGATCAAGCACGGCGCGAAGATGATCCAGGCGGTGGCCAATGCCCGCGTGCCTAAACTGACCGTGGTAGTGGGTGGCTCCTACGGCGCCGGCAACTATGCCATGTGCGGACGCGGCCTCGATCCGCGTTTCATCTTCGCCTGGCCCAACAGCCGCACGGCAGTGATGGGCGGCGCCCAGGCGGGCAAGGTGCTGCGCATCGTCACCGAGGCCAAGCAATTGAAGGACGGCCTGGTGCCCGACCCCAAGGTGCTGGACATGCTGGAGCAGGTCACCGCGCAGAAACTCGACAGCCAGTCCACCGCGCTCTACGGCAGCGCGAATCTGTGGGATGACGGGCTGATCGACCCACGGGACACCCGGACGTTGCTCGGCTTTTTGCTGGATATCTGCCATGAAGCCGAGGTGCGGCAGTTGCAACCCAACAGTTTTGGCGTGGCGCGTTTCTAAACGACGATCAGGAGAACAACCACAATGATCTTTACCCAGGAACACCAGGAACTGCGCCGCACTGTCCGGGCCTTCGTCGACCGCGAGATCAATCCCCATGTGGACGAGTGGGAAAAGGCCGGGCGCTTTCCCATCCACGCGATCTTCCGCAAGGCCGGCGAGCTCGGCCTGCTGGGCATCTCCAAGCCGGAGAAGTTCGGCGGCATGGGCCTGGACTACAGCTATTCGATCGTCGCCGCCGAAGAATTCGGCACCGTGCGCTGCGGCGGCATTCCCATGTCCATCGGCGTGCAGACCGACATGTGCACCCCCGCCCTCGCCCGTTTCGGCTCCGACGAACTGCGCGAAGAGTTCCTGCGCCCAGCCATCAGTGGCGAACAGGTCGGCTGCATCGGCGTGTCGGAAACCGGCGCCGGCTCCGATGTGGCAGGGCTCAAGACCCAGGCACGCAAGGACGGCGACGACTACGTGATCAACGGCAGCAAGATGTGGATCACCAACTCGCCCAGCGCCGACTTCATCTGCCTGTTGGCCAACACCTCCGACGACAAACCGCACATCAACAAATCGCTGATCATGGTGCCGATGAACACCCCGGGCATCAGTGTCAGCCCGCCCCTGGAAAAGCTCGGCATGCACAGCTCCGAAACCGCCCAGGTGTTCTTCGATGACGTGCGTGTGCCCCAGCGCAATCGCATCGGCCACGAAGGCGCCGGGTTCATGATGCAGATGCTGCAGTTCCAGGAAGAACGCCTGTTCGGCGCGGCCAATATGATCAAGGGCCTGGAGCACTGCATCGACAGCACGATCGAGTACTGCAAGGAGCGCCAGACCTTCGGCAAGGCGCTGATCGACAACCAGGTCATTCACTTTCGCCTGGCGGAGCTGTCCACCGAAATCGAATGCCTGCGCGCGCTGGTGTACCAGGCCACCGAGCAATACATCAAAGGCCTGGACGTGACCCGCCTGGCGTCCATGGCCAAGCTCAAGGCCGGGCGGCTGGGTCGTGAAGTCAGCGACAGCTGCCTGCAATACTGGGGCGGCATGGGCTTCATGTGGGACAACCCGGTGGCGCGGGCCTATCGCGATGTGCGGCTGGTGTCGATCGGCGGCGGCGCCGACGAAATCATGCTGGGCATCATCTGTAAATTGATGGGCACCCTGCCGGGGAAAAAACCATGAACACCCTGCTGCTCGAACCGCACAACGGCGTGCTGCACATCACCCTCAACCGTCCCGAGCAGCGCAATGCCATGAGCCTGGAAATGGTCGACGAACTGCGCGCCGTGCTGGCAGACCTGGATAGCCGTACGCGAGCGCTGGTGATCGGCGGCGCGGGCGGGCACTTCTGCGCGGGCGCGGATGTGAAAGACATGGCCAGCGCAGGTGACCGCATGCAAGCGTTGAACCGGGCATTCGGCACCCTGCTGCAAGCGGTCGAAGCCGTGCCGCAAGTGGTCATCGTGGTGCTGCAAGGCGCAGTGCTGGGCGGCGGGTTTGGCCTGGCGTGCGTGAGTGATATTGCGATTGCCGATCATCAGGCGCAGTTCGGTTTGCCGGAGACTGGCTTGGGTTTGTTGCCCGCGCAGATCGCACCGTTCGTGGTCAAACGCATCGGGCTGACCCAGGCTCGACGCCTGGCGCTGACGGCGTCGCGGTTTGATGGCGTTGAAGCCAAACGACTGGGCGTCGTGCACTTCACCGAACGTGACCCGCAGGCGTTGGCAGAACGGTTGGATGAGGTGTTGGGACAGGTACTCAAGTGCGCGCCGCACGCCAACGCCCGGACCAAGGCGTTGCTGCTGGCCAGTGTGGAGGAACCGCTGGAGAACGTGCTGGATCGTGGGGCGCAGTGGTTCGCCGAATCCTTGAGGAGTGAAGAAGGCATCGAGGGGACGCAGGCGTTTGTGCAGAAACGAAAGCCTCGGTGGTGCAGGTGACGCTTTCGCGGGCAAGCCCGCTCCCACAGTTGACCGTGTTCACACATCCAACCTGTGGGAGCCGGCTTGCCTGCGATGAGGCCCGATCAAACACCCCATCAGCCAAGGGATAAACCCATGCCCGCATTCAGCAAAATCCTGATCGCCAACCGCGGCGAAATCGCCTGCCGCCTCCAGCGCACCGCCCAGGCCCTGGGCTACCGCACCGTGGCGGTCTACAGCGACGCCGACGCCCAGGCCTTGCACGTGCAGATGGCCGACGAAGCCGTGCGCATCGGCCCCGCGCCGGTGCAGCAGTCCTACCTCGACATGCCGGCCATCCTCGCCGCCGCCAAAATAACCGGCGCAGATGCAGTCCACCCCGGCTACGGTTTTCTCTCCGAAAACCCCGACTTCGCCCGCGCCTGCCAAGACGCCGGCCTCACCTTTATCGGTCCTGGCGTCGAGGCTATCGAACTGATGGGCAGCAAACGCCAGTCCAAACTCGCGATGCTCGAAGCCGGCGTGCCGTGCATCGCCGGCTACCAGGGCAGCGCCCAGGATGACGCCACGCTGCAAACGGAAGCCGAACGCATCGGCTACCCGTTGATGATCAAGGCCAGTGCCGGTGGCGGCGGGCGCGGCATGCGCCTGGTGCACAGCGCCGATCAACTGCCCGAGCAACTGCGCACTGCGCGTTCCGAAGCGTTGAATGCCTTCGGCAGCGATGAGCTGATTCTGGAACAGGCCCTGATCGACCCACGGCATGTGGAAATCCAGATTTTCGGCGACAGCCACGGCAACCTGATTTACCTGGGCGAACGCGACTGTTCGATCCAGCGCCGCCACCAGAAAATCATCGAAGAAGCGCCCTGCCCCGTCATGACTCCGGCCCTGCGCCAGGCCATGGGCGAGGCGGCGCTCAAGGCCGGGCGGGCGGTCAACTACGTGGGCGCGGGCACCGTGGAGTTCCTGCTGGATCGCAACGGCCACTTCTACTTCCTGGAGATGAACACCCGCCTGCAAGTGGAGCACCCGGTGACCGAGCTGATCACCGGCCTCGACCTGGTGCATTGGCAATTGCAGATCGCCGCCGGCCAACCGCTGCCGCTGACCCAGCAGGAGGTCAGCCTGAGCGGCCATGCCATGGAAGTGCGCCTGTACGCCGAAGACCCGGCCCAGGGCTTTTTGCCGCAAACCGGCGATGTGCTGCGCTGGGAACCTGCGGCTGGGGTGCGCCTCGACCATGGCGTGTGTGAGGGCCAGCGGATCAGTCCGTTCTACGACCCCATGCTGGGCAAACTGATTGCCCACGGCGCCACCCGTGAAGGGGCGCGGCGCAAACTGCTGCGGGCGGTGGAGGACACGGTGTTGCTGGGGGTAACCAGCAACCAGCGGCTGCTGGTCGATTTGCTCAAACATCCAGACTTTATCGAGGGTGAGTTCAGCACCGGGCTGATCGCCGAACACTTCAGCGAAATCCCGCGCCCCCAAGCCACCGCTGAGCAGTTGAGCCTGGCCGCCGCCCTGTTCTACCAACACAGCGCCAACCGGAACGCCCAGGGTCTGGCGGGCTGGAGCAACGCCGTCCGAACGCCCTGGACCTGTCGCCTGGAGGCCAACGATGAAATCCACCGGGCGGACGCCAGCGCCGTGAGCGAGCTGAGCACCGATGGCCGCCATGCGATCGTGGTGCTCAATGGCGTTCGCCGGCGCATTGCCTATCACCTGGATGGCGACCAACTCTGGTTGCCCGGCCTCAAGGTGACGAATCGCACCCAACAAGCGGCCAGTCGTCAGGCCGAGGCCGGCAGCGGCATGGTCAAGGCGCCGATGGACGGTGCCATCGTCGATGTGCGGGTCAGCGCCGGCGAAAGCGTGACCCAGGGTCAACTGCTGCTGGTGCTCGAAGCCATGAAAATGGAGCATCCGCTGAAAGCTGGCGTCAGCGGCAGGGTCAAGACCGTGCAGGTCATGGCCGGCGACCAGGTGCGCAACCGCCAGGTTCTGCTCGAGATCGAATGATCCCCTAGGCGGAACTACAGGGCCGGGCTACGCTCTATCCCCATCAGGAAGGGATGAGTACGGGAACCTGCGCGATGCCTCATTGGCTGATCATTGACCTTGAAGCCACAACGGATGAAGGCGGCTGGCCCGTGACGGAGATGGAAGTCATCGAGATCGGCGCGAGCCTGGTCAACCGCGACGGCCGTGAGCTGGACCATTTCCAGCGCTTCGTGCGGCCACTGCGCCGCCCCTTGCTGACGCCCTTCTGCCGTCAATTGACCCACATCACCCAGGCCCACATCGACGCCGCCGCCCCCATGACCGAGGTGTGGCCGCTGTTCGAGCGCTGGTTGGGCCAACACCAGGCACGCCTGGAAGGCTGGGCCAGCTGGGGCGACTACGACCGTCAGCAACTGGAGCTGGAGTGGCAGCGCCATGACCTGGCCAGCGTGCTCGCCCACACGCCCCACGTGAACCTCAAGCAGCGCTTCGCCAAGGCGCGCCGCCTGGACAGGCCCCTGGGCCTCAACGGCGCGTTGCAGTTGGCCGGGATGCAGTTCCATGGGCAACAACACCGGGCGCTGGAAGACGCACGCAACACTGCGCGCCTGCTGCCGTTGATTCTGCCGGTCTAGGCAGTTCCCATACCCTTGGGCATACTGGCCGACCTTTTCAGACCCTTTTCCGAGGAATCAGCCATGTTTAAAGTCAACGAGTACTTCGACGGCACCGTCAAGTCGATCGCGTTCGGCACCGCAGAAGGTCCTGCGACCATCGGCGTGATGGCTCCGGGTGAATACGAATTCGGCACTGCCCAGCGCGAGATCATGCACGTGGTGTCCGGCGCCCTGACCGTCAAACTGCCTGACGCCAGCGACTGGGAAACCTTCGCCGCCGGCAGCCAGTTCAACGTGCCAGCCAACAGCAAGTTCCAGCTGAAGGTCGCCGTGGACACCGCTTACCTGTGCGAATACCGCGGCTAAGCAAGCTCAAGGCTCAAAAAAATGCCCGTCTCTGGTGAGACGGGCATTTTTCATGGCTTGGCGTACTGACTGGGTGGCACGCCCACGTGCCGGCTGAACGCTACGCTGAAAGTGCTGGTCGAACCGTAGCCCACCTGCTGCGCCACAGCCGACACCGACAGTGTTTGCTCCCGCAGCAATTGTTTGGCGACCTGCATGCGCCAGCCCAACAGGTATTCCATCGGAGCCACCCCGACCACCCGGGTGAACCGTGCAAAAAAAGCCGAACGCGACAGCGCCGCGATCTGCGCCAACTGACCCACCGTCCAGGCATGCGCAATGCGTCCATGCATCTGCTTGAGTACCGGCGCCAACCGCTCATCCGCCAGCCCGCGCAACAACCCGGCAGGGGCGCTGCCGCCCGCAACCGAACGCATGGCCTCCACCAGCAGCAACTCGACCAGCCGGCCCAATATGAACTCATTGCCAGGCCGCTGCTCGGCGGACTCCTCCCCGACCATCATCACCAGCGCCGACAAACGCGCCGAATCACGCACGTGGACAACGGCAGGCAACAGCGCCACCAGCAAGCCCGGATCGGCGCATTCGAACACAAATGAGCCACCCAGCGAGCGCATTTCCGGCAAGCCGTCCTGTTCGCCGTAGCGCAACTCGCCGCGCACGCTGGCGACTGCATGGGGGTCCATGGGCACCGCCGGCGCGGGCGCAAAACTCGACAGCGTAAACGGCGGCGTTGCGGGCAGCAGCACAAAATCACCGGCAGCGAGGATGATCGGCGCGTGCCCGTCCACCGCCAGCAGGCAACTGCCCTCCAGCATGATGCAGAAGCTCGGCAGGCCAAATTCTGAATACCGAACGGCCCAACTGCCCCGGCCACTGACCGGGTTGGCAAAGGCTGCCCGTGGATGCAGCAGGCGCACGACTTCGGAAAGCGGATCGGCCATATCAGGATTCCTGCCAAACAAATGTGGACTGCGCATCATCGATCATCCACGCACATTTCTCTATCGTTGCCCGGACTCTTCCCACAACTTGGAATCGCACATGAAAACGGTACTGATCACCGGCTGTTCATCCGGCTATGGCCTCGAGACCGCGCGCCACTTTCTCGCCCAAGGCTGGAAGGTCATCGCCACGATGCGCACCCCCCGGGAGGATGTGCTCCCCTCTTCGCCGCACCTGCGCGTGCTGGCACTGGACGTGACACGGCCCGACAGCATCGCCCAGGCCCTGGAAGCCGCCGGCCCCATCGATGTGCTGGTCAACAATGCCGGAATCGGCCTGCTCGGCGCCTTCGAAGCCACCCCCATGGCCACCGTGCGCGAAATCTTCGAGACCAATACATTTGGCGTCATGGCGATGTGCCAAGCGGTGATCCCGCAATTTCGTCAACGCCGGGCCGGTACGATTGTGAATGTCACCTCCAGCGCGACCCTGGCGCCCTTCCCTCTGGTGGCGGCCTACACCGCAAGCAAGACTGCCATCGAAGGCTTTTCCGGATGCCTGGAACTGGAGCTCGAGGCGTTCGACGTGCAGGTCAAGGTGGTTCAACCGGGCTACGGTCCCGATACCCGCTTTACCGCCAATGGTGAACAGCGCATGCAGGGACTGATTACCGACGCTTACGAACCGCTGGCTCAACGAGTGTTTGCCTGGGCGGGCCAAGCCACGCAGTTCACAAAAGAAGCCGATGTGGCCGAAACGGTCTGGCATGCGGTGAACGTCGCCTCCAGCCAGCGGTGCTACCCCGCCGGCGCGGACGCCTTGGCCCTCACTCGATGATCGTCACCGGCATGCCCACTTCCAGGCGCCCCAGGCCATCGTTGACCAGGTTCTGGCCGAACATCACGTCGCCATCCTGTTCGCGGTAGGACTTGAGGGTGGTCAGGGGTTCACGGTCGCTACTGCGCTCGCCGCTTGCGGGGTCGATGGTGGTGAGGATGCACCGGGAGCAGGATTTGACCACGCGAAACTCCACATCGCCAATGCGCACACGTTTCCAGCCGTCTTCGGCAAAGGCATCGGCACCTTCGATGACGAGGTTGGGACGAAAACGCAGCATTTCCATGGGGCGGCCAATGCGGCCGGACAGGTCGTCCAGAGAAGACTGACCGATCAGCAACAACGGAAAACCGTCGGCAAAGCCGACCTGATCATCGTCCTTGCCGTAACCGGCCTCGGTGGTACGTGCACGCTCCAATGGCACGTGCACCAGGCGGGTGGGCTTGCCGATGAAGTCGCTGACCCAGGCCGCGGCGGCGTCTCCGGCGTCGGGCACGCGCAGGGTGTCACGCCAGATGGTCACGCCGCGCAAGTCGGCGTCGTCGCCCGGCAGCGGCACTTCCAGCGAACCGTGGCCGGATGAGCCGAGGGTGAGGCCACCCTGGCCGTTCCACAGCGCCGACAACTGGCTCATCTTTGCCACGGCCCGTTGCGTGAGGAAACGCCCGCTGGCTTCATCCACCAGCATCCAGCGTCGATCCCCGTCCAACCCGAGCTTGTCCAGGCCGATAGACTGCAAGACTTGGGCCTTGCCGGATTTCAGGGGATAACGGTACAACGCGCTGAGACGAAGCATGGGCCTGCGTTCCTGAGGGACAAAGATGTCACCCTAAGGTCAAGCGGGCACTTCGTCCAGCATCAGACGCTGGCGCACCACATCCACCAGTTTGTCCGGCTGGAATTTGGACAGGAAGTTGTCGCAACCGACCTTCTTGACCATCGAATCGTTGAAGCTGCCCGACAACGACGTGTGCAGTACGACATACAGGCCACGCAGGCGCGGGTCGTTGCGGATTTCGGTGGTCAGACGATAGCCGTCCATCTCGGGCATTTCGGCATCGGTGAAGACCATCAGCAGTTTGTCGGTCATCACCTGACCAGCGTCGGCCCAGGCCTTGAGCATGTTCAGCGCCTTGAGACCGTCGCTGGCAATATGCATCTTCACGCCCAACTGACCCAGGGTGTCGCGCAGTTGCGACAGAGCCACGTTGGAGTCGTCCACCAGCAGCACTTCGCGGCCACGGGCGCGCTCCAGGACCGGATCCTCGAGCTTTTCGCGGGAGACTTTGGCGCTGTACGGCACGATCTCGGCCAATACCTTTTCCACATCGATGATTTCCACCAATTGGTCATCGACCTTGCTGATGGCGGTGAGGTAATGCTGGCGCCCGGCGCTGGTGGGTGGCGGCAGGATCGCCTCCCAGTTCATGTTGACGATGCGGTCCACGCCACCCACCAGGAACGCCTGTACCGAACGGTTGTACTCGGTGACGATGATGGTGCTGTTGGGGCCGGGGACCAGCGGGCGCATGCCAATGGCCTGGGACAGGTCGATCACCGGCAGGGTCTGGCCACGCAGGTTGACCACACCGCAGACAAAAGGATGACGCTGGGGCATCAGGGTCAACTTGGGCAGTTGCAAGACCTCTTGCACCTTGAACACGTTGATTGCGAAGAGCTGACGCCCGGCCAGGCGAAACATGAGAATTTCCAGGCGATTCTCACCCACCAGTTGCGTGCGTTGATCTACCGTGTCGAGAATGCCGGCCATTAAAAGCTCCTGATGCGCTAAAGGGTTGTGCAACTGACGAAAACGCGTTCGTTCGGGTTCAACGCGGCGCCTTTGAAGACTTCGCGAGCGAGCTCGCTGCTAGGCAGCTTATCGGCGGCGAACGCCAGACCTTGACCCCGTTAAAATGCCACGTAAATTCATTGATGTCACACTGACATCATGCTTTACTGGCTACACCCTTGAAGAGGGCGATACAGCCACCTCGCGCGACATTGAAATCGGCGTGAGGTTCCGCTGCGTAAGGGATTCCCCTATGCACAATCAGGCCCAACCTGATATTCGCAATATCTAATAGCCATTAATGTGACGCCATTCTCATTGCATGAATGGAGTCAGGCTTTTGTTTGCCATCCCAAGCCCTTGGCCCACGGGTCTTTCAGACATTCACCTGTCGGCATTCGAAGTTGTGCAACTGAGCCCTTTGAACAGGGCTGCGGCGAGCTGCCGGCCTTATTTAAATAACGCTCCGACTGAAAAGCCAGAAGCGACCTACAGATTCCAGTCATATTTCAGCGGTAGTTTTAAGCCATTCACCCGGTGCAACATCCCATCACCCAACCGTATGTTGTGGAGACTTGCATGATGAACAGCGCAAATGAATGGCAAACCACACTTCCCGAGTTCCTGCTTGAAGCGGAAATGCTGCTTGCCAAATCGGAAGAGTGCCTGAGCCATCTGCACCTGATCCGTGACGACAGCGACGCCATCGACTGCATGAAAAGCAGCCTGGCCAAGCTGGCTGAAAAGGCCGACAGCCTTGCCTTGCAGGCGATCAGCGAGTTTTCGCGGCACATCCAGTCCCTGATCGCCAATGCAGCGAGCCCCATGCAATTGCATGATCAGGCCCTCAAGGCTTTGCACGATTGCCTCACGTTGCTGGCCTGGCAACTGGAGCTGATCGACATCCGCACCGGCCAACTGAGCATGGACGACAGCGAACAGACCACACTGATTGCAACAGTCACGCTGCAAATTCCGCAGAAAGATTTCAGTTATAAACCTCAACAGCGGATGCATCACGCGTCTTGAGTAGTTATCAGGTCGTATTCAAACCGGGTTTATCTGAAAACGACACACCCAACTAAAGTGAAACATTATTACAATCGGGAAAGATATCAATTAGCCACTAATGGCATCTAACGATACACACCCCCCCGTTAATAACACGCCCCCTATTTCGTTAACTCTGGGACTATCGCCCCAGTGTATTTGCGTGGTTAATGCGCTTGCCGGTTCAAGGTGCCAGGCGACCAACGGTAACAGTGGTGGTACTATGCACCGCTCGAAGTGATTCAACTTCATCATGCATAAAAACGATTCGGCAAGGTATTCCAAACAAAGCCCCGTCAATCTCCATGACCGGTCTTCCCGCAGCGAACCTTCAGTGGCTCCATCCGCTATGTACACCAGCCTCAAGTCACTCCTCGAAAGGTCCGTGTCGCGCAGCAACTTGCGCCGCCTGGCACTTGCCCTGTGCGTGTGTTCGCTGTTGTTCAGCCTGTGGGCGTATAGCCGCTCCGTACCCGTGCCGATCATCGTCCTGCTGCTCAACCTGGCCATCCTGCTGGTGGTGGGATTGCAGCAGTGGCGCTCACGCAAATCCATCAAGTTCCAGCCCCAGGAACTCGCCGACCGCTTGCTGCAGGTGCAGGAGAACGAGCGCCATCGCCTCAGCCGCGAGCTGCACGACGACATCGGTCAGTTGCTGACCGCCGCCAAGCTGCAGAGCGAATGGCTCAAGCGCCGCCTTCCCGACGATCTGCAAAGCCAATGCTCGGTCCTGTGCAACACCCTGAATGAAACCCTGGCCAAGGTGCGCGACGTGTCCGCCATCCTCAACCCGCGCCAGTTGGCCAGCCTGGGCCTGGAAGCCAGCCTGCGCGCGCACCTGCTCAAGACCCTGGAAAACACCCCGATTCACTGGAGCCTGGAATGCCAGCAACGCCTGACCGGCATTCCCGAAGAAATGGCCGTGGCGGCCTTTCGCATCACCCAGGAAGCGGTGACCAACATGCTACGCCATGCCCAGGCGCGCAATCTGTTGGTACGCCTGCAACGCCTGCCCGAAGGCCTGTCGCTGTTTATCAGCGATGACGGCCAGGGCTTTTCGCCCGCCATCAACCCCGGCCTGGAAGGCCAACGGGGCATGGCCGGTATGTCGGAGCGGATAGATCAGCTGGGCGGCTCATTGTCCGTCAGCAGCCAGCCAGGCAAAGGGACACGGATCGAAGCGCTTTTCCCCTGGGCGCCCCGCGCCCTCGAACGGGCCAGTTCCCCTAAGGTTCTAGAGTGACCTGCAAATTACTCCTGGTGGATGACCATGCACTGATCCGGGCCGGCGTACGCGCACTGGTCCAGGACATTACCGGCTACAGCGTCGTGGGCGAAGCCAGTGACGGTGCGCAGTTGCTGGAGAAATTCAGCGCCCTGCAACCCGATATCGTGCTGCTGGACCTGTCGATGAAACACACCGGCGGCCTGGACGCCCTGCAACAGCTCAAGCGCGCCTACCCCAAGAGCCGCGTACTGATCCTGTCGATGCACACCGACCCGGAACTGATCATGTGCGCGCTGGAGTCCGGTGCCCACGGCTACTTGCTCAAGGACACCACCGCCAACGAGCTGGAGCACGCCCTTCTCGCGCTGCGCAACAACGAACGCTACCTGAGCCCGGCAATCGCCCACACGGTGATCAACCAGGCACTGGTGCGCAACCAGGGTCCGGCGTCGGCAACCGCGCACACCCACAACCTCACGGCTCGCCAACTGGAGATCCTGCGCCTGATCGTACGCGGCAAGTCCACGCGGGAAATCGCCCATGGCCTGGGGCTGAGCATCAAGACCGTGGAAGCCCACCGCTCGCAGATCATGAAGCGCCTGCAGATCTTCGACGTTGCCGGCCTGGTGTTATTTGCGGTGCGCGAGCAGATCATCAGCCTGGACGACTAGGGGCGAGTCCTCCGGCAAGTGCACGCGCAATGCCTTGGGCAGGGCTTCGAAGTGCAGGTCATTGCCCTCCAGCGGCTCGCCATCCAGGTTGATGTACAGGCCTTGCGCCACCTTGATATTCACCCACGGCAGACGTGCGCGTACGAACATGGTGTCCAGCCCCCAGCCGTTGTTCATCAGCTCGCGCAAGGTGCCAACCACTTCCTGGGGCGCCGGCAGGATGCTGATATCCAGCAAGCCATCATCGGCCAGTGCCCCCGGACAGAGCACATGCCCACCACCGGCCTGGCGTCCGTTGCCGATGCCCAATGCCAGCAACTCGCCCTTCCAGTGGAAGTCCGGACCTTCCAGCTCGCCATAGGCAGCCTTCAACTCGCTGAAGCGGGTCAAGCCGGTGAAGAGATACGCGGCGCCGCCCAGGACCTTCTTCAAGTCTTCGGAAGTGTTGGCGGTGACCTGACTGCCGAAGCCGCCGGTCGCCATATTCAGAAAGATTTGCCCACCGACCTGGCCCAGGTCGATGGCGCGTGGCGGCACGTCCAGCAGTGCGAGGGCCTGGGCGGGCTCCAGCGGCACGCCGGCGGCCTTGGCGAAGTCGTTGGCGGTGCCCAGGGGCATCAGCACCAGGCTTGCGTCGGTCTTGGCCAGGGCCATGGCTTCGGCCACATCGCGCAAGGTGCCGTCGCCACCGCCGGCGATGAGGTGGGTGTAGCCGTCGGCCAGGGCTTCGGTGACCAGGCGCTGGGCGTCGCCGCCTTCCCACGTCACGCGCACCGCCAACTCCCCGCCCTGCTCGCGCCGGGCCTGCACGGCGGCGCGTACGTCCTCGTTGAGGGCTTGCTTGCCGTGGAGGATCAACAGGGCTTTGGCGGTGGTCATTGGGGAATCTCCTGATTCAAAGGTGCTTGGAGGATGTGGACCTTTGGGGAGGGGGTTTGGTTTTGTTTACCGGGTGTATATCCGTTTTTTGGGTAACGGCTGCCTGAGTGGTGAAAAGCGCACGCGCTTCTCTGTGGGAGCTGGCTTGCCTGCGATGGCACCCACTGGGTGTGTCTGGTGGACCGAGGTGGCTGCATCGCAGGCAAGCCAGCTCCCACAGGGTGGTGTACACCAGACCGGCTTTTGATCTTGATCCTGGGCGCCCCGTCAAACACGCAGGCCGAACGCAGGCTTGAATCCGTGAGCCGCTGTAAGAGCGGCCCCCTAATTGGCCGTTACCTAAATAACGGATATGTACCCAACACTCGGTCAGCTTTTGTGCAACTTACTCATCAGTTGCGCCTCAGCCTGCGTCAACCCACACGACTGAGTCAGCTCATCCACCGTAGCCCCCATCCCCACCAACTTCGCCGCCTGGGCAAACGACAGACTGGTAGGATCACGCTGCTCCAGCTGCGCCAACTTGTCCGGCAACGGCCCGAGGATCGCACGCAGTTCGTGCACCTCGTCCCCCACCTTCACCGCACTCTGCTGGTAATGATCAACGCGCTTGACCAACTCCAGAATGCGCCGGTCACGCACGGCATCACGCTCGGCCTGTTGCAGGGCCGACTCACGCTGCTGGCGCATGTAACGCAGCACAAATGCCAGTGTCCCGGCCCACAGCAGGGCCAGGACAATCACCGCCGCCTCAAAGAACAATCAGATGCTCTCCAGTTCCGACCATTCTTCTTCGCTCATCATCTTGTCCAGCTCAACCAGAATCAGCAGCTCGCCGTTCTTGTTGCAGACGCCCTGAATGAACTTGGCCGATTCCTCGTTACCCACGTTCGGTGCGGTTTCCACTTCCGATTGGCGCAGGTAAACCACTTCCGCCACGCTGTCGACCATGATCCCGACCACTTGCTTGTCGGCCTCGATGATGACGATACGGGTGTTGTCGTTGACTTCGGTCGGCACCAGGCCAAAGCGCTGGCGGGTGTCGATGACCGTCACCACGTTGCCGCGCAGGTTGATGATGCCCAGCACGTAGCTCGGCGCTCCCGGTACCGGCGCGATCTCGGTATAGCGCAACACTTCCTGCACGCGCATCACGTTGATGCCGTAGGACTCATTGTCCAGCTTGAAGGTTACCCATTGCAGGATCGGATCATCTGATCCTTGTGCGGACGCTGACTTGTTCATATCTCTGACCCTTCCCCTTCAAATGCCGTTACGTACGGCGTGTGTGCTTCATCGGCCGCACTCGCATGCGGCCCTTATTGTTCAATCAACTGCGTTTGTTGAGCGGCATCGATTTGACGGCGCCGCTGGCGATCAGCTCGGCCAGTTCGGCGACGTCGAGCAAGGCGCACATGTGTTCGATCACGGTACCGGCCAGCCACGGGCGTTGGCCACGGTGGCTGCGCCATTTGATTTCGTTCGGGTCCAGTCGCAACGAGCGGCTGACTTGATGCACCGCCAACCCCCACTCGTAGCCTTGCACCGAGATCACGTATTGCAGGCCCTGGCGAAAGTCATCGCGGTAGCGGTCGGGCATCACCCAGCGCGCGGTGTCCAGCACCTTGAGGTTGCCGGCCTGGCTGGGCAGGATGCCGAGGAACCATTCCGGCTGTCCGAACAGTGGTGTCAACTCCTGGCCTTCCAGCGAATAGATCGAGCCCAGGCATACCAGCGGCACGGCCAGGGTCAAGCCGGCGACGTCGAACAACAGGCATTCGAACGGCTCGGCGGCCCATGATGGGCGATCGTCACCACTGAGCGGCGGCGGCGGGTTGTTCGGCGGCAGGTGCACTTCGACCACCGGCGCGATCACCACCGGGGCAACCGGCGCTTCGATGACCGGCGCGATCGGTACCACGACGGCGGCGACGGGCGTCACCCGGGCATCACGGGCCTGCTCTTCCAGCACCGCCAGCTGGAACTCATCCAGCGTGCTGTGCGGTTCGGCGGCCGGCTCCAGCACCAGGATCGGCTCGGGCAAGGCTTCTTCGGTCGCATCCTGCAGCAAGGCGTCCAGGTAGGATTCCAGCGCCAGTTGCGGCCGGGTCTTGAGTTCGATGGGTCGGCTCATCAGGCCACCTGCGCCACAAGCTGCTGGGACAGCAGGTGTTTGAGCAAGGCGCGGTAAGCCTGCACACCCCGGCTTTTGCCGTCGAACTGCGACGGCACCAAGCCTGCGCGGCTGGCGTCACGCAGGCGCGTGTCCACTGGAATGTAGCCTTGCCAGATGGTGTCCGGGTACGCATCGCGCAGCACGCGCAGGGTACCGAGAGAGGCCTGGGTACGGCGGTCGAACAGGGTCGGCACGATGCTGAACGCCAACGGCTGTTTGCGCGAGCGGTTGATCATCGCCAGGGTGCTGACCATGCGTTCCAGGCCCTTGACCGCCAGGTGCTCGGTCTGCACCGGGATCACCAGTTGCTGGCTGGCCGCCAGGGCGTTGACCATCAGCACGCCCAGCAACGGCGGGCTGTCGATGATGGCGTAGTCGAAATCTTGCCACAGTTGCGCCAGCGTCTTGGCGATCACCAGGCCCAGGCCGTTCTGGCCGGGCGACTGGCGCTCCAGGGTCGCCAGGGCGGTACTGGAAGGCAGCAGGGAAATACTGTCATTGCTGGTGGGCAACAGCAGTTGCCCGGGCAAGTCGGCCGGCACGCTGCCCTTGTGCAGAAACAGGTCATAGCAGCTATGTTCCAGCGCATCCGGATCGTAGCCGAAATAGCTGGTCATGGAGCCGTGGGGATCCAGGTCCACCACGACCACACGCTTGCCCGCCTCGGCCAGCAAGCCGGCCAGGGCGATGGAAGAGGTGGTCTTGCCGACTCCACCTTTTTGATTGGCAACTGCCCAGACTCTCATTCGGTTGGTTCCTCCCGGCAGGCACAGGCGCGACCGAGACATGGCATGGGTTATTGAGCCGGTGACGGAGAATTGACGGTACCCTGACGAACCGGCGGCTTTGCAGCAGGCGGTGCAGTTTGTGTGCCAGCCCGCTTCAACGCCGCATCCGGTGTGGCATTGGCCGTACCGGTGCCAGTCAGGCTGCGACGTACATCCAGGTTGCGCGATACCACCAGCACCACCCGGCGGTTGCGCGCGCGCCCTTCGACCGTGGCATTGTTGGCCACCGGCTGGAACTCGCCATACCCCACCGATGCCAGGCGCTGCGGGTTCACACCCTGCATCGCGAGCATCCGTACGATACTCGCCGCCCGCGCCGACGACAGCTCCCAGTTGGTCGGGTACTGCGCCGTGCTGATCGGGAAATTGTCGGTAAAGCCTTCCACATGAATCGGGTTTTCAAACGGCCGCAGGATCGCCGCAACCTTGTCGATGATGGTGAACGCCTGGTCGCTGGGCATGGCGTCGGCACTGGCGAACAGCAGGCTGGAATTGAGCTCGATCTCCACCCACAACTCATTGCCGCGTACGGTCATCTGGTTGGAACTGATCAGGTCGCCGAACGCCGCACTGATGTCATCGGCGATGCTTTTCAGCGGGTCGCTGCTACCGGCCACGCCGGCAGCGGTTTCATCGCTGTCGTTGACCAGCGGCTTGGCCGGGGTCACGGTCTTGGGCCGTTCCTCACCGATGGGAATCGGCTTGAGGGCGCGGTCTGCGTCGTTGAACACGCCGATCAGCGCCTGGGAAATGACCTTGTACTTGCCTTCGTTGATCGACGAGATCGAGTACATCACCACGAAAAATGCGAACAGCAAGGTGATGAAGTCCGCATAGGACACCAGCCAGCGTTCGTGATTGACGTGCTCTTCAGGCTCGCGGCGGCGACGGCTCACAATTCATCCCTCCCATCAGTCCATGAAGCCCTGAAGCTTCAATTCGATGGAGCGCGGGTTCTCGCCCTCGGCGATCGAGAGGATGCCTTCAAGCAGCATTTCACGGTAACGCGACTGGCGCAGGGCAATCGATTTGAGTTTGCTGGCCACCGGCAGCAATACCAGGTTGGCGCTGGCCACACCGTAGATGGTGGCGACGAAGGCCACGGCGATGCCGCTGCCCAGTTGCGACGGATCCGCCAGGTTGCCCATTACATGGATCAGGCCCATCACCGCACCGATGATGCCGATGGTCGGCGCGTAGCCGCCCATGCTCTCAAACACCTTGGCCGCGTTGATGTCGCGACTTTCCTGGGTGTAGAAATCCACTTCCAGGATGCTGCGGATCGCTTCCGGCTCGGCGCCGTCCACCAGCAATTGCAAGCCTTTGCGTGCGTAGCTGTCAGGTTCGGCATCCGCCACGCCTTCCAGGCCCAGCAGGCCTTCCTTGCGCGCGGTGAGGCTCCAGTTGACCACGCGGTCGATGCCACCCGGCAGGTCGACGCGCGGGGGGAAGATGATCCACACCAGAATCTGCATCGCGCGCTTGAACGAGCTCAATGGCGATTGCAGCAGCGCGGCGCCCACGGTACCGCCGATCACGATCAGCGCCGCCGGGCCGTTGGCCAGCGCACCGAGATGGCCGCCTTCGAGGTAGTTGCCGCCGATGATCGCGACAAACGCCATGATGATGCCGATCAGGCTTAACACATCCATCAGAGACAGGCCTCCACCAGATGCTTGCCGATATCGTCCAGGCTGTAGACCGCGTCGGCCAGGTCAGCCTTGACGATGGCCATGGGCATGCCATAGATCACGCAGCTGGCTTCGTCCTGGGCCCAGATGGCGCTGCCGCCCTGCTTGAGCAGGCGCGCGCCTTCACGACCATCGGCCCCCATGCCGGTGAGCACCACCGCCAGAACTTTGTCACCGTAGGACTTGGCCGCAGAACCGAAGGTGATGTCCACGCACGGCTTGTAGTTCAGGCGCTCGTCACCCGGCAGGATTTTCACCGCGCCGCGACCGTCCACCATCATCTGCTTGCCACCCGGCGCCAGCAGCGCCAGGCCAGGACGCAAGATGTCGCCGTCTTCGGCTTCCTTGACGCTGATGCGGCACAGCTTGTCCAGGCGCTCGGCAAAGGCCTTGGTGAACGCGGCGGGCATGTGCTGCACCAGCACGATCGGCGCCGGGAAGTTGGCCGGCAATTGGGTCAGCACCCGTTGCAGGGCTACCGGGCCGCCGGTGGAAGTGCCGATGGCGACCAGCTTGTAGGCCTTGCGCTTGGGCGCGGGCGAATGAGCAGCGGGCGCTGCGGCGCGCACTGGCGCCGGTGCTGGGCGTGCAGCTGGCGCAGGCGCTGGCGCGGGACGACCGAACGATGAGGCCGGTGAAGGGGCCGGTGCCGCAACGGCAGCCGGAGTCGGCGCGGGCGTACTGAACAGGCTGCGACGGTTGCTGCGGGAAATACTGTGTACTTTCTCGCACAGCAGTTGCTTGACCTTCTCGGGATTGCGCGAGATGTCTTCGAAATTCTTCGGCAGGAAGTCCACCGCACCGGCGTCCAGCGCATCGAGGGTCACCCGAGCGCCTTCGTGGGTCAGCGAGGAGAACATCAACACCGGAGTCGGGCAGCGCTGCATGATGTGCCGCACCGCCGTGATGCCGTCCATCATCGGCATCTCGTAGTCCATGGTGATCACGTCCGGCTTCAACGCAATGGCTTGATCGATCGCCTCTTTGCCGTTGGTGGCCGTGCCGACCACCTGGATGCTTGGATCGGCGGAAAGAATTTCCGAGACGCGGCGGCGGAAGAAACCCGAATCGTCCACCACCAGGACCTTGACTGCCATAAACACTCCGTTAGGCGGGGCAGGCACTACTGCCCTGCCCCACCAGAATCAAATACGCCGAGCGGCGTAACGCTTGAGCATGCTCGGAACATCGAGAATCAGCGCGATCCGACCGTCACCGGTAATGGTCGCACCCGACATGCCCGGGGTTCCCTGCAGCATTTTGCCCAAAGGCTTGATGACCACCTCTTCCTGGCCCACCAACTGGTCGACGACAAAGCCGATGCGCTGGGTGCCCACGGAGAGAATCACCACATGGCCTTCGCGCTGCTCTTCATGCTTGGCCGATGCCACCAGCCAGCGCTTGAGGTAGAACAGAGGCAACGCCTTGTCGCGCACGATCACCACCTCCTGGCCGTCCACCACGTTGGTGCGCGACAGGTCGAGGTGGAAGATCTCGTTGACGTTGACCAGCGGGAAGGCGAACGCCTGGTTGCCCAGCATCACCATCAGGGTCGGCATGATCGCCAGGGTCAACGGCACCTTGATGACGATCTTCGAGCCCTGGCCCTTGGTCGAGTAAATGTTGATCGAGCCGTTGAGCTGGCTGATCTTGGTCTTCACCACGTCCATGCCCACACCACGGCCGGACACGTCGGAAATCTCGGTCTTGGTCGAGAAGCCCGGAGCGAAGATCAGGTTGTAGCACTCGGTGTCGGTAAGACGGTCGGCGGCATCCTTGTCCATCACACCACGCTTGACCGCGATGTTACGCAGGATGGTCGGGTCCATGCCCTTGCCGTCATCGGTGATCGACAACAGGATATGGTCGCCCTCTTGCTCGGCCGCCAATACCACTTTGCCGTTGCGGGACTTGCCGGCGGCTTCGCGTTCCTCCGGGGTTTCGACACCGTGGTCGACCGCGTTGCGCACCAAGTGGACCAGCGGGTCGGCCAGGGCCTCGACAAGGTTTTTGTCGAGGTCGGTTTCTTCACCCACCAGTTCCAGGTTGATTTCTTTCTTGAGCTGGCGCGCCAGGTCGCGAACCAGGCGCGGGAAACGACCGAAGACTTTCTTGATCGGCTGCATCCGCGTCTTCATCACCGCGGTTTGCAGGTCGGCGGTGACCACGTCGAGGTTCGACACGGCTTTTTGCATCGCCTCATCGGCGCTGCTCAGGCCCAGGCGCACCAGGCGGTTACGCACCAGCACCAGTTCGCCGACCATGTTCATGATGTCGTCCAGTCGCGCGGTATCGACCCGCACGGTGGTCTCGGCTTCGCTGACCGGTTTTTCGGCCACCGGTGCCGGCGCAGCGCGGGCTGGAGCCACTGCTGCGGCGGGGGCCGGTGCGGTCTTGGCCGCTGGCGCAGCGGCTTTGGCCGCCACCGGTGCCGCCGTCGCCACGGCGGCAGCCGGGGCGACTTCAGAGAACTTGCCCTTGCCGTGCAGCTCATCCAGCAGGGACTCGAACTCCTGATCACTGATCAGGCCATCGTCCGCAGGCGCAGCAGCAGGCGCAGCAGCCGGTGCCGCCGTGGCAGCGACCGCCGGCAGTGCATCGGCCGCAAAGGTGCCTTTGCCGTGCAACTGGTCCAGCAAGGCTTCGAATTCGTCGTCGGTAATGTCGGTGCTCGCCGTGGCGGCAGGCGCCGGCGGTTCCACCGCAGCCGGTGCCACTGCATCGGCGGCGAATTGGCCTTTGCCGTGCAATTGATCGAGCAGGGATTCGAACTCGGCGTCGGTGATATCTTCGCTGGCGGGCGCAGCCACCGGCGCCGCCGGCGCTTCAGCTTCGGCCTTGACCGCACTGAGGGAGTTGAGCAGTTGTTCGAACTCGCTGTCGGTCACATCCGGCTCAGGCGCGGCCACAGGCTCGGGCGCCGCTTCAGCCACCGGCGCCGCCGACGGATCGGCCGGTTCGGCGTAGCGCGCCAGGGCGGCCAGCAGTTCCGGAGTGGCGGGAGTAATCGGCGCGCGTTCGCGCACTTGGCCGAACATGCCATTGACGGCGTCCAGCGCTTCGAGAATTACGTCCATCAATTCCGAGTCGACGTGACGCTCACCCTTGCGCAGGATGTCGAACACGTTCTCGGCGATGTGGCAGCACTCCACCAGCTCATGGAGCTGGAGGAAGCCGGCGCCCCCTTTTACAGTGTGAAAACCGCGAAAAATTGCATTGAGCAGGTTCGCATCATCCGGTCGGCTTTCCAGCTCGACCAGTTGCTCGGACAACTGCTCCAAGATTTCGCCGGCCTCTACAAGGAAATCCTGAAGGATCTCTTCATCGGCGCCGAAGCTCATGTGGGTGCTCCTTTAGGTCCTGATAGCGGCAAATGACGGATCGCGTTGGAGCTGTGAGCGGGCCAGGCAAGGCGCGGAACGCGGGCAAGGGTTGTTTCCTTGCCAAGTTCCGCAACGCAGCATGGCGCGCTCACAGCTCCAACCCGGAGGGCCGGGCCCCGCAAGGCGCAAGCCGTCGTTATTCGTCGTTCATTTGGAAAAACCAAACCTCTCTCCTCATGCCTAGCCTTGCGCCTTGCGGGGCCCGGCGCGACCGTCATTTGCCGCTATCAGGACCTAAAAGCCTAAACTGGATAACAGGTCATCGACATCATCCTGACCCGATACAACGTCTTCACGTTTATCGGCATGAATCTGCGGACCTTCACCCTTGGCGAGATGTTTTTGTGGATCTTTTTCCGAGAGGATCGCTGCGCGGTCATGTTCGATCCCCGCGAAACGGTCGACCTGGCCGGCCATGAGCACCAATTTGAGCAAGTTGCTTTCCACTTCGGTGACCAGTTGGGTCACGCGCTTGATCACCTGACCGGTGAGGTCCTGGTAATCCTGGGCCAGCAGAATGTCATTGAGGTTGCTGGAAACCGTACGGTTTTCCTGCTCGCTGCGTGACAGGAACGCTTCAATCCGACGGGCCAACTCGCGGAACTCTTCCGCCCCGACTTCGCGGCGCATGAAGCGGCCCCAGTCAGCGCTGAGGGCCTGGGCTTCGCTGGCCATGCCGCTGACCAGGGGCGTGGCGTTTTCCACCAGGTCCATGGTGCGATTGGCCGCCGCCTCGGTCAGCCTGACCACATAGGACAGGCGCTCGGTGGCATCGGTAATCTGCGAAATCTCTTCAGCCTGGGGCATGTGCGGGTCAATGTGGAAATTGACGATCGCACTGTGCAGCTCGCGCGTGAGCTTGCCCACTTCCTGGTACAGGCCACGGTCACGGGTCTGGTTGAGCTCATGGATCAACTGCACCGCATCGCCGAACTGACCTTTTTCAAGGCTCTCGACCAACTGGTGAGCATGTTTTTTCAGGGTCGACTCGAAGTCTCCCTGTGACGTTTCGTTATGCTCCATAGCTCCCCCGTGGCAGCATCAGTTACCGATGCGTTCGAAGATTTTTTCGATCTTCTCTTTCAGCGCCAATGCGGTGAATGGTTTGACCACGTAACCGTTTACCCCGGCCTGGGCGGCTTCGATGATCTGTTCACGCTTGGCTTCGGCGGTCACCATCAGCACGGGAAGGCTGCGCAGTTTTTCGTCGGCGCGCACGTGGCGCAGCAGATCGATGCCGGTCATGCCTGGCATGTTCCAGTCGGTTACCAGAAAGTCGATGCTCCCGCTGTTGAGGATCGGAATCGCCGTAATGCCGTCATCCGCCTCGACCGTGTTTGTGAACCCCAGGTCACGCAACAGGTTTTTTATGATCCGCCGCATCGTTGAAAAGTCATCAACGATGAGGATTTTCATGTTCTTGTCCAATTCGACCTCCAAGCAGTCTTAAACGCGCCCAGCACCTGGACGCGCCATTTCAATCAACAGGCATTACACAAAAAGGACTGCCGGTGGCACCACGGGTCGGTCCCGCAAAGGTCAACGCCCCTCACGGCCTCGTCTGCAGTGCTCCCCAACACTGCCTGTCAGCGCGCTCGCCACTCTCCCAGACGCCCCCGCAAACGGGCGGCGCACTGGCTATGCAACTGGCTGACCCGCGATTCGCTGACCCCCAGGACCTCACCGATTTCCTTGAGGTTCAGCTCTTCGTCGTAGTACAGCGCCAACACCAGCCGCTCACGCTCCGGCAAATTGGCAATCGCGTCCGCCAGCGCGCCCTGGAAGCGTTCGTCTTCCAGGTCGCGCGACGGCTCAAGATGAGCACTCGCGCCGTCCTCGTGCAGCCCTTCGTGTTCGCCGTCCTGCAACAGGTCGTCGAAACTGAACAGGCGGCTGCCCAAGGTATCGTTCAAAATCCCGTAGTAATCGTCGAGACTCAATTGGAGTTCGGCAGCAACTTCATGATCTTTAGCGTCACGGCCGGTTTTTGCTTCAATTGCGCGAATTGCATCACTGACCATGCGCGTATTGCGGTGCACCGAACGCGGCGCCCAATCGCCCTTGCGCACTTCATCGAGCATCGCGCCACGGATGCGAATACCCGCATAGGTCTCGAAACTCGCACCCTTGCTCGCGTCGTATTTGGTCGACACTTCGAGCAGGCCGATCATGCCCGCCTGGATCAGGTCTTCGACCTGGACGCTGGCAGGCAGGCGCGCCAGCAAGTGGTAGGCGATACGCTTGACCAGCGGCGCATAGCGCTCGATCAACTCGCCTTGGCTGTCACGGGCAGACTTCTTGTACGCGTTGTAGCCAGTCGCTGTCATAGCACGGGTCCTGCGCTCGTCTGATGCACCAATCGCTCGACGAAAAACTCCAGATGCCCGCGCGGGTTGGCAGGCAACGGCCAGGTATCGACCTTCTGGGCAATCGCCTTGAACGCCAGCGCGCACTTGGAGCGGGGAAACGCTTCGTAGACTGCACGCTGCTTCTGCACAGCCTTGCGCACACACTCGTCGTAGGGCACAGCGCCGACGTATTGTAGGGCGACATCGAGAAAGCGGTCCGTGACCTTGGTCAATTTGGCGAACAGGTTGCGACCTTCCTGCGGGCTCTGGGCCATGTTGGCGAGCACACGGAAGCGGTTCATGCCGTAGTCACGGTTGAGCAGTTTGATCAGGGCGTAGGCGTCGGTGATCGAAGTGGGCTCATCGCACACCACCAGCAACACTTCCTGGGCGGCGCGCACGAAGCTGACCACGGACTCGCCGATCCCGGCAGCGGTGTCGATCACCAGCACATCCAGGTTGTCACCGATATCGCTGAACGCCTGGATCAGGCCGGCATGCTGCGCCGGACTCAGGTGCACCATGCTCTGGGTGCCGGAGGCCGCCGGCACGATACGAATGCCGCCAGGGCCCTGGAGCAGCACATCGCGCAGCTCGCAGCGCCCTTCGATCACATCGGCAAGGGTGTGTTTGGGCGTCAGTCCCAGCAGAACGTCGACGTTCGCCAGCCCCAGGTCAGCGTCCAGCAGCATGACGCGACGGCCAAGCTCTGCCAGCGCCAGGGACAAATTCACTGACACGTTAGTTTTCCCGACGCCACCTTTGCCGCCGGTCACCGCGATCACCTGTACGGGATGCATGCTGCCCATTTTATTTCTTTACCTTGTCTTGCTTAGACGCAGGCTACATGGCTTGGCCGCGTGAATCGCTTGCAGACCATCGATGTAGATACATTGCACTGTGTTCATAGTGCTCAGCCCACCCGTTTGGCCGGGCTGTGGTACAGATCAGCGAACATGTCGGCCATCGCTTCCTCGCTAGGCTCATCTTGCATTTGTACGCTGACGGCACGGCTGACCAACTGATGACGGCGCGGCAGATGCAGATCATCCGGGATCCGCGGCCCGTCGGTCAGGTAGGCGACCGGTAGTTCATGGCTGATGGCCAGGCTCAACACCTCGCCCAGGCTCGCGGTTTCATCGAGCTTGGTGAGGATGCAACCGGCCAGGCCGCAACGCTTGTAGCTGTGATAAGCAGCGGTAAGTACCTGTTTTTGACTGGTGGTTGCAAGCACCAGGTAATTTTTCGACTTGATGCCACGCCCGGCCAGGCTTTCCAGTTGCATGCGCAATGCCGGATCGCTGGCTTGCAGGCCGGCGGTGTCGATCAGCACCACGCGCTTGCGCAGCAGCGGGTCGAGGGCATTGGCCAGGGACTGGCCCGGGTCGACATGGGTCACCGGCACATTGAGAATGCGCCCCAGGGTCTTGAGCTGTTCCTGCGCACCGATACGGTAGCTGTCCATGCTCACCAGCGCGATATTCTGCGCGCCGTACTTGAGCACATAACGGGCGGCCAGCTTGGCCAGGGTGGTGGTCTTGCCCATGCCGGCCGGGCCGACCATGGCGATCACGCCGCCCTCTTCCAGGGGTTCGATTTCCGGGGTGACGATCATCCGCGCCAGATGGGCCAGCAGCATGCGCCAGGCCTGGCGGGGTTCTTCGATTTCGGTGGTCAGCGCCAGCAGGTCGCGGGACAACGGGCCGGACAAGCCGATGCGTTGCAGGCGGCGCCACAGGTTGGCCTGTTGCGGTTTGCTGCCTTGCAATTGGGTCCAGGCCAGCGAGCCCAGTTGCACTTCCAGCAGCTCGCGCAGGCCGTTGAGTTCAAAGCGCATCGAGTCGAACACACGCGGGTCCACCGTCGGCGCGGGGGCAGGCGCGGCGGGACGCGGTGGCTCTTTGAAAGTCGGTTCCACCAGCGGCTCGGCAGCAGTCAGCGGCAGGCCGGCGAACAGCTGGCGATTGGTGGTCGCGTCGATGTCGCCACGCATGCTCAACTCGGCCTGGGCCGAAACGATGCGCGAAGCGGTCTTGCGCAACTCGTCTTCGAGTTCCATGTTCGGCACACGCGGCGCCAGGGCCTGGGGGGTGTAATCCAGGGCAGCCGTCAGCTCCACACCGCCGGCAATACGACGGTTACCGATGATCGCGGCATCAGCGCCCAGCTCATCACGCACCAGTTTCATGGCCTGACGCATATCGGCGGCGAAAAAACGCTTAACTTGCATAACCCACTACCCTCAGCCGTTGGGCCCTACTGTCGCGACGATAGTCACTTGCTTGTTGTCAGGAATTTCCTGATAAGCCAAAACGTGCAAATTCGGTACTGCCAGGCGCCCAAACCGCGACAACATCGCCCGGACGGGGCCCGCCACCAGCAGAATCACCGGTTGGCCCTGCATTTCCTGGCGTTGCGCGGCGTCGATCAACGAACGCTGCAGCTTCTCGGCCATGCTTGGCTCCAGCAGAACGCCCTCTTCCTGGCCTTGTCCTGCCTTCTGGATACTATTGAGCAATATTTGTTCCAACCTGGGTTCCAGGGTGATCACAGGCAGCTCGGAGTCAAGCCCTACAATGCTTTGCACGATTGCGCGGGACAAGCCGACGCGCACCGCCGCCACCAGAGCGGCAGTATCTTGACTCTTGGCGGCATTGTTGGCGATGGCCTCGGCAATGCTGCGAATGTCGCGTACCGGCACCTGTTCGGCCAGCAAGGCTTGCAGCACCTTGAGCAACTGCGACAGCGTGAGCACGCCCGGCACCAGCTCTTCGGCGAGTTTTGGCGAGGCTTTGCCGAGCAAGCCCATCAATTGCTGGACTTCCTCGTGGCCGATCAGCTCGTGGGAGTGCTTGTAGAGAATCTGGTTGAGGTGCGTGGCCACCACGGTACTGGCGTCCACCACGGTGTAACCCAGGGACTGCGCCTGGCTGCGCTGGCTGATTTCGATCCAGACCGCGTCCAGGCCAAAAGCCGGATCTTTGGCGGTAATGCCGTTCAGGCTGCCGAACACCTGGCCCGGGTTGATCGCCAGCTCGCGGTCCGGGTAGATCTCGGCTTCGGCCAGGATCACCCCCATCAGGGTCAGGCGATAGGCGCTGGGGGCCAGGTCGAGGTTGTCGCGAATGTGCACGGTGGGCATCAGGAAGCCCAGGTCCTGCGACAATTTCTTGCGCACCCCCTTGATCCTCGCGAGCAATTGGCCGCCCTGGTTGCGGTCCACCAGCGGAATCAGGCGATAGCCCACTTCCAGACCGATCATGTCGATCGGGGTTACGTCGTCCCAGCCCAACTCCTTGGTTTCCTGGGCGCGGGCCGGCGACGGCAGCAGCTCCTGCTGGCGTGCAACCTCTTGCATGGCCTTGACCTTGATCGCGTGCTGCTTCTTCCAGAACAGGTAAGCGGCGCCGCCGGCCAACGCGGCCATGGTGAGGAACGATACGTGGGGCATGCCCGGCACGATGCCCATGATTGCCATGATGCCGGCGGCCACGGCCAGCGCCTTGGGCGATGCGAACATCTGCCGGCTGATCTGCTTGCCCATGTCTTCGGAGCCCGAAGCACGGGTCACCATGATCGCCGCCGCTGTCGATAACAACAGTGATGGCAATTGCGCCACTAAACCGTCACCGATGGTCAGCAAGGCGTACACCTTGCCCGCATCGCCGAAGGTCATGCCGTGCTGGAAGATACCGACCGCCATGCCGCCGATCAGGTTGATGAACAGAATCAACAGACCGGCAATGGCGTCACCACGCACGAATTTGCTGGCACCGTCCATGGAACCGTAGAACTCGGCTTCCTGGGCCACTTCCGCGCGACGGGCCTTGGCCTGGTTCTGGTCGATAAGACCAGCGTTGAGGTCGGCGTCGATTGCCATCTGCTTGCCGGGCATCGCATCGAGGGTAAACCGCGCGCTCACCTCGGAGATCCGCCCGGCACCCTTGGTCACCACGACGAAGTTGATGATCATCAGGATGGCGAACACCACGATACCGACCACGTAGTTGCCGCCGATCACCACCTCACCGAAGGCCTGGATCACCTTACCGGCGGCGGCGTGGCCGTCCTGGCCGTGGAGCATGACCACGCGGGTGGACGCCACGTTCAGCGCCAGACGCAGCAGGGTCGCCACCAGAAGGATCGTGGGGAATACCGCAAAGTCCAGCGGCCGCAGGGCGTACACACACACCAGCAGCACCACGACAGACAGGGCAATGTTGAACGTGAAGAATACGTCCAGCAGGAACGGCGGCATCGGCAACATCATCATTGCCAGCATGACCAGCAACAACAGCGGCACACCCAGATTGCCCCGCGAGAGGTCAGTCAGGGTGCCACGGGCCGTGCTGAGCATTTGAGAACGTTCCACCGGTATTCCTCGTGTCCTTGAAGCAAACTTTTGACGCCGAGAAGCGTCCTGGAGGCGCTATTGCAAGAAGCCTTCCAACTTTTGCTCTTCAGATCGGAACCCGTTGTTTCCGGGGCGGCACAGCTGACAACGAGGCTGCCTGACCCACCGCCTTCGTAGCCTCGCCGGGGCTCGACAACTCCCACAGGGGATTGGCAGTGGCTGGAAGAACGCTGCCACCAGGGACATCGCGCCGCTTGTGGGAGCTTTGCCTGCGAAGACGGCGACACATCCGCCGCTAGATAAGCGTGATGTTGACCGCAAACACACCCTCGCGGCGGTTGATTCTCCCCAGTCGCACTCGCAGGCCCTTTCTGAGCCAGATCCCGCGCGAGCTGATGAGATCCACTTGCACGCAGTCTTCCCCATTATCCAGTGCAATCCAGCCCTTGCCGGTTGCCCGGCAATAACAGCTGACCGTGCCCGTCACAGCTTCCATCCACCATTCCTCTGCATCTTTTAACCACTTCTGCGCAGTCCATAGCGCCATGGAATCGCGAGCGAGCGATGCTGGCTACTGTCAGAGTTGACAGGTCTCGGGGATTTTCGGATAAATGGCACGGTGTCAATTTGACAGCACGCAAAGGCGTCAAAAAGCCTCAGGAATCGCGGCGCAGGTCAGGCGGGATCGGCAGGTCTTTGAGCGGATCCGGGCGCTTGCCCTTGCCTGCACGGTATTGGCGGATCTGATAGACATACGCCAGCACCTGGGCCACGGCCAGGTACAGACCGGCGGGGATTTCCTGGTCCAGGTCGGTGGAGTAGTAGATCGACCGCGCCAGCGCCGGCGACTCCAGCAGCAGGATGTCGTTGGCCACGGCGATTTCGCGGATTTTCAGCGCGGTGAAGTCGGCGCCCTTGGCCAGCAGCATCGGCGCCCCGCCCTTTTCCGGGTCGTACTTGAGGGCCACGGCGTAGTGGGTCGGGTTGGTGATGACCACATCGGCGTCGGGCACCGAGGCCATCATCTTGCGCTGGGACATTTCTCGCTGGAGCTGGCGAATGCGCTGCTTGACCTCGGGGCGACCTTCCTGGTCCTTGTGTTCGTCACGCACTTCCTGCTTGGTCATCAGCAGTTTTTTGTGGCTTTCCCACAGCTGGATCGGTGCATCCACCGCCGCGATGATGATCAGCCCGGCCGCCATCCACAGCGAGCTCCAGCCCACCAGCTGCACGCTGTGAATGATCGCCGACTCCAGCGGCTCATGGGCGATGCGCAACAGGTCGTCGATGTCCGACGACAACACCATCAGCGCCACGAACAGCACCAGGATGAACTTGGCCAGCGCCTTGAGCAGCTCCACCAGCGCCTTGGCGGAAAACATCCGCTTGAGCCCCGCCCCCGGGTTCAGGCGGCTGAATTTGGGCGCCATGCTGCCGGCTGCGAACAACCAGCCGCCAAGGGACACCGGTCCGATCAGGGCGGCCAGCAACAGGGGAATCAGGATCGGTTGCACCGCCAGAATCGCGATCTTGCCCGAGTGCATCAGGTACTGGCCCATGGTGCCCGGGTTGAGCAGCACGTCACGGGGCAAGGCGAAGTTGTGCTTCATCAGCTCCATCAGATCCAGCGCGAGGCCGCCACCGTAAATCAGCAAGGCACCGGCACCGGCCAGCATCACCGCAACGGTATTGAGCTCTTTGGAACGCGCGATCTCGCCCTTTTCCCTGGAGTCCTTTTTGCGTTTCTCCGTGGGGTCTTCTGTTTTGTCCTGACCACTCTCGCTCTCGGCCATGGCTCAGCGCGCCCGTGCCAGATCACGCAAAAACTGCAAGGCGTCGGTCGCCAGCGGTTGATACTGATTGAGAATGTCAGCCAGGCTGACCCAGAGAATCCCCATGCCCAATACGAGGGTCAGGGGGAAGCCTATGGAGAAGATGTTCAGTTGCGGCGCCGCGCGGGTCATCACGCCAAAGGCAATGTTGACTACCAGCAGCGCGGTGATCGCCGGCAACACCAGCAGTAACGAAGCGCCGAGCACCCAACTGAGGCGCCCGACCAGCTCCCAGAAATGGTTGACCACCAACCCGGAGCCTACCGGCAGGGTGGTAAAGCTCTCCGTCAGCACCTCGAACATCACCAGGTGGCCGTTCATCGACAGGAACAGCAAGGTCACCAACATGGTCAGGAACTGCCCGATCACCGCCACCGACACGCCGTTGGTGGGGTCGACCATGGACGCGAAGCCCATGCCCATCTGGATCGAAATGATTTGCCCGGCGATCACGAACGCCTGGAAAAACAACGTGAGGGAAAAGCCCAGCAGCGCGCCGATCAGGATCTGTTCGGCAATCAGCATCAGTGCGCTGAGGTCCAGGGCGTTCACCGGCGGCATGGGCGGCAATCCGGGCACGATCACCACCGTGATGGCAAACGCGAAATACAGGCGGATACGCCGCGGCACCAGGGTGGTACCGAATACCGGCATGGTCATCAGCACCGCCGTGACACGAAACATCGGCAGGATGAAGGACGCCACCCAGGTACTGATCTGGGTGTCGGTCAATGCGAGCACGGATTGCATCGGGTCAGCCGATCAACTGCGGAATACTGCCGTACAACTGCAGGATGTATTCCATGAAAGTCTGCACCAGCCAGGGGCCGGCCACGATCAGCGTGACCAGCATCACCAGCAGGCGCGGCAGAAAGCTCAGGGTCTGTTCGTTGATCTGGGTCGCGGCCTGGAACATCGCCACCAGCAGGCCCACCAACAGGCTGGGCACCACCAGCACGGCCACCATCATGGTGGTCAGCCACAACGCTTCACGGAACAGGTCGACCGCAACTTCTGGTGTCATCGCGCTATACCCCGCCGAAGCTGCTGGCCAGGGTGCCGATAATCAGCGCCCAGCCATCCACCAGCACAAACAGCATGATCTTGAACGGCAATGAAATGATCAGCGGCGACAGCATCATCATCCCCATGGCCATCAGCACACTGGCCACCACCAGGTCGATGATCAGGAACGGGATGAAGATCATGAAGCCGATCTGAAACGCAGTTTTCAGCTCGGAGGTGACGAACGCCGGAACCAGAATGGTCAACGGTGCCTGGTCCGGCGTGGCGATGTCGGTGCGCTTGGACAGGCGCATGAACAGCTCGAGGTCGCTGGAGCGGGTCTGCGACAGCATGAAATCCTTGACCGGGCCCTGGGCTTTGTCGATGGCTTCCTGGGCGGTGATTTTTTCCGCCAGGTAGGGTTGCAGGGCTTGCTGGTTCACCTTGTCGAACACCGGCGCCATGATGAATAGGGTCAGAAACAGCGCCATGCCGGTGAGGATCTGGTTCGACGGCGTCTGTTGCAGGCCCAGGGCCTGACGCAGGATCGAGAACACAATGATGATCCGCGTGAAGCTGGTCATCAGCATGACGAACGCCGGGATAAAACTCAGCGCGGTCATGATCAGCAGGATCTGCAGGCTGACCGAATACTCCTGGGCGCCCTGCGCGTTGGTGCCCAGGGTGATCGCCGGGATCGACAGCGGGTCGGCGCCGAACGCCAGCGGCGCCGCCAGCAACAGCATGAGCGTCAATAAAACGCGCATTACTTCTTATCCTTCTGATCCTTGCCCAGCAACTCCATCAGGCGCTGGGCGAATTCCGGCGTGGCGGCCTGGGACTGGGCCACTTCCACCGGGGTCTTGAGCACATGCAGCGGCGTGATGCGGCCTGGGGTGATGCCCAGCAGGATCTGCTCCTCGCCCACCTGCACCAGCACCAGCCGGTCACGCGGGCCGAGGGCACGGGCGCCGATCATTTCGATCACCTGGCCATTACCCGGGCCAACCCGCTGCACGCGACGCATCAGCCAGGCCAGCACGAAGATCAGGCCCACCACCAGCAACAACCCCAGCACCAACTGAGTCAGTTGCCCACCGATGCCGCTGCCGCTCGGCGCCGCTGCGGCCGCCGCCTGGGCCACCGGTTCCGCCGCCAATACGTCCAATGGCAGTGCGACCAACAGTCCTACCATCAAGCGCCGCATATCAGCGCAACTTCTTGATGCGTTCGCTGGGGCTGATCACGTCAGTCAGGCGGATGCCGAACTTCTCGTTGACCACCACCACTTCGCCGTGGGCAATCAGGGTGCCGTTGACCAGCACGTCCAACGGCTCACCGGCCAGGCGATCCAGCTCGATCACCGACCCCTGGTTGAGCTGCAGCAGGTTGCGAATGTTGATTTCGGTGCTGCCCACTTCCATGGAAATGGACACCGGAATATCCAGGATCACGTCCAGGTTAGGGCCATCGAGGCTCACCGGGTCGTTGTTCTTCGGCACGCTGCCGAATTCTTCCATCGCCAGGCGGTTGCCCACTGGCGCGGTGGCTGCATCGGCAGCCAGCAGTGCGTCGATATCGTCCTGGCTGGCGTCGCCGGTCTCTTCCAGTGCCGCTGCCCACTCGTCAGCCAGGGCCTGGTCTTCAGCGGAAGTGTTTTCGTGTTCGGTAGCCATTACATGTCCTCGGCGAAGCAAACATTCATAAATAGGGTGGCATCAAGCGGTGTGACTAGCGTCGGTTGATCGGCTCGACCACCTGCAACGCCAGGTTGCCCTTGTGGGAACCCAGCTTGACCTTGAACGACGGCACGCCGTTGGCGCGCATGATCAGTTCTTCCGGCAGTTCGACCGGGATCACATCCCCCGGCTGCATGTGCAAGATATCGCGCAGGCGCAATTGGCGACGGGCCACCGTGGCGCTCAGGGGGACGTCGACGTCCAGCAGGTCTTCGCGCAGGGCCTTGACCCAGCGCTCGTCCTGGTCGTCCAGGTCCGACTGGAAACCGGCGTCGAGCATTTCGCGCACCGGCTCGATCATCGAGTACGGCATGGTCACGTGCAGGTCGCCGCCACCACCATCGAGTTCGATATGGAAGGTGGAGACCACGATGGCTTCGCTGGGACCGACGATGTTGGCCATGGCCGGGTTCACTTCCGAGTTGATGTACTCGAAATTGACCTCCATGATCGCCTGCCAGGCTTCCTTCAAGTCGATGAAGGCCTGTTCCAGCACCATGCGCACGACCCGCAGTTCGGTGGGGGTGAATTCGCGGCCTTCGATCTTGGCGTGACGGCCATCGCCGCCGAAGAAGTTGTCCACCAGCTTGAACACCAGCTTGGCGTCGAGGATGAACAACGCGGTGCCGCGCAGGGGCTTGATCTTGACCAGGTTGAGGCTGGTGGGCACGTACAGCGAGTGCACGTATTCACCGAACTTCATCACCTGCACGCCGCCCACCGCCACGTCCGCCGAGCGGCGCAGCATGTTGAACATGCTGATACGGGTGTAGCGGGCGAAACGCTCGTTGATCATTTCCAGGGTCGGCATGCGTCCACGGACGATGCGATCCTGACTGGTGAGGTCATAACTTTTGACACTGCCGGGTTCGGCAGCCATTTCGGTCTGTACCAGACCATCGTCGACACCATGCAGCAGTGCGTCGATTTCATCCTGGGACAGCAGGTCTTGCACGGCCATGTCGTGATCCTACTGCAATACGAAGTTAGTGAAGAGCGCCTGTTCGACCACGACTTTGCCGAGCTCTTTCTGGGCCACTTCCTGCACGCTGGCAGTGACCTTCTGGCGCAGCATTTCCTGGCCCACCGGCGTGGCCAGGCTGTCGAAGCTTTGTCCGGAGAACAGCATGACCAGGTTGTTGCGGATCACCGGCATGTGCACCTTGAGGGCATCCAGGTCCGACTGGTTACGCGCCAGCAAGGTGATGCTCACCTGCAAGTAGCGTTGACGACCGTTCTGAGTGAAGTTGGCGACAAAGGCCGGCAGCATCGGCTCAAAGATAGCCGGTTGCTTGACGTTAGTGGCGGTTTCGGCGGCAGGTGCCGGTTTGCTTGCACTGCTGTGCATGATGTACCAGGTGCCACCGACCGAGGCGCCGATGGCCAGGATAAGGCCCAACACAATCAACAGGATAAGCTTGAGCTTGCCCTTGCCCGCGGGTGCTTTTGCTGCGTCGTCGCTCTTCGCCATGCCAATAATCCGTCACTATTCGGGGATTCATAGATCTACGGAAAGGCAAGAGCAAGTGTTATGCCAGAGTTGTCTGGCTATCGGGTAAGGAGGCACACCACAAATCAACTGTGGGAGCTGGCTTGCCTGCGATAGCGGTGGGCCAGTTGGCATCTCTGCCGCTGATACACCGCTATCGCAGCGATGCGGCGACCCGACAAGCCAGCTCCCACACTGACCGTGCTTTGACTGGAATCAGGCGTAGTAATCCACCGCACTGGAGCCGATCACCGTCGAGGTCACGGGCGCTACAGCTTCAGCCACCTCAACATGGGCGCCCGCGTCGCTATCACCGCCACGCCCGCTGCTGCGGCTGACACCCGCGGTCTGCGCCTGCTGCTGTTGTTGTTGCTCCTGCCCACGGGACTGGTCAGACACATTGACGTCCACCTGCCCCATGCCCTGCTGGGCGAACATTTCCCGCAGGCGCCCCGACTGGCTTTCCAGGGCTTCACGCACCACCGGGTGGGCGCTCATGAAATTGACCTGGGCCTGCTGATCGGCGCTCATGTTGACCTTGATATCCAGGCGCCCGAGTTCGGCCGGCTGCAGCTGGATTTCCGCCGACTTGAGGTTGGCACTGGAGAGGTACATGACGCGGTTGACCACCTCGTCGGTCCAGCCGCTCTGGTGCATGGCCAACGGTGCATTCATCACCGGCGGCAAGGCGTTGGCGGTTTTCGGCGTGGCGGCCTGGGTCAACGCGGCCAGACGGTTGGCGAAGTCATCGACACGGGTGTCGCTGCTCGCGCCCTTCAAGTCCTTGAGGCCATCCTCGATCAGACTGCCGAACGCCTTGTCGCCGCCCGTGTCAGTGCTGTCCTTGGCGGCTTGCTGGTCAACCATATTGGCTAGGCCGGCGGCGAAATTCTGCGCGGCGGTCGGTTGATCCTGGGTCGGCGCTGGCGCGGTTTTCGGCGGAGTCTGGCTGCTGGCCGACACATGCCCACCCTGCTCCATCGCCAGACGCACCGCCGGCATGGCGTCCAGCGGGTCGGCTTGCGGATCGAACTCGGGCTTGGCCGGCTCGGTCGCCACAACCGGCGCAGCGGCAACCGGTGGCGCAGCCTTGTCATCCTTGGCTGCCACCGGCGCAGGGGTTTCCACCGGCGCGGGGACCGGCACCGCCACCGGGGCGACCGTGGCGATCAGCGCCGGGTCGACCACCGGGTCCGTCGGCGGCTGTTGCGCCAGGGTCGGGTCCACCGAGGCATCGTCATCGGAACTGGCGCTGTCATCGGATTTGGCAGGCGGCGTGGCCGGCGGGTTGGCAGGCAAGGTATTGCCGCTATCGGCAACCGCTGGCGCGCTGGCGGCAGACTTGTCGTTGCCGGCAGCAGGTTTGGCGCTGGCGTCGGAAGCCTTGTCCCGCGTGGGCTTGGCCGAGTTGTCATCGGTCTTGACCGAAGGTTTCGAGGCCTGGTTGGCGAACACCTGAGCGAAGGCCGGGCCCTTGTCCCGGGGGTCCGCAGCCGCTACCTGAGGAGTAGCAGCGGGCGCTTGAGGCTTGGCCGCAGGGGCAGCCTGAAGGAGCGAATTCGGGGCGACTGGCATAGGTAAAGGTCTCCACTGCATAGGGATCGAGGATGCAGTATCAGGAGGTAGAGCAAGAGTTGGGCCAGCTTTCGGTTTTGTGTGCAGATCCGTTGTTTGATGGGGCGCCCAGATCAAAAACAGAGCCAGAGCAGATTGATATCTGCTTGATACAGGAGATCCAAATTGTGGGAGCGGTCGGCTACCAGGCCGCCGTTACCGCAGAAACGGATCTACACGCAATCAAATCCGAAACCGCTGGCGCTCCGTCTCATACAACCGCTTCACCACCGCAAACTCACGATCAATCTGATCCACCAGCTTCCCAAGATCCACCGCCGCCCCGGCAGACTCAACCTCCAGACGCCGACACAACTCCGCCAAGCGCAATGCACCGAGGTTGCCGCTGCTGCCCTTGAAGCTATGGGCGATCCGCCCCAATGTCGTGGCATCGCCCCGCGCCTTGCGCAGGGCCTCGACACGCTTCTGGGAGTCATCGAGAAAGGTATCGAGCAACTTGGGATACTCGCCTTCCATGACCTCCTGCAAACCCGACAACACGCCAGGGTCCAGATGAGTCTCAACCACTTGCTCGCTCCTTGATCAAGAATCGGCGGATTATGCCAGAGCCTCCCAGGAAAACTCCACGCAGACACTGCGCCCGCCGTCAGACCAACGTACATCGCTGCTCAGCTGGCGCACCAGGCTCAACCCCCGACCAGACAGACGGTCGATATCCAGCGGACGGGCCAATACGTGTTCCACGTCGAACCCCGGGCCACTGTCTTCAATGCGCAAGGTCAGGTTGCCGCCCATGTCGGTCGGCACCACCTGCACATGCACCCGCACATAGCCGCTGTTCAAACTCGCCAGGCGCTCGTTGCGCTGGCGGTAATAGCGGGCAAACCCCTGGGCATCGCGCTTGAGCCGGGAGTCCAGGCCCAGCACGCCATGCTCCAGGGCATTGGAATACAGTTCGGCCATCACACTGTAGAGCGCCCCGCTCTGCTCTCGCAGGCCGTGAATTTCCAGCAACAATTGCAACAGGTACGGCAACGGGTTGTAACGCTTGAGGGTTTCGGCGCGAAACTCAAAGCTCACTGACCAGTCCAGCGGGCACGACTGGCCGCTGTCGGCATACAACGGCTCCGTGGCCCGCAGCGATTGGCCGGGTTGCAGGGTGACTTCCACCATGCTCACGTCATCCCGGGCCTCACCACGAAACGCGGCCAGGGCCTGTTCGATGTCTTCGAACAGGCGGTCGGGCTCGCGATTGGCGGCAAACACCTGCTGCAACCGTTCGGCGCCAAACAGCTGATCATTGGCGTCAGCGGTGTCCAGCACGCCATCGGACAACAGAAACACCCGATCGCCCAAGGCCATGGGCCAGACTTCAGTGCGGTCATCAAAGGCTTCCGCCGAGAGCACGCCCAGCGGCAAGTGCCTTGATGCCAACGGCGTGCGCTTGCCGCTGGCGACCTCATGCACATAGCCATCGGGCATGCCGCCATTCCACACCTCGACCACCCGCCGCTGGGCACTCAGGCACAACAAGGTGGCGCAGCAGAACATGTCCACCGGCAGGATGCGCTTGAGCTTGGCATTCATCTCCCGCAAGAGCTGCGCCAGGCCATAGCCCTTGGCGGTCATGCCGTAGAACACCTCGGCCAGCGGCATCGCCCCCACCGCCGCCGGCAAGCCGTGGCCGGTGAAATCACCGAGCAGCACGTGCATGTCGCCCGAGGGCGTGTAGGCAGCCAGCAACAGGTCGCCGTTGAACAGCGCGTAGGGCGATTGCAGGTAGCGGATATTCGGCGCGGCGTTGATACACCCGGAGTGGGCGACTTTGTCGAACACGGCCTTGGCCACGCGCTGCTCATGCAAAAGATAGTCATGGTGCCGCGCGATCAGGTCACGTTGCTGCAACACCGTGGCCTGCAAGCGACGCAGGCGGTCCATCGCGTTGATCTTCGCGGCCAGAATCAGTTGGTTATAGGGTTTGGGCAGGAAGTCGTCACCGCCGGCATCCAGGCATTGGGCCAGGGCTTCGCTCTCGCGCAACGAGGTCAGAAAGATGATCGGCACCAGCGCTTCACCCGCCAGTTGCTTGATCTGCCGTGCGGCTTCAAAACCGTCCATCACCGGCATCAGCGCGTCCATCAAGACCAATTGCGGACGCTCGCGCGTGAACACCTCCACCGCTTGCGCACCGTTGCTGGCGGTGAGCACCTGGTGGCCCTGGCGCCGCACGATGGTCGACAGCAACAACAAGTCGGCGGCGCTGTCTTCGGCGATCAGGATCGTCAGCGGCTCAAGGACCGGGGCCAGGGCGCTCAACTGATGTCGAACAGTTTGTCGAAATTGGAAATGCCGAGGATCTTGCGCACATCGGAGTTGCTGTTGATCACGCGGATATCGGCATCGTCGCCCCCGGCATGGTCACGCAGCAGCAGCAACATGCCGAGGGCGGAACTGTCGAGGTAGGTGGCCTCCTTGAGGTCTACCACAATGGCGTCGGGCTTGGGGTAGATGCGTTCGTAGACTTCACGAAAGTGCTGGTGACTGCTGAAATCAAACCGGCCCTTGACCGCGATCGTCAACTTCTTCCCATCCAGGGATACTTCCGACTCGACTGACATGCAACTGCTTCCGTGTCATTGGCAATGAGACAAGGTTTAGCAGGAGAAGGAGCTGCGGGCAACTTTCAATAGACGTCTTTGCGTGGCAGGCGCTGGGAGAGTTCGTCGAGCAATTTCTGTTCGCGCTTGTCTTCGATGGCTCGCGCTTCGTCGATATAGCGCTGCACCAGTTTGCGCAAGCCTTCGACCCGGGCGAACGCCGCCTGCCAGCTCTCGCGCGCCTTGTCGAGGTTGTTCTGGTGCCAGGCCAGGCTTTGGCGTTGCTGGCCCACAGCGGTTTCCAGCTGATTGAGAAAGCCCTGATAGCCCATCAGCCATTGGCCGGATACACCTTTGCTGCCGCGCTCTATCCACTGCTGCTGGTATTCGCCGCGAAAGCGCTCCAGGTCACCCAGCTTGCTTTCCGCCAGGCGTACTTGCCCCTGGAAATATCCCAGGCGTTGCACGGCGGTCTTTTCGGCTTTTTCGGCCATGTCCACCACGGGGGCCAGGCGCGCGGAACGGCTGTTGGCCATGGCTTAACCCCCTGGCGCCGGGGCGAAGATCGATTGCAGGTGCGCCTCGCTTTCCCCCATGCCGATCTTGTCGTTGAGGCCCTGGCGCAGGTAGGTCACCAGTTGCGGCTGCAGGGCAATCGCCAGGTCGGTCTCACGGTCACCGCCGGCCACGTAGGCACCGACGCTGATCAGGTCGCGGCTTTGTTGATAGCGCGACCACAGTTGCTTGAACTGCTGCGCACGGATCATGTGCTCCGGCGTGACCACCGACGGCATCACCCGGCTGATGGACGCTTCGATATCGATGGCCGGGTAATGCCCCTCCTCGGCCAGGCGCCGCGACAACACAATGTGGCCGTCAAGTACGCCCCGCGCCGAGTCGGCGATGGGGTCCTGCTGGTCATCGCCCTCGGACAACACGGTGTAGAACGCGGTGATCGAGCCCCCGCCGGCCTCGGCATTACCGGCACGCTCCACCAGCTTGGGCAGCTTGGCGAACACCGACGGCGGATAACCCTTGGTCGCGGGCGGCTCGCCGATGGCCAGGGCGATTTCCCGCTGGGCCTGGGCGAAACGCGTGAGCGAGTCCATCAGCAACAGGACGTTCTTGCCCTTGTCGCGAAAATATTCGGCGATGCGCGTGCAGTACATGGCGGCGCGCAACCGCATCAGCGGTGCATCGTCGGCTGGCGAAGCCACTACCACCGAACGCTTCAGACCTTCTTCACCGAGGCTGTGCTCGATGAACTCCTTCACCTCACGGCCCCGTTCGCCGATCAGCCCAACCACGATGATGTCGGCCTCGGTAAAGCGGGTCATCATGCCCAGCAATACCGACTTACCCACACCGGTACCGGCGAACAGGCCCAGACGCTGGCCACGGCCCACCGTCAATAATCCGTTGATGCTGCGAATGCCCACGTCCAGCGGCACGCTGATGGGGTTGCGGTTGAGCGGGTTGATAGTGGGGCCGTCCATCGGCACCCAGTCTTCGGCCTTCATGCCGCCCTTGCCGTCCAGCGCGCGACCGGCGCCGTCGAGGACCCGACCGAGCATGCCCATGCCCATGGGCAGGCGGCCCGTATCGGCCAGTGGCACCACGCGGGCGCCGGGGGCGATACCCGCCAGGCTGCCCACGGGCATCAGGAAAATCTTGCTGCCGGAAAAGCCCATCACCTCGGCCTCGACCTGCACCGGGTGGTAGCTGTCATCGTTGATCACCATGCAACGGCTGCCCATGGCGGCGCGCAGGCCTTCGGCTTCGAGCGTCAGGCCGACCATACGCAGCAGGCGCCCTTCGAGAATTGGCTGGCCAGGCAGCTCGGTGGCCTCAACGTAACCGCCCAGGCGCTTGGCGAAGCTGGTGCGATCAAGGCGCATCGGGAGCGTCCAGCTCAACGCTCAGGTCAGGCTCCGCCGGGTGCAGGGCCTGCTCGTGCAGTTGATCGAAAAGCTTGGCCATGATCTGGCTGATACGGGTTTCCACCGTGGCGTCGATGCGACTGTGCTCGGTCTCGACGCGGCATCCGCCCGGTTGCAGGGACGCGTCCTCGACGATGCGCCAGGTTTCTTCATGGCGCTCGCGCAGGCTTTTGACCTGTTCGAAATCCTGAGGGTTGATGTACAGGCGCACATTGCCGACGCCCAGCGGCAGCAACTTGAGGGCTTCGCGCATCACGCTTTCGAGGTGGCTGGAGTCCATCAGCAACTCGCGCTGGATCACCTGGCGAGCGATGTGCTGCACCAGGCCGACCATGGCTTTTTCGATCTGCGAATCCTGCTCGGCAATCGGGTCGAACAGCCCGCCCATCAAACGCTCCAGGCTGGCCAGCTTGACGCTCAGCGCGGCCTCGGCTTCCTGGCGCACCTTGAGGGTGGTGCTGCGAAAGCCGTCCTTTTCGCCAGCGGCAAAGCCTTCGTTGTACGCCTCCTGGCGGATAGCCTCCAACTCTTCGAGGGTCAGTGGCTGGACTTCCTCCAGCGGCACTTCTTCGATTTCCACCGGAGGCTCTTCGACCGGCTCAGGCTCAGGCTCCGGCACGTGGGGATCGAAACTGGGCAACGACCAGATGTCGAACCCGCCGACATCCCGCGCGCGAATCACATCGCTGGGCGCCTCATCTTTGTTCGACATGCGTGGCGCCTTAGATCATTTCTTCGCCGCCCTTCCCGCCGAGAACGATTTCTCCGGCTTCGGCCATACGGCGGGCAATAGTAAGGATTTCCTTCTGTGCGGTTTCCACGTCGCTGACGCGCACCGGGCCCTTGGCCTCCAGGTCGTCGCGCAACAGTTCGGACGCACGCTTGGACATGTTCTTGAAGATCTTTTCCTTGACGTTCTCGTCGGAGCCCTTGAGCGCCAGCACCAGCACGTCGGAGGACACTTCGCGCAGCAACGCCTGGATGCCCCGGTCATCGACATCGGACAGGTTGTTGAACACGAACATGAGGTCTTCGATCTGCACCGACAGGGTGTCGTCGATTTCGCGGATCGAATCCATAAGCTGGCCTTCGACCGAGCTGTCGAGGAAGTTCATGATATCCGCCGCACGCTTGATGCCACCCAGGGTGGTGCGCGAGGCATTGGAGTTGCCGGAGAACTGCTTCTCCAGAATCGTGTTGAGTTCCTTGAGGGCCGCCGGCTGCACGGTGTTCAGCGACGAGACACGCAGGATGATGTCCAGGCGCACTTTATGGTCGAAGTGGCCAAGCACCTCGCCGGCCTGGTCCGGGTCCAGGTACGCCACCACGATCGCCTGGATCTGCGGGTGTTCGTAGCGGATCACGTCGGCCACGGCGCGCGGCTCCATCCACTTGAGGCTGTCCAGGCCGCTGGTGTTGCCGCCCAGTAGAATGCGGTCGATCAGGCCGTTGGCCTTGTCTTCGCCCAGGGCCGAGGTGAGCATCTTGCGGATGTAGCTGTCGGAGCCGACGCCCAGGCTGGTCTGGTCGCCGACGATCTCGACGAACTCGCTCATCACCTGCTCGACCTGCTCGCGGTGCACATTGCGCATCTGCGCCATGGCCACGCCCACGCGCTGGACCTCTTTGGGGCCCATGTGGCGCAGCACTTGGGCGGCGTCGGTTTCACCGAGGGACAGCAGCAGGACTGCGGCTTTGTCGACCTTGGTGAGCTTGGCAACAGCGGCTCGATTATCACTCATCTGCGTTGATCCACTCTTTCACGACCTGGGCCACACGGCCCGGGTCTTCTGCCACCAGACTCTTGATTGCGTTCAGCTGAGCGTCATAGCCTTCGCTCGGGCTTGGCAAGAGGATGCTTTGCGGTCCGCCGAGGCTCACGCGGTCGTTGGCCAGCTCGCCATCCAGGCCGCCCATGCCACCCAGCTCGACGTCGCCGCCGGCCAGGGCCAGCTGTTTCTTGCCATGGCCGGTGATGTTGTTGAGCACCGGGCGCAGCACGCCGAACACCAGCACCAGGATGAACAACACGCCCAGCACTTGCTTGACGATGTCCCAGAACCACGGCTGGGTGTAGAACGCCGGGTCGGCAATCACTTCGCCGCGCTCGGCGGAGAACGGCATGTTGATCACACTCACGCTGTCGCCACGGCTGGCGTCGAAACCGACGGCGTCCTGCACCAGGCGGGTGAAGCGCGCCAATTCGTCGGCACTCCACGGGGCACGGGTAACGGCGCCGTCCGCCGGGTTGACCTTGACCTGATCATCGACCACCACCGACACCGACAGGCGATTGATACGGCCCTGCTGCTGCTTGGTATGGCTGATGGAACGGTCCAGCTCGAAGTTCTTGGTGGACTGGTTACGCTTGTCCGACGGGTACGGCGCGAGCATCGGCTGGCCGGTGGCCGGGTCCATGATCTGCTGGCCGTTGGCGTCGAGCAATGGCTGGCCAGGCTGCACGGCACCGGCGGACGCAGTGGCGCCACCGGTGGTCTGCGGCGCGGAGGCCGGGGTCGGCGGCTGGTTGCTCAGGGCACCCGGCACACCTTGCGGGCCATTGCTGGCGGTGCGTTGTTCGTTGGTGGACTGCTCGCTGCGCAGCGCAGGCTGGTCCGGGTTGAACTGTTCGGAGGTGGACTCGACGGCGCTGAAGTCGACGTCCGCCGACACTTCGGCCTTGTAGCGGTCGTTGCCGAGCACCGGTTGCAGAATGTTATGCACGCGCTGGGTGAGCATGCTTTCCATGCGACGGCTGTAGTCGAACTGCTTGCCGGCCTGGGTCAGCGCGGAGTTCTCGGCCTGGTCGGACAGCAGGTTGCCCTTCTGGTCCACCACGGTGATCTGCGACTTGCTCAGCTCGGGAACGCTGGTGGCCACCAGGTTGATGATCGCCAGCACCTGGCCGGGCTCCAGGGAGCGGCCAGCGAACAGCTCGACCAGCACCGAAGCGCTCGGCTTGCGCTCGTCGCGCACAAACACCGAGCTTTTCGGGATGGCCAGGTGCACGCGGGCACCCTTGACGTTGTTGAGGCTGGAGATGGTCCGTGCCAGTTCACCTTCCAGGCCACGGCGGTAACGGGTGGCTTCCATGAACTGGCTGGTACCCAGGCCCTGGTCCTTGTCGAGGATTTCGAAACCGATATTGGCGTCCGACGGGGTCACGCCGGCGGCGGCCAGCTTCATGCGCGCACGGGCCACGTCATCGGCCTTGACCAGCAGCGCCCCGGAGTTGGGCTCTACGGTGTAGGCAATGTCAGCGGCGGCCAGGGTTTCCATGATCGCCTTGGAGTCCATGCCCGCCAGGCTGCCGTACAGCGGCCGGTAATCGGGTTGCTGCGACCACAGCACCACGGCAAAACCAATCGCCACGCTCGCCGCCAGGCCGACCAACAGGCCCACCTGACGCAGCATGGTCATTTCGGAGAGGTTTTCCAGGAACGACAGGCCAAACAGCGGCGGCTTGCCTTCTGCCTTGGCGGGTACGTTGTCCACGACTGCTTCTGCCATGACTTAAATCTCGTCCTTAAACCGGCATCTGCATGATGTCTTGATAGGCCTGAACCAACTTGTTGCGCACCTGGGTCAAGGCCTGGAAGGAAACGCTGGCTTTTTGCGAGGCGATCATCACATCGGTGAGGTCGACGCCGCTTTTACCGATCTCGAAGGCGTTGGCCAACTGGCTGGAGGCTTGCTGGGTATCACTGACCTTGTTGATGGCCTGGCCCAGCATGTCGGCAAAACTGCTTTGGCCCAATTCCGGCGCTTGTGCGACGGATTTCGGCTGACTCATGGCATCCATTTGCATGGAGCGCATATCCAACATCAACCGATTGAACTCAATACCCTGGCTCATGACCTTCTCTCTCCGACAACCCGCAATTTTTTGACACTACGCAGCAGTTACTAGGGGTGGTAGCAACAAGGGTGCCAGATCCGTGGCGACTCGTAAGAAAAGGCGACAAACCCTGTCGGCCTAAATTTTTGCCCAACCCCGCGGGTCAGGTGGCGAACAGGTACGCTTCCACATCCATGCCCGCGTCGCGCATCTGCGCCAGCTTGTAGCGCAGGGTGCGCGGGCTGATCCCCAAACGTTCGGCAGCTTCCTTGCGGCGGCCGCGCTCGGAACGCAGGGTGTCGATGATCATCTGGAATTCGCGGCGACGCAGGTCATCGCCCAGCGCGCCGGCGGACTCCGCTTCAGCGACCACCACCGGTGCAGGTGCCAGGCTGGGCAGCGGCGCTACCCCTGAGCCCATGGCCAGGCAGAAATCCTGAGGCTGGATCAAGCCGCCCTGTTGCAGGATCAGCGCGCGCTGGATGGCGTTATCCAGTTCACGCACGTTACCCGGCCACGGGTAAGCCACCAGACACGCCTGGGCCTCCGCCGACAGCCGCGCCTGGGCGTGCTTCATTTTTTTGACGTGGTTGCTCAGCAGGCGCTCGGCCAACGGGATGATGTCGGCCGGCCGCTCGCGCAGTGGGCGCCAGGCCAGGGGGAACACCGACAGCCGGTAGTACAGGTCTTCACGGAAGCGCCCCGCCGCCACTTCGCCCGCCAGGTCGCGGTTGGTGGTGGCGACCACGCGGATATCCAGCTGGATCGGCTTGCGTGCGCCGACCCGTTCCACTTCGCGCTCCTGCAACACCCGCAGCAGTTTGGCTTGCAGGCCCAGGGGCATTTCCGAGATTTCATCGAGCAGAATGGTGCCGCCATCGGCCTGTTCGAATTTGCCGGCCTGGGCCGCGATGGCGCCGGTGAAGGAGCCCTTTTCATGGCCGAACAGCGTGGCTTCGAGCATGTTGTCGGGGATCGCCGCGCAGTTGATCGCGATAAAGGGTTGCTTGGCCCGGGTCGATTGCTGGTGGATATACCGCGCCAGCACTTCCTTGCCGGTGCCGGACTCGCCGGAAATCAGCACGGTGGAATCACTGCGCGCCACGCGGGCGGCCAGCTCCAGCAATTGCGCACTGGCCGGTTCGAAGGCGATCGGGCCTTCGCCCTCCACCACCGCGATCACCCCAAGGGCATGACGGGCCACCAGTTCGATCAGTGCCTTGGGCTCGAAGGGCTTGACCAGATAATCCGCTGCGCCCTGGCGCATGGCGTCCACCGCGCGCTCTACCGCACCGTGGGCGGTCATCAACAGCACCGGCAATTGCGGCTGGCGCGCGCGCAACAGGCCCAGCAGCTGATGGCCGTCCATGCCCGGCATGTTGACGTCGCTGACCACCAGGCTGAACGACTCTTGCTCGACGGCCTCCAAGGCGTCCTCGGCAGAACCGACCGCCCGGTAGTCATGGCCCGCCAGCAGCAGCGTGTCAGCCAATGCTTCACGCAGGGCGCGATCGTCTTCCACCAACAAAACCTTGATAGCCATGCTTTTTACTCCGCGCTTGCCGCGCCTGAAAACAGCGGCAACGTCATCAATGCACAAGTGCCGCGCCCCAGGCGCGAATGCAGTTGCAATTCTCCCTGATGAGCCCGTGCCACAGCCTTGACCACGGTCAGGCCCAGGCCAGTGCCGTTGGTCTTGGTGGTAAAAAACGGTTCGCCGAGGCGCTGCAACACGGCGGGATCGATACCGCTGCCGCTGTCACTGATGCACAGCCGCAGGGTTTGACCACGGCCGTACAGGTGCACTTTGAGACGCGCCCCCGAGCCGCTGGCCTGGACGGCGTTTTCGATCAGGTTGAGCAAGGAACCGACCAGGGTGTCGCGATTGCACAGCAACTCACCCACGTGGCTGTCGCACTGCCAGCGCACCTGGACGTCCTGGATATGGGTAGCAGCCGCCGCCTGCAACGCCTGCATCAGTTCGCCAGGGCTGACGCGATCGGTCAGCGGCAACTCCCCCCGGGCAAATACCAGCATGTCGCGCACCTGGTGCTCCAGCTCGTGCAGGCGCTCTTTCAGGCGCCCGGCAAAACGCTGGTGCGTCGAAGCGGGCAATTGTTCATCAGTCAAATGACTGGCGTAGATCAACGCCGCCGACAGGGGCGTGCGGATCTGATGCGCCAAAGAAGCGACCATCCGCCCCAGGGACGACAGCCGCTCATGACGCGCCAACTGGTCCTGCAAGTGACGGGTTTCAGTCAGGTCATTGAGCAGCACCAGTTGCCCGGGTTCGGCGTCCAGGGAACGGGTGGCGATGGACAGGCGACGACCGTCCTTGAGCGAGATTTCGTGACCGTCGTCTTCACGCGGGGCAAAGCAGCGACTGATGACTTCGCGCCACAGCTCGCCTTCCAGCGGCAGGCCGAGCATGTCGCTGGCTGCCGGGTTGGCTTCGCGCACACGGCCCTGGTCGTCGATGACGATCACACCGCCCGGCAACAGCGACAGCAGGTTTTGCAGACGGTTGGCCAGGCGCTCTTTCTCGGCCAGTTCTTGCATGCGCTGGGCGCTGACCACCGCCAGTTCGCCCTTGAGTTCCGAGACCCGGGCTTCGAGCAGGCTGTAGGAGTCCGTCAGTTGGCTGGACATCTGGTTGAACAGCGAAAAAGCCTGTTCCAGGCCATGGCGGCTGAGCTGTTCTACAGAAGGCGCAGGCCCCTGGAGATCAGGGACCGAAGATAGTTGGGCGGCGTGGGGCATCATGCTCTCTCGCTTGGCTGACCGTCAGTGAAACGGTGCGTTGCGAGGGCTGTAGCAATACTTGTGCCGAAAAAAAACCGCTGAATAGTCAGCGGTTTGTATTTCAGGCGTCAATCATCTGTCTGTTCATCGCCTTCGCGGCGGCTCATTCCGTACTTACGCATCTTCTCCACCAGGGTGGTACGACGGATGCGCAGGCGTTCGGCGGCGCGGGCGACGATGCCGTTGGCGTCGTCCAGAGCCTGCTGGATCAGCCCCTGCTCCAGGTTGCCGAGGTAGTCCTTGAGGTCCAGGCCTTCCGGCGGCAGCATGGCGGTGGAACCGAAGTCCGGCGTGTGGCCATTGATGGCGACCCGTTCTTCCATGTCGCTGCGGATGCTGTCCACCAGTTGCTCGTCTTCATCGTCGACGTAGCGGAATTTCTTCGGCAGCTCGACCACGCCGATCACGCCGTAAGGGTGCATGATCGCCATGCGCTCCACCAGGTTGGCCAACTCGCGGACGTTGCCCGGCCAGCCGTGTCGGCACAGGGACATGATCGCCGCCGAGTTGAAGCGGATGGAGCCGCGCTTCTCGTGCTCCATGCGCGAGATCAGTTCGTTCATCAGCAGCGGGATGTCCTCCACGCGCTCGCGCAGCGGTGCCATCTCGATGGGGAATACGTTGAGGCGGTAGTACAAGTCTTCACGGAAGCTGCCCACCTCGATCATGCTTTCGAGGTTCTTGTGGGTGGCCGCGATGATGCGCACATCGATGCTCTGGGTTTTGTTGCTGCCCACGCGCTCGAAGGTACGCTCCTGCAACACGCGCAGCAGCTTGACCTGCATCGGCAGCGGCATGTCGCCGATTTCGTCGAGGAACAGGGTGCCGCCGTTGGCCAGCTCGAAACGCCCGGCACGGCTGGTGATCGCCCCGGTAAAGGCGCCCTTCTCGTGGCCGAACAGTTCGCTTTCGAGCAACTCTGCCGGGATCGCCCCGCAGTTGACCGGCACGAAGGGTCCGTCGCGACGCTTGGAGTGGTAGTGCAGGTTGCGCGCCACCACTTCCTTGCCGGTTCCCGACTCGCCGAGGATCAGCACGCTGGCGTCAGTATCGGCCACTTGCTGCATCATCTGGCGCACGTGCTGGATGGCGCGGCTGGTGCCGACCAGGCTGCGGAACAGGTTGGGTTCGCGGTGGCGACCACGCTCGCGGGCCTGGTCGTACATCTCGCGATAGACCTGGGCGCGGTGCAGGGAATCTAGCAATTTGCTGTAGCTGGGGGGCATTTCCAGGGTGGAAAGCACCCGGCGGCGCTGGTCTTCCGGCAGGTCGACAGAAGAAATTTCGCCCATTAGCAAAACCGGAAGGAACTCATCCCAGGTTGAGAGTGTCTTTAACAGGCCCAGAACTGCGCCAGGAGCGTTTACCGTCCCGATCAGCACACAAATGACTTCACGGCTCGATGACAATGAGCTGACCGCCTGCTGCCAATCATGGCTACCGCAGGGCAAATTTTCTTCGCCAAGAAAATTCAAAATCACCGCTAAATCGCGGCGGCGGACGCTATCGTCATCAATCAGCAGAATTTTGGTTTCACGCCACATGCAATAGCAACTTCCCTAGTTAACTCAAATGCCCTCGAATCGGGGCAATCTAGATAGCTGTAGGCATTTTCTGCGCTGCAACCGTCTGAAATCTGAAAACAGCACTAGTTAAGTCAAAAATGCGGGCATAGTCAAATATATGACGCACCGTTCGGATTAACTGGGCCCGTTCAGCCGAACAGATGGTAAACCTTTGACGCATTTTTAGCTCGGTTGATCAGCGACATCTCTTCAAAAATCGCCTGCCGCTCACCTGTGGTCACTTCCAGCAATTGCTGGTAGACCGCCAACAGGCTTTCGAGCTTCTCGCGCAGCACATCTTCGTCCACCGGCGCTTCGTTCAGCACTTGCTCGATCACGTTGCGGCATCCCATATCCAGTTCGCCAATGGCGTCCCAGTTACGTTCCGCCAGCGCATCGATCAGGGCTTCACGGGTTTCATCAATGCGTTGAAGTGCTTGGCTCATGACGTGTTCCTCAAGGCGCTCGGCCTTATTGTGCTTCACCTTGTGGCGTTGCGATGGCATCCCAGCCCTCTTTCACGGTAATCAGCAAACGGGCGACTTCGTCGATCATGCTGGCGTCGTTGTGCAGATTGGCTTCCATCAAACGGTTGGTCATGTACGCGTACAGGCTTTCCAGTTGCTGGATGTAGGCAGGGTCTTCACTCTTCTCGGCATCCAGGCCGTCACGCAGACCGATGATGATGTCGACAGCCTTGCCGAGCATCAGGCCCTTCTGCGCGATGTCACCCCGCGCCAGCGCACCCTTGGCCTGCGCCATGCGGTCGAGACCGCCCTCCATCAGCATCTGCACCAGGCGGTGCGGGCTGGCTTCGGAGATCTGGGCGTGGGAATTGACCTTCTGGTATTGGCGAAGGGCTCGCATGGGATTCATGGTTCTACCTCGTGACAGGCGACAGCGAATAGGGTTTCAGTAACCATTATGTCGACGAGCTCACAAAAAACTTTAACCCGCCGGTCTTATCAACAACAAAGCCCAGGTCGCATGACCTGGGCTTTTTCATGCGCGATCAATCAATTGTTCTTCTGATTGTTCAACGCGTTGAGCGTACCCAGGATGTTGTTACTTTGCTGACGCAACTGGGCCACCAGGGTGTCCATGGCGGTATATTTCCGGGTCAGGCTGGCGGTCAGGTCAGTCACATGCGCATCCAGGTCGGTCTGGTCCTGGGTCAATTTCTTCAAACTGTCCGACAGCGACGTGGAACGCGTGGCGAAGATCCCGGTGGTCGGCTTGGCGTAGTCGTCGGTCGCTGCCGTCATGCGTGCCAGCAGCCCGGTCTTGCCACTGAACATGCTGCTGATGTCCGCCGCGTTGGTCAGTACCGCCTTGTCGAAGTCCTTGTCGTTGAGTACCAACAGGCCGGTGGCCGAGTCGGTGCTCACGCCAAACTGCGCCAGAGACTTGAAGGCGCCCATGCCGGACTGGGCGTTGAACTCGTTGCGCAATGCCGTCTGCAGGGAGCGCATGTTCGCGTCACCGGTCAACGCCGCCGGCACAGAGTTACCGGCCGCGTCCTTGGTCACCTTGGTTTCGGCGTTCATGGCCTTGAGCAAGGCGTTGTAGCTGTCGACGAAACCCTTGACCCCGGACTTCAGCGCCGTGGTGCTGGTGGTGACGGAAATGGTCGTGACCGATTTCGTCGAGTCGGTGCTGCTCACGGGCGGCGAGACCGACAACAGCTTGATGCTCACACCACTCACCGCTTCGGTGATGTTGTTGGTCTTGGACGTGTACGCCACACCGTCAATGGTGTATTCGGCGTTCTGCGGCGTGTCGATCACGGTGTAGCCGGTGTCGATGCCCGAGTTGCCCGACAGCGTCAGGTCCGAGCCCACACCACCGGTGGTGGACGTCAGGACCATACGCGAACCGGTGGAGTCCGTCACGATGTTGGCGCTCAGGCCGGAGGTGCCGAACTGCGTGTTGATGGAGTCACGCACCTGCTTCAAGGTCGCACCCGGCGGAACGCTCAGGTCGAACTTCTTGCCGGACTGGGAAATGGTCAACGTGGTGGCAGTGGTGCCTTTGTTGACGACGGTCGACGCACCGCCCGCCAAGGTAGCGGTCGACAGCTTGGAAGGCTGCGCGAGCTTGTTGACCACCAGGTTGAAACTGCCGTTGGCCGCCCCCGCCGCAGTGGTCATGGTCGCGACCTTTTCGTTCGACGAGGTACCGGTCAAGCCGCTGAAGCTGTTGTCGTCCGTAGTGCTCTTGAGATAACCACGAAAGGCGTCCAGCGCAGCCTGGATCTTGCCGATCGACGACAGCTGGGTGGTAGCCTTCTGCGACTGGGTGTTGATCTGCGTCTGCTTCGGCGCACTGTCAGCAGCCACCAGGGACTTCACGATGCCCTGAATGTCGATGCCCGATCCAACACCGTTAACCGTTGTACTCGCCATCGTCTCTCTCCTAATCCAGTAGTTGCCGTTTTCTTGGCGAACAACACTTCAAGAAAATCACTGCAACAAGTTTCGTGCCAGTTCAGACCTTTTCGTCAAACAGCACATGGCTGGCAGTCGCCAGGCTTTGTGCGAGCTTCAAGGCCGTTTCCGATGGAATCTGGCGAATCACTTCACCGCTCTCGGTGGCGATCACCTTGACCACCACCCGGTGGGTCGTGTCATCAATGGAAAAATCCAGTTTGCGCTGGGCCGCTTGTACGAATTCGCGAATATCAGTGACAGCCTTTTCCAGGTCAGCCCGTTCAGGCTCAGCCGAGGACGGCGCAATCGGCTCGACCCTGGTCTTGTCTTTGTCTGCAACAACAGGGGTGGTCGCGCTTTGCGGGGCAACCGGTGGATAAGACGAGGCCAGCTTTACACTCATGTCCATGTCCAATCTCCTCTACAACTGAAAAGACGAAAGGGCACGTAAACGCGCCCCTCCGTCAGTTACCAAGCGCCGCTATTACTGAAGCAGTTTCAGTACAGAGGATGGCAGTTGGTTGGCTTGCGACAGGATCGCGGTAGCGGCCGACTGCAGGGTTTGTTGCTTGGTCAACTCGGCTGTTTCAGCAGCGAAGTCGGTGTCTTGTACAGTCGAACGTGCAGCGGTGGAGTTCTTCTGAATGTTGGTCAGGTTGTCTACGGTAGTGGTCAGACGGTTCTGAACAGCACCCAGGCCCGAACGTACGCTGTCGATGCCGCCGATGGCTTTGTCGATTACAGCGATGGCCGATTGCGCGTTGAAAGCGCTGGTCACGTCGGTTTGAGCAACCGAAGTCTTGGTCGAAGCAGCGGCAGTACCGGCAGCAGCGAACAGACCGGTTACACCAGCACCGTTCAGGGCGTAGCCTTTGGACGAGTCCAGGTTCACAGCGCCAGTGGCGATGATGCCGTCAGCCAGTGCAACACCGGCACCGTAGACGCCCGAACCGTTTTTGGTGGCAACAGTGATCGAACCGGCGTCGGTCGAAGCGCTGAAGGCCAGGTTTTCACCGGAGTCGGATTTCACCGACAGGGTGCCTTTGGATTCGTCGTAGTTAACGCTGATGCCCAGTTTGGCGGCGTTGGACTTCAGTTGGTCAGCCAGGCTGGCAGTGTCAGTCACACCGGTGAAGGTAGTGGCTTGACCACCGATGGTCATGGTGAAGGTAGCAGGAGCAGTCTTGGCAGCAGCACCCACAGTGAACTGAGCTTCAGTGCTGGCGGAAGCGCTCAGGCCACCTACAGCGCCGTTCAGTTGGCTGGCGATGGTTTTGGCCGATGCGCCGGCAGCTACGGTGACGCTGGCAGTCTGGCCGTTACCGGTGACGCCGATCACGCCGCCTGCAACACCAGTAGCGCTAGGGGCAACGCCCACGCTCTTGATCTGCTGGGAACCGATGTTGTTGGCCGCAACGTTGTCCAGGGACAGGTTGATGGTTTCGTTGGCGTTGGCGCCGACCTGGATCGACTTGGTGCCGTACGAACCGTCCAGCAGCTTCTGGCCACCGAAAGTAGTGGTCTGGGAGATACGGGTCAGTTCCGAAGTCAGAGCCTGGTATTCTTCCTGGTTGGAAGTACGGTCGGCGTCGCTCAGGGAGCCGGTAGCCGAGGACAGAGCCAGGGTACGCATTTTTTGCAGAATGTCGGTCGAAGCCTGCATTGCGCCTTCAGCGGTTTGCGCGATGGAGATACCATCGTTGGCGTTCTTGACTGCCTGGCCCAGGCCGTTGATCTGGCTGGTCAGACGGTTGGAGATCTGCAGGCCGGCGGCGTTGTCTTTGGCGCTGTTGATGCTCAGGCCGGTGGACAGACGCTGCATGGAGGTTTGCAGCGAGCTGGCCGCTTTGCCAAGGCCGTTCTGGGTAGTGATGGAAGCAATGTTAGTGTTTACTGTTAAAGCCATGACGAAATCCTCGTTGGATGGATACTGCGGCTTCCGGCCCTGGCAACCGCCGGGTGTGGCCTGAGAACCTACGTAATAGTTATCGTCGTGGTGAGCGGTTGCTTGAGGTTTTTTTTGAAATTTTTTACTAGCACCGTGCCACCCCTTGAAATTCAAGGGTTTACACCGGCCTGAAACCCCGCATTTGCCGGTTTTTCTGGCGCCAAATAAAAAACGCCGATGACTCTTCAATCATCGGCGTCTTCATTTAAAGGTGCTGTTTAGCCTATCAGGCAGTCACGGACGATAGAGAATCGCCGATCCCCACGACAGGCCCACACCAAACCCGCTGACCGCGACCCGCTTCCAGGTCGCGTCCATCACGTGCTTTTCCAGCAGCAACGGAATGCTCGAAGACACGGTGTTGCCGGTCTCGACCATGTCCTTGATGAATTTGTCCAGCGGCGCGTCTTCGAAACGGCGCGCCACGGCATCGACGATCGCCGCGCTGCCCTGGTGGATACAGAACGCATCGATGTCTTCGGCCTTGAGCTGCGACTCATCGAGCAGCTCATGCAGGTGCGCCGGCACCTTGAGCAAGGCGAAGTTGAACACCTGACGGCCATTCATGAAGAACACCCCGTCGCTGACTTTCAAGTGCGGCGCGCCGGAACCGTCGGTGCCGAACTTGGATTTGCCGAGCAACCACGGCGCATCTTCACCCATCCAGGTCGCCGTGGCGGCGTCGCCGAACAACATGGTGGTGTTGCGGTCTTCCGGGTCGACGATCTTCGAATACGGGTCGGCGGTGATCAGCAGGCCGTTTTTCAGGCCGGCGGCTTCCATGAAGCCTTTCATGGCATAGATGCCATAGACGTAGCCGGAGCAGCCCAGGGAAATATCGAACGCCGCCACGTGGGTCGGCAGGCCCAGTTTGTCCTGGACGATAGCCGCCGTGTGGGGCAAACCCTCTTCGTCGCCGTTCTGGGTCACGACGATCAGCGCGTCGATGGACTCGCGCTTCAAATCCGGGTTGTTGGCAAACAAAGCGTTGACCGCCTCGACACACAGATCGGAGGTTTCCTGCACCGCATCCTTGCGTGGCAGAAAGGCCGAACCGATCTTGCCGATGATGAATTCTTCATCCTTGGCGAATTTGGCACCCTGGGCGTAGTTATCGATCCCGTCGGCCGGCACGTAACTGGCGATGCTTTTTATGCCAATCATTGTGGCTTCCCAATACTAAATAGCTGGAGAACACCCCGCGAACAGGCTCGCCGGATGCTGACAATAAAAGGGGATGACCCCGCAAAAATCTCGCTGAAAGCCGCCAAACAAAGACCCGCAGGCGACTTATCCTTTTCGCACGATACAGTGAAGATGCGCTTTATGACTCACAGGTCACTCAATTCTCTGTGGTTTATGCAAAACCTTCAAACAATTAAGTCGCAAAAACGACAACGGCCCACCCCGTTTCCGGGGTGGGCCGTCGTTTTTGCGCGGTGAAAATCACATTCTGCTGAACAGGGTCAGCTGGGAGATTTTCACGAAGGCCGCCTGAGAGGCTTGCAGCATGGTCTGTTGCAGCGTCAGGTTGATCGCCGCCTGCGCGGTGTCGATGTTGCCCAGGTCGCTCATGGTGCTGGTGTTGGCCAGGCCAATGCTGGTGTTTTCGGCGGTCTGGATATCCAGCGCCGCGGTCCGCGCACCGATGGAGCCACGCACGTTGTCGACCTGGGCCCGGGAGTTGGCAAGGTTGGCAACGGACGAGTTGATCACATCCTTGAGCTTGAGTGTCGCCGCCGGATTGCCGTCAGCCGGCTGCTCCAGGGCCTGGCGCAGCTGGCTCAGGGTATCCAGTGCGTTCTGGGTCTTCTGGGTGCTGGCCGATACGGCGAACTGATCGCCCGCCTGCGGCGTGCCACTGACGTCGAAGGTCACACCCGCCGCCGTGACCGTCGTCCCACCGCCGGTATCACCGGTGGCGATTGCCTTGCTGTTGGCGGTGTAGGGCTGGGCATACACCTCGTAGGCGGTGCCGCTGGTGAACTTGATCACCGCCCCGCTGTTCGCCGGGAACGTACTGGCGTAGGCGGCCTGGTTGGTCACCTGGGCGTTGGTCAACTGCGCGGTGGACGCGTTGCTGGCAGTGCGCGAGACCCCGAAGGTGTCCGGCTTGGCCGCCAGGCTGAAGGAACGCCCCCCGACCAGCGCATCGGAGTCCGGCCCGGGCGCGACACCCTTGAGGTCCAGGTTGATATCGAAGTTCACGCCACGCAGGCTCACCGTGGAAGCGCCTTCCTTGGTGGAGTCGAAGGTGCCGTTGCCCGGGATCTCCGACGTGATGTCGTTACCGTCCTTGTCGGTCACGGTGTACTGCGTGCTGCTGGTGAAGGTCAGCTTGTAGGGCTGGCCATCGGCGAATTTACGCGTGTAATCGCTGCCCGACGTCACCAGGCCGGCCGACACCGACACTTTGTTGTCGTTGACCACCGGCGGCGCCGGAGGAATCGCTGGCTGAATCCAGGTCGCCTGGGTGCGGCCCGAGTTGACGGCGCCCGACATGATGCTCTTGCCGGTATCGCCCGCGCTCACTTTGAGCGTGTCGGAAACCTGCAGACTCAGCGGGGTTTCATCGCCCTGATAGGTGTAGGTACCGTCGCTGTTGCGGCTGTAGGGCGGCGTCGAAGTCTTGGAGCCGGAAAACAGGTAGTTGCCCGACGAGTCCTTGCTGTTGAGCAAGCCCAGCACCTGGTCTTCGAGGGCGCCGATCTGGCCGGCGATCGACTTGCGGTCCGCATCACTGAGCGAGCCACCGGCCTGCAGGGCCAGGGTGCTGGCCGCTTGCAGCGCATCGTTGATCGAGTTGAGCACGCTTTCTTCGTTGGTCAGCGAGTTCTTCAGGCTGGTGATGTTGCCGTTGAACTGGCCAAGCAAGTCCTTCTGCTGTTGCAGCATCAGCAGGCGCGCCGCCGCCACCGGATCATCCGCCGCGGTTTCCACGCGAATGCCCGTGGTGGCCTGGTTCTGCGCCTTGACCACGCTGGAATAGTTATCCGAATACTTGGCGGTCGTCGTGTCGAAATACTGAGCGGTAGAAATACGCATCGTCCCAGGCTCCCTTAAAGGCTATTGATCAGCGTGCTGAAGGTTTCTTGCGCGGCCTTGATGATCTGCGACGACGCGGTGTAGTACTGCTGGAACTTGATCATGTCGCCCGCCTCTTCGTCCAGGTTGACCTGGGACACCGAGTTGCGTGCATCCTGGTTGGCCTTGAGCACCGCACCGGTCGCGGTGTTGTCGGTATTGGCCGAGGCCGCCTTGGCGCCCACGGTCGAAACCAGGTTGCTGTTGGCCCCGACCAGGCTCATGCCGCTGGCACCATCGTTCAGGCCGACCGTCGCCTTGGTCTGCAGGTCGAGCAGCGACTGGGCGTTGCGGTTGTCCGACTTGCCCGAGGCGTTGAACGAGAACGTGGTGCTGTCACCTTCGGACGGCGCACCGCCGACCGTGGTGTCGAACTTGAAGCTTTTCGCCGGCACCACCAACGCACCGTTGGCATCGCGCATCGGCACGTCGATGGTGATCTTGTTGCTCTGGCCCGGGATGATGCTGCCGGTGCCGATCGGGTTGCCCTGGGCATCGTTGACTGTGTAGGTCTGAGTGCCGTCGGCGGCAGGCTTGCCGAAGACCATCTTCACCGGCATCGAGTGCTCGATCCCGGTCCGCAGCTGCGCGGTATCGGCGCCGCCATGAATATCGATTGGCACGGTCAGGGTCGGCGGCGTGAACGTCCCGGTGCCCTGGTTGGTCTTGCTGCCCTCGCCCAGCAACGGGCCGGCGAACGCGAGTTTGTTGGCGTCCTTCAGATCGGTACCGATATTGGTGGCGCCATTGGCGGTCGGGCTGACCTTGAAGCTGTCACCGGCGGCCATCGGCCCGCCGCCGTTCAGCGCCAGGGTGAAACCGTCGATCACCGGTGGCGGCGTGGTGGTCACGTCGAAGGCGCCCATGGCCTTGCCGTCGGAACGCACCACGGTGTAGTTGTTGGCGCTGGTGAAGGTGACCTTGTAGTCGTAGGTCGACAGCTTGCTGGAGTCCTTGATCGTCACGTTCAGGTTGCCCGAGCCGGCACTGTTGCCGACGGCACCCTGGCTGCGCTGGGCGATGGCCGCGGCGCTGTTGATGTCCTTGAACAACGAGGAGCCGAACTCGCCGTTCAGGTCCAGGCCCTGGCCCAGCTGGCTGTTGATCGTCTCGGCGGTGGCAATGGCGATACGGCCCAGGTCATTGATGGCCGGCATCAGCATATCGCTGCGATAACGCAACAGGCCGCCAATGCTGCCGCCACTCAGTACGCTGCCGATGTCCACCGAGGTGCCACCGCTCATGTTGAGCTGGATGGTGTACTGGCTGGTGTCGCTGTTGCTCGGAACCGCAGAGATGGTATTGGACTGGTCGCCCAGCACCAGGGATTGACCGGTACCGGTGCTGACGCTGAACACGCCATTCTTTTCGCTGGTGGTGACGCCCACCAGCTCGTTGAGCGAACGCACGGCTTCGTTACGCGCATCCAGCAGGTTGGCCGGCGCGCTGTTGTTCGAGCCCTGGGCCTGGGTGATCTGTTTGTTGAGCGAGGCAATCGACGAGGTCAACTGGTTGACCTGATCGCTCATGGTTTTCAACTGGCTGTTGATCGTCTCTTTCTGCTGGTTCAACTGGCCGGAGATCGCGTTGAAGCGGTTGCTCAGGGTCTGGGCGCTGGTCAGCAATACCTGGCGCGCAGACACATCGCTCGGGTTGGCCGCCGAGGTCTGCACGGCGGCGAAGAAGGCGCTGAGTACCGAAGACATGCCGGTGGTCTTGTCCGACAGCGTCTTGTCTACCGCATTCGCCTGGGCCGCATAGGCCTTGGCGTCATTATTCAACGCAGTGCTGTTCTGATACGCCGCGTCGAGGAATTCGTTGTACACCCGGCGCACATCCGCCAGGGTGGTGCCGCTGCCGATGAACACGCCGCCATACGGGTTCGAGGCGCTGGCGTTCTGAGTGGTCTGCTGGCGCGAGTAGCCCGAGGTGTTGGCGTTGGCAATGTTGTTACTCAAGACCGACAGCGATCCTTGGGAGGCGTTGAGCCCTGACATCCCGATACTGAGCAAACTCATGGTTCAGACCTTATAAATGGGTGGTTGCGCCAACGGCAGCGTAATTCTGGTAACTGTTCATCGTTTTTGCGATCTGCGAAATCTTGCTGGCGTAGTCCGGGTCGGTTGCATATCCGGCTTTTTGCAACTCGCGTACAAACTGTTCCGGGTTGTCGGCTGATTTCACAACTTCTTTATAGCGATCATTGCTTTGCAGCAACGTCACCAGGTCGTGGAAGCTGTCCTGATAGGAGTTGTAGGAACGGAATTGCGCCGTCTCCTTGACCATCGCCCCATCGCGGAACTCGCTGGTGATCGCGCGCGCCTGGCCGCCCTGCCAACTCTGCCCGGCCTTGATGCCGAACAGGTTGTGACTGCTGCTGCCGTCCTCGGCGCGCATCACCGATTTACCCCAGCCGGTTTCCAGCGCGGCCTGGGCCACCAGGTACTTCGGATCGACCCCAATACGTGCGGCGGCGGCCTTGGCCATCGGCAGCATGGTGGCGACAAATTCGTCCTGCGAACTGAAGGCCTTTTTCGCCGGCGCCAGCGGTGGCTGGGCCACGGCACGCCCGTAGACCTGCATGCGCCCGCTGGGCACGGCAAAGCTGCGCGCGGCGCTGTTGATCACGTTGTCCTGGGCAGCGCTGTTACGCAGTGGCGCGGCCTGGGCGACAGCCGCATCGGTGCTCGGCACGATGCCGGCGAGCAGACGGTCGGTCAGCTTGCTCGGCAACGCGATTCGGCGCTGGTTCATCAGTTCCATGTCATTGCTATGGGAGGCCGCCGCGCCCGCCTGGGGCTCGGCCACGCGATACGCCCACAGCGGACGCTGGCCATTGGAGCGGCCCAGCGGTCCGTCGGCCTGGGTACCGGCGGCGATTTCCGTCGGCACATCGACCTTCTTCGCCGGCTCCGCGGCTGCGGGGCCCTGCAAGGTGGCTGCCTGGGCGTCCACCGGTTTGTTCTTCTGCATCTGGCGCATCAGCACGTCGGCCAGGCCGATACCGCCGCCCTCGCGGGACAACGACACCGCGAGTTGCTGGTCGTACATTTCCTGGTACTGCTTGGCGGCCGGCGTGTTCATCGGGTTGTCCTTACCCAACGCTTCGGTGGCCGAGCGCATCGACTTGAGCATCTCGTTCAAGAACAACGACTCGAACTCCTGCGCCACCTTGCGCATATTCGCTTCGCTGTTCTTGTCGCCCACCTTGAGCTGGTTGAGCCGGTTCAGGTCGGAGTAAGACCCCGAGTCCGCCGTGCTGCTGATCCCGCTCTTACGCATATCCATGGCCACGGCCTCAAATCACGATCAGGTCGGCTTGCAAGGCGCCGGCCTGTTTCAGGGCTTCGAGGATCGCCATCAAGTCGCCGGGCGCTGCGCCCACCTGGTTCACCGCGCGGACAATCTCATCCAGGGTGGTACCCGGGCCGAACTTGAACATCGGCTTGGCTTCCTGCTGGGCGTTGACGCGCGAGCGCGGCACCACCGCCGTCTGGCCGTTGGACAAAGGTCCCGGCTGGCTGACGATCGGGTCTTCGGTGATGGTCACGGTCAAGCTGCCGTGGGTCACTGCCGCCGGCGATACCTTGACGTTCTGCCCGATCACGATAGTGCCGGTCCGCGAGTTGATGATGACCTTGGCCACGGCCTGGCCGGGATCGACCTCGAGGTTTTCCAGGATCGACAGGTAGTCCACACGCTGGCTCGGGTCCAGCGGCGCGGTGACGCGAATCGAACCGCCGTCGATGGCCTGGGCCACGCCCGGGCCGAGCATGTCGTTGATCTTGTCGACCACGCGCTTGGCGGTGGTGAAGTCCGAACGGTTCAGGTTCAGGGTCAGGCTGTTGCCCTGGTTGAAACCGCTGGGCACGGTGCGTTCGACCGTGGCACCACCCGGGATACGACCGGCCGACGGCACGTTGACCGTGATCTTCGAACCGTCGCGACCCTCGGCGTCAAAACCGCCCACCACCAGGTTGCCCTGGGCAATGGCGTAGACGTTGCCGTCGATACCTTTGAGCGGGGTCATCAGCAAGGTGCCGCCACGCAGGCTTTTCGAGTTGCCGATGGACGAGACGGTGATATCCAGCACCTGGCCCGGCTTGGAGAACGCCGGCAAGTCGGCGCTGATCGACACCGCCGCGACGTTCTTGAGCTGTACGTTGCCTGACCCAGGCGGCACCTTGATCCCGAACTGCGAGAGCATGTTGTTGAAGGTCTGCAGGGTGAACGGGGTCTGGGTGGTCTGGTCACCCGTGCCATTGAGCCCCACCACCAGGCCGTAACCGATCAACTGGTTGGCGCGCACGCCGGAGATGCTGGCGATGTCTTTCAGGCGCTCGGCCTGGGCGACAGCGCTCAAGGAAAGCAGGAGCGCCGCAGCCATCAGCTGTTTGAGTTTCAAAGTGGCCACCTAGAACGGGAACAGCGGGCTAAGGAAGAAACGGTCGAACCAGCCCGGCTGACTCGCATCAGCGAACGAACCCGTACCCGAGTAGGTAATGCGTGCATCGGCAATGCGCGTGGACGACACGGTATTGTCGGTGGCGATGTCATCGGCCCGCACCATACCGGCAATGCGCACCAGCTCGTCGCCGGTATTGAGGGTCATCCACTTTTCACCGCGTACGGCGATGATGCCGTTGGGCAGCACGTCGGCCACGGTCACGGTGATCGAACCGGTCAGGCTGTTGCCCTGGCCCGCCGCACTCTTGCCGTTGGTGGCACGGTCGCCGCTGTAGCCCACATCCAGACTCAGGTCACCGCTGCCCAGCGGGTTGTTGGTGTTGGGCACGCCGCCGAACAGCGAGGTGAGGCCGATACCGGTCTTGCTGTTCTTGTTGATCTGGGAGTTGGCGTTCTTGCTGGCCTGGGTCTTCTCGTTCAGGGTGATGGTGATGATGTCACCGACCCGGAACGCCTTGCGGTCGCTGTACAGGTTCTGCTCGAAACCCGCCTGGTAGATCGAACCATTGTTGGCCGCCGCCGGCAGTGGCGTGCGCGGCAACACCGGCGCGTAGTACGGGTCATTGGGCTTTGGCGTCGGGGCGACACAGCCCGCGAGCACGGCAATCCCACTCAATGCCAGAACGGAAACATAGCGATTCATGACCCTTACCTCACGGTGTTGCAGGCGCCCTCAAGAGCGCCCCATAGACTTGATTACAGATTCTGCGTTACGAACGAAAGCATCTGGTCGGCGGTGGAAATCACCTTGGAGTTCATCTCGTAGGCGCGCTGAGTGGTGATCATGTTGACCATCTCTTCAACGGTGCTGACGTTGGAGGTTTCCAGGGTGCTTTGCAGGGTGGTGCCGAAACCGTTCAGGCCCGGGGTGCCGATCTGCGGCGCGCCGCTGGATGCGGTTTCCAGGAACAGGTTGTTGCCGATGGCCTGCAGGCCGGCCGGGTTGATGAAGTCGGCGGTTTGCAGGTTGCCGATCACTTGCGACGCCGGGTTGCCGGCCACGGTGATCGACACGGTGCCGTCGTTGCCGACGGTGAAGGTCTTGGCATCGGCAGGCACAACCACCGCCGGTTCCAGGGCGAAGCCGTTGGCGGTCACGATCTGGCCATTGGAATCCAGATGGAAGGTGCCGTCACGGGTGTAGGAAGTGGTGCCGTCCGGTTGCAGGATCTGGAAGAAACCACGGCCGTTGATGGCCATGTCCAGGGGCTGACCGGTCTGTTGCAGGTTACCGGCGCTGAAGTTCTTCTGGGTGCCGACGATCTGCACACCGGTACCCAATTGCAGTCCCGACGGCAGTTCGCTGTCCTGGGTCGACTGGGCGCCAGGCTGCTTCTTGATCTGGTAGAGCAAGTCCTGGAATTCGGCACGGTCACGTTTGAAGCCCGTGGTCGACACGTTCGCCAGGTTGTTGGAAATGGTGGTCAGGTTGGTGTCCTGGGCGGACAAGCCGGTTTTGGCAACCCATAGAGCCGGAAGCATGCTGTTCTCCTTCGTGCGCCTGTTTGTTGGCGCCGCATCACAAATTAGTTAACGGGCTCGATCAGCTCATCTGCATGACGCGCGTCATGGCCTGGTCGTCTTCCTTGGCGCTGTTCATCATTTTGATGTGCAGCTCGAATTGCTTGGAAAGCGCCAGCACCGCCGTCATTTCTTCAACGGCGTTGACGTTGCTCGCCTGCAGGAAACCCGAGGTCAGCGTGACGTTTGCGTCGGCCTGTGCCGGCTGGCCATCCTTGGTGTGGATGGTGCCGTCCAGGCCCTTGTTCATGTTCTTGAGGTCGGGCTGGACCAGCTTGATGCGGTCGACTTCGGCCATGACCCGCGGCCCCTCGCCCATGGCGCGGATGCTCACGGTGCCGTCGGAGCCGATTTCGATTTTCTGCTGGGGCGGCACGGCAATCGGGCCACCGTTGCCCATGATCGGCATGCCGTTGCCGGCCCGCAGTACGCCGAGCGCGTCGACGTTCATGCTGGCGCTGCGCACGTAGGCTTCGCCGCCATCCGGGGTCTGCACGGCCAGCCAGCCGTTGCCGTTGACGGCCACGTCCAGGTCACGACCGGTTTCCACCATGGCACCAGGCGAGAAGTCAGTGGCCGGCCGTTCGGTCATGGCAAAGGCACGCGCCGGAAAGCTGTCACCGAACACCGGCATCGACCGCGCCTGCTCCAGGTCACGCTGGAAACCGTTGGTGGAAATGTTCGCCAGGTTGTTGGCGTGGGCCTTTTGCGCCAGAGCATTCTGGCTGGCGCCGGTCATTGCCACATAAAGGTACTTGTCCACACTCTTTCCTCTTTCTGACGGACGCTTGCCGCCCACCACGGTACTGATGAGGCTTAAGCAATTTGCGAACCAACTTTTTAAAAGGTGGAGAAGTCCAGGCGGGGCGGGGCTTTGCAGGCAGGTATGAAGAACTGATGGTCGAACGAGAGTCGAAAAAACGGCGGACTACTGCCGCCTGCGGCAAGCCCCGTCCTTGAAAACGACAAAGATCAACTGTGGGAGCAGGCAAGCCAGCTCCCACAGTTTTTAACCGCGCTCAGACTTGAGAATTTCGTAATCGCGTAACTTGTTGGCGATGGTGGTGTGGGACACCCCCAGACGCTTACCCAACTGCCGACTGCTGGGATGCTCGGCATACAGGCTTTCGAGTACAGCTTTTTCGAACCGCCCGACAATTTCTTCCAATCCACCTTCAAGCGAGAAATCGCCAAGCGGCTGACGCACGCCGTAGTCCGGCAAGCGAATATGCTCGACCTTGACCGTACCGCCGTCGCACAGCGATACCGCCTGGAACAGTACGTTCTCGAGTTGGCGCACATTGCCCGGCCAATGGTAATGACTCAGCCGGTCCATCGCCGCCGGCGCCAGCCTGGGCAGCGGGCAGCCAATTTGCCGGCTGGCTTGATCGAGAAAGTGTTCGACCAGCGGCTCCAGGCCATCAAGGCACTCGCGCAGCGGCGGGATATGCAGCGACAGCACATTGAGGCGATGGTAGAGATCCTGACGGAATTCACCCCGGGCGCAGAGTTCGGACAAATCCACCTGGGTCGCGCAGATCACTCGCACATCGAGGTACACCTCTTCATCGCTGCCGACGCGACGGAAGCAACCGTCCTGCAGGAAGCGCAAGAGTTTCGCCTGCAAGCGCGAACTCATTTCCCCCACACCGTCGAGAAACAACGTGCCGCCGGCCGTCAGCTCCAGGAGCCCCAGCTTGCCTTCGGCCCGCGCCCCTTCGAACGCACCTGGGCCGTAGCCGAACAGTTCGGTCTCGGCCATCGACTCCGGCAGCCCCGCACAGTTGAGCGCCATCAACGGCGACTGGCCGCGCGGGCTGGCCAGGTGACAGGCGCGGGCCAGCAACTCCTTGCCGGTACCGGTTTCGCCTTCTATCAAGAGAGGCGCATCCAAAGGGGCCATGCGTCGGGCTTCACGCACCACGGCGGCCATCACCCTGGAGCTCTGGAAGATGCTGTCGAAGCCGCGCAGCTCCTGCTTGCGCACATTGTAGATACGCTCCCCCACCCGGTCGGCACGGTGCAGCGTCAATACGGCACCGGCCATGGCTTCGCTGTCATCGTGCTCGGAAGATTGCAGCGGCGCGATGTCCGCCAGGAAAACGTCGCCTTTGACCTTGACCCTCAAGCCATTGATCCGCGACTTGCTCCCGCGCACCAGCTCCGGCAAGTCGAAATCCTCGGCATAGCGCGACAGGGGAATGCCCGGCACCTCGTCCACCCGCACGCCAAGCAACTGCGCCGCCGCGCGGTTGGCGGCGACAATGGAGCCGCCCATGTCGATGGACAAGACCGGAAACTCCAGGGCACCGAGCAAGGCATTGAGCTCCATATGCCGACGCTCGCTGGGCATCAGCCCCACCCGCTTCACACCAAATACACCGGCAATCGCTTCGAACTGCGGGCGCAACGCCTGGAACTGCATGTTCACCAGGTTCGGGCAGAACAGGTAGATGGCGTTGCCGTGCTCACCGCCCACTTCGCCCTTGGCCACGTTGACGCCGTATCCCACCAGCAGGTTGAGGATGTCCCGCAGGATGCCGATGCGGTTCTGACAGTGAACTTTGATTCGCATGAAAAAGGCCCGAAAGGTAGGAGGCGCCGCGTTTTTTTTGTGCTGGGGCGCAGATAATCGTCAAGATTATGTGACAGGTTATGGGCATTTCCCAGCCCATCACAGAGACCAACTGCGCAACCGTAACGAATACTTTACGAAAAACGGTAAATATTCCTACGCATCCAGCCATCTGAGCAGTGGAATCCTGGCCCGCACCGGGTATCAATACAGGCATCGCAGGACATAAAAAGAACGAATGCCTAGCAGGAGAGCCGTATGAAGCAGACGCAGTACGTGGCCCGCGAGCCCGATGCGCAAGGTTTTATCCACTACCCGCCGGAAGAACACGCGGTGTGGAACACCCTGATCACTCGCCAATTGAAAGTGATCGAGGGTCGTGCCTGCCAGGAATACCTGGACGGCATCGACAAGCTCGGCCTGCCCCTGGATCGCATTCCGCAACTGGGCGAAATCAACAAAGTGCTTGCCGAAACCACGGGCTGGCAAGTTGCCCGGGTGCCGGCACTGATCCCCTTCCAGACCTTCTTCGAATTACTCGCCAGCAAGCAGTTCCCGGTGGCGACCTTTATTCGTACCCGTGAAGAATTGGACTACCTGCAAGAGCCGGATATTTTCCACGAAATCTTCGGCCACTGCCCGTTGCTGACCAACCCCTGGTTCGCCGAATTCACCCATACCTACGGCAAACTCGGCCTGGCGGCCACCAAAGAACAGCGGGTGTACCTGGCCCGGCTGTACTGGATGACCATCGAGTTCGGCCTGGTAGACACGCCTGCCGGTCGACGCATCTACGGTGGTGGCATTCTGTCGTCACCCAAGGAGACGGTGTACAGCCTGTCCTCCGAACCCGAACACCAAGTCTTCGACCCGCTGGAAGCGATGCGCACGCCGTATCGCATCGACATCCTGCAACCGCTGTACTTCGTGCTGCCCGACCTCAAGCGCCTGTTCGAGGTGGCGCAGGAAGACATCATGGGCATGGTCGAACACGGCATGCAGCTTGGCTTGCATGCACCGAAGTTTCCACCCAAGCCCAAAGCTGCGTGAACCTTACATCTTGAGGCCAGGTGAGTCTGTTCCCTGGCCCCGCGTTGCTTTAGGGTGACGCCACTGACCTTCATACATTCGAATTCAGGACACCCCACATGACCACCTTGAACCAAGCCCACTGCGAAGCCTGCCGCGCCGATGCCCCGCAAGTCAGCGATGAAGAACTGCCGGTGCTGCTCAAGCAGATCCCCGACTGGAACATCGAAGTGCGCGACGGCGTGATGCAGCTGGAAAAGGTCTTCCTGTTCAAGAACTTCAAATTCGCCCTGGCCTTCACCAATGCCATGGGTGACATCTCCGAGGCCGAAGGCCATCACCCGGGCCTGCTCACCGAATGGGGCAAGGTCACCGTGACCTGGTGGAGCCATTCCATCAAGGGCCTGCACCGCAACGACTTCATCATGGCCGCGCGCACCGACGAAGTGGCCAAGCACGCCGAGGGCCGCAAGTAATGCATTTCGATGCCATTGGCCGCGTGCCCGGCGACCCGATCCTCGGGCTGATGGACCTGTATGCCCAGGACACCAACCCGAACAAGTTCGACCTCGGCGTGGGTGTGTACAAGGATGACCAGGGCCTGACGCCGATCCCGCATTCGGTGAAAGTCGCCGAGCAGCGCCTGGTGGACACACAAACCACCAAGACCTACATCGGCGGCCACGGCAACACCGCGTTCGGCAGCCTGATCACTGAGCTGGTCCTCGGTGCCGACTCGGCCTTGATCGGCGAACGCCGCGCCGGCGCCACCCAGACCCCGGGCGGTACCGGTGCCCTGCGCTTGAGTGCCGACTTCATCGCCCAGCACCTGCCGGGCCGAGGTGTGTGGCTGAGCAACCCGACCTGGCCGATCCACGAAAGCATCTTTGCCAAGGCCGGGCTCAAGGTCAGTCATTACCCCTACGTGGGGGCGGACAATCGTCTGGATGTGACGGCGATGCTCGCGACCCTGTCCAGCGTGCCCCAGGGCGACGTCGTGCTGCTGCACGCCTGCTGCCACAACCCTACCGGTTTTGACCTGTCCCGGGATGACTGGCGCCAGGTCTTGCAGATCGTGCGCGAGCGCCAGCTGCTGCCACTGATCGACTTCGCCTATCAGGGTTTTGGCGACGGCCTGGAACAGGATGCCTGGGCCGTGCGGCTGTTCGCCGCCGAGCTGCCGGAAGTGCTGGTAACCAGTTCCTGCTCGAAGAACTTCGGCCTGTACAGCGACCGCGTCGGAGCGCTGATCGTATGCGCGAAAGATGCCGAGAAGCTGACCGATGTGCGCAGCCAACTCGCGAACACCGCGCGCAACCTGTGGTCGACGCCACCGGATCACGGCGCGGCGATCGTCGCGACTATCCTCGGTGATGCAGATCTCAAACAGGTGTGGGCCGGCGAAGTCGAAGCCATGCGCTCACGAATTGCGCAGTTGCGTTCCGGGCTGCTGGAGGCGCTGGCGCCCCACGGTTTGGCCGAGCGCTATGCGCATATTGGTGCGCAACGCGGGATGTTTTCCTACACCGGTTTGAGTGCCGAACAGGTGAAGCAGTTGCGGGAGAAACACAGCGTGTACATGGTCAGCTCAGGCCGGGCGAGCATGGCCGGAATTGACTCGACGCGGCTGGGGTTGCTGGCTAAGGCGATCGCCGACGTCTCCAACTGAAGAAACTGCACCAACAATGTGGGAGCAAACGGCAGACTTTCTGCTAGCCATACTGCCGTTATCGCAGGCAAGCCAGCTCCCACATTGAATCTCGGTTGCCGGTAAGAAAGCGCCCGTCGCAATGCCCCCTGCCGACAGCGTTTTTCCAACCTCCATGAATCCCCTGTGGGAGCTGGCTTGCCTGCGATAGCGGTGCATCAGTCGACATCTTTATTGGATGTCGCGAGCAAGCACACATTTGACCGCGTAGAGCCTGTCAACCTGCAACCATCTCGGCTTTCAGCAAGGCTTCTTTGGCCTGCGCATCGGCCAACCGGTACAACTCGATGCTGCCATCCCAGTGTTCGATCAACGCCGTGCACGATTCCACCCAATCCCCGCAGTTGAGGTAGTCCACCTCGCCCACCTTGCGAATCTCGGCATGGTGGATGTGCCCGCATACCACACCATGCAGTTCGCGCCGAGTGACTTCGTGGGCGATGGCTTCTTCGAAATCGCTGATAAAACTCACGGCGGTTTTCACCTTGTGCTTCAGGTATGCCGACAGCGACCAATAGCCGTAGCCATACCGCGCGCGCCAATGGTTCAGCCAGCGGTTCAAGGTGAGGGTGAATTCGTAGGCCGAGTCGCCGAGGAATGCCAGCCAGCGGTGGTAGCGGGTGATCACATCGAATTGATCACCATGGATCACCAACAGATGACGACCGTCGGCGGTCACGTGCACCGCTTCGTCCACCAACTGGATGTTGCCCAGGATCAGCTTGGAATAGCGACGCAGGAACTCGTCATGGTTGCCGGTGACGTAGATCACCTCGGTGCCGCGCTTGGCCATGGTCAGCAACCGGCGGATCACATTGGTGTGAGCCTGGGGCCAGTACATGCCGCCGCGCATTTTCCAGCCGTCGATGATGTCGCCGACCAGGTACACCTTGTCGGCGTGATAGCCCTTGAGAAACTGCGACAGGTGTTCGGCCTGGCAATCCCGGGTGCCCAGGTGCACATCGGAAATCCACAGGGTACGAACCCGTTGCTTGCGGCTGGGCTTGGCGAACTCGGCACTGGTCATGGGCATCCCTCGACGGTGTTTTCGCGAGCTTGCGCCATGGCGATTAACAGTCCATGACAACGGTGCGTCAGTCTGATGACAGCGCTCAATGAGCGCGAAGCGTTGTAGACTGCCGGCTTGCAGCCCCGGAGACCGCGATGAGACCGTCCCTCACGCTACGCCACTACATCGAAGCGCCCCTCGCCCACAGCCATGACCATGCACAGTTGGTGTTCGGGCTGTCCGGGCATCTGGACCTGGAAGTCGATGGGCGCGGCAGCCAGGTGCATGAAAGCAGCGTGATGGTGCTGCCCTTCTCCGCCCACCACGCCTGTGGCAGCCGCGATGGCAGCCGCTGCCTGGTCCTGGACGTGCCCACGGAACACTGGGTGCTGCAATCGCTGGGCGAGCACGCCGATGCCAGCCGCCGCCTGCTCGACCGACCCGCGCGCCTGGCCCTGGATGCCCGGCAGAGCCAATTGGTGCAATGGCTGGCGCACAGCCCGGTGGATGACCCGCTGATCGTGCAGCAAGGCGCCGTGCTGTTGCTTGCCAGCCTCAATCATCCCCTGGCCCGGCCCGAACCGGGACGACGCCTGCCCTACGCAGCCTTCAATGCGCATATCGAGCGACACCTGGCACATCCGCTGCAAGTGGCGGACCTGGCAAAAATCGCCGGCCTTTCCGTCGCGCGTCTGCATGCACGGTTCATGGCGGAGTGCGGACAGACGCCCATGGACTACCTGCGCAGCCGTCGCCTGAACATGGCGCTGAAACTGCTTCGAGAAACCCCGCTGCCCATCGGCGAAATCGCCGAGCGTGTCGGTTACAACTCCCAAAGTGCCTTTGCCGCAGCCATGTTGCGCGAATTTGGCGCCTCCCCGGGTGCGCTGCGCCGGGTATCGTAGGAAGAGTCCTGCGATAAAAATCGCGAGGCGGGCGACAGACGCCAGGGCCTGACACCCTCTAGACTGCGACGCTGTCACCCCCGTTGGTTCAAGGATCGCAATGACTCCCCGTTCAGCCCTGGGCGCCCTGCATATCGGCGCATTGATGTTTGGCCTTACCGGCGTATTCGGCAAGCTGGCGGCCGCGTCGCCTACGATCATCGTATTTGGGCGTGCCGTATTTGCCGTGGCCGCCCTTGCGCTGTTCGCGCGCTTGGCCCGCAACAACACCTGGAAAAAACTGCAGGCGCGCGACTGTCGCCGCCTGTTGATCAGCGGCGTGTTGCTGGCGGCTCACTGGGTTACCTTCTTCGTTGCGGTCAAAGTCGCCGGGGTGGCGGTTGCGACCCTGGGGTTCACCGCCTTCCCTGCTTTCACCGTGATGCTCGAAGGGCTGATTTTCCGTGAGCGAATCCGCGCCAATGAAGTGGTGCTGGTGGTGTTGGTCAGCGTGGGCCTGGTGCTCGTCACCCCGGACTTCAACCTGGCCAGCGAGGCCACCGGCGGCTTGTTGTGGGGGATCGCGTCGGGGCTGTTGTTTTCCCTGTTGTCACTGAACAACCGCGCCAGCTCCGGGCGTATCCCGGCGGTCCAGGCCGCCTTGTGCCAGAACCTCGTGGTGGCTGCCTGCCTGTTGCCGTTCGCGGCGCCGGGACTGGCGAGCGTGCGCGCACTGGACTGGTTGTGGATCGGTCTGCTCGGCGTGTTCTGCACCGGGCTCGCCCACAGTCTGTTCGTCGCCAGCCTGGCGGTGATCAAGGCACGCACCGCCTCGGTGGTGTTTGCCATGGAGCCGCTCTACGGCATCACCGTGGCGTGGCTGCTGTTCGCCGAAACCCCGACCCTGCGCATGCTGCTGGGGGGCGTGCTGATCATCATCGCCATCGTGCTGTCCGGCCTGATGGGGGGTGCCAGCCAGGCCAAACAGCCCGCCGCGACGGCCTGATCTATACTCTGCGCATCCGCAACAGTCTGTCGTCGTTCAACGGATAAGGCCGCTCGACGCCAGCCATGTCCCATTGAAGTTGCTGCAAGCGAGTGGTCACTCCCTAAACGCTATGCAGGAGCTTCATCATGGAAACACTTATCAGCTTGCTGGTGCAGATCATCAGCGGAGCCGTCGGCGGTAACCTGGCGGGCATGACCAAACAAAGCCTGGGGACCGGGCTCAATACCATGCTCGGCGGTGTCGGCGGTCTGGTACTGGGCCAGGTGCTGGCGCAGTTCACCGGCACATCCGGCGGCGAAGCACTGGATGTCGCGGCAGTGGGCAGCAATATCGTCGGCGGTGGTGTCGGCGGGTTGGTGCTGACATGGGTCGTGGGGTTCATCAAGCAAAAGCTCGCCACCAAATAACGGTATGAAGGTCACCATCGCTCACCGGTGGTGACCTTCAGCGTGTGCGGTCGTTATGCCCCAGGTCGCGCTGCGGGTCGATCTGGTCACGTACGCGCTGCTTGAGCACCTTGGCTTCGGGGAAGCCCTCATCCGCCTTGCGCTCCCAAATCTGCACACCATCGCAGGTGATGCGGAACGTCCCGCCGGTCGCCGGCTCGAGCGACACTTTGCCCAGGTCGTCGGCGAACGTACTCAGCAGCTCCTGGGCCAGCCACGCCGCGCGCAACAGCCACTGACACTGGGTGCAATAGGTGATGACAATCTCGGGTTTGCTCGCGGACATAATTTGACAGGTTCCTGGCATAACGGGCTCGGAGGATCGGCTGGCTATAATACCGGCCTTATCGCCAAGCCTCGAGATTGATGATGCGCCGCCTGTTGTCCTGCCTTGTGCTGTGCCTGTTCCCCCTGATTGCCGACGCCGTCGAAAGCCCACGCCCGAAAATCGGCCTGGTGCTGTCCGGCGGTGCCGCCCGTGGCCTGGCGCATATCGGTGTGCTCAAGGCCCTGGAAGAACAGGGCATCCAGATCGACGCGATTGCCGGCACCAGCATGGGTGCGGTGATTGGTGGGCTGTACGCCTCGGGTTACAAGATCGATGAACTGGAAAAGCTCGCGCTCAATATTGACTGGCAACAGGCACTGTCCGATGCACCGCCCCGGGAAGACGTGCCCTTTCGGCGCAAGCAGGATGACCGGGATTTCCTGGTCAAACAGAAACTCAGCTTTCGCGACGACGGCAGCCTGGGCCTGCCCCTGGGCGTGATCCAGGGCCAGAACCTCGCCTTGTTGCTCGAAAGCATGTTTGCCCACAGCAGTAACACGCGCAATTTCGACAAGCTGCCGATCCCCTTCCGCGCCGTGGCGACGGACATCACCACCGGCGAGAAAGTGGTGTTCCGCAAGGGCCACCTGCCCCAGGTCATCCGCGCGAGCATGTCGATCCCGGCGGTGTTCGCGCCAGTGGAAATCGACGGACGCCTGCTGGTGGACGGCGGCATGACCGATAACATTCCGCTGGACGTGGCGCGGGAGATGGGCGTCGATATCGCCATCGTGGTGGATATCGGCACCCCGCTGCGCTCGCGCAAGCAACTGGCGACCGTGGTGGATGTGCTCAACCAGTCGATCACCCTGATGACCCGGCGCAACTCCGAAGAACAACTCAAGGCCTTGCACCCCAAGGACGTGTTGATCCAGCCGCCCCTCGCGGCCTACGGCGTGACCGACTTCGGTCGCGCCAAAGACATGATCGATGCCGGCTACCGCGCGACCCGCACCCTCGATGCGCGACTGGCTCACCTGCGCCCCGCCGAACCGATCGACCCGCAGCTGGTGGCCGCGCGCACCCCGGGTGAACGCACACCGGTGATCACCGCCATCGACGTGGAGAACGACTCGAAAGTCAGCAACGACGTGATCCGCTACTACATTCGCCAACCCCTGGGTGAGCCGCTGAACCTTGGCCGCTTACAGGCCGATATGGGCACCTTGTACGGCCTGGATTACTTCGAGCAAGTGCAATACCGCGTGGTCAAGAAGGGCCAGGACAACACCCTGGTCATCAGCGCACGGGGCAAACGTGCCGGTACCGATTACCTGCGCCTGGGTCTGAATCTGTCGGATGACATGCGCGGCGACAGTGCATTCAACCTCGGCGCCAGCTACCGCATGAATGGCATCAACCGCCTGGGCGCCGAGTGGCTGACGCGGGTGCAGATCGGTGATCGACAAGAGCTGTACAGCGAGTTCTATCAACCGATGGACACCGGCTCACGCTACTTTGTCGCGCCTTATATCAGCGCCCAGGCACAGAACGTCGAGCTGATCCTGGACAACGACCCCATCTCCGAATATCGCCTGGAACGCTACGGTTTCGGCCTGAACGTGGGGCGACAGATCGGCAACAGCGGCGAAATCCGCTTCGGCGTCGGCGAGGCCTGGGGCAAGGCGGACGTACGTATCGGCGACCGCGACCTGCCCAGCGTGAGTTTCAGCGAAGGCTTCTATGAACTGAAGTACTCCTTCGACTCCCTGGACAACGTGTACTTCCCCCACACCGGTGAAGACATCGGCCTGGCCTACCGCGAATTCGAACCGGGGCTGGGCTCGGACCAGCGCTACCGGCAATGGGAGTTCACGCTGGACAAGGCCATGAGCCACGGCCCCGACACACTGGTGCTCGGCGGGCGCTACGGGCGCACACTGGACGATTCGGACGTGGTGATTTCCAGCTTTCTGCTGGGCGGTGCACGGCAGTTGTCGGGCTTTCGCCAGGACGCGATTTCAGGGCAGAACATCAGCCTGATGCGGGCGGTGTACTACCGCCGCCTGACCCCTCGTTCGTACCTGCCACTGGATTTCCCGCTGTACCTCGGCGCGTCGCTGGAACGCGGCCGAGCGTGGAACAACGATAACGAATTCGACAGCGGCTACATCAACGCCGCCAGTATTTTCCTGGGGTTCGACACACCGCTGGGCCCGCTGAATTTCAGCTATGGCGTCAACTCCGAGCATCAGAAAGCGGTGTACCTGAACCTGGGACAGACGTTCTGATGCCCCACACAAATTCAATATAAGAACAAACCGATTGTGGTGAGCGGGCTTGTCCCGCTCACTACAAAACAGCTGCGTGTCAGGACTTTTCCAGGTTCGCCAGGATGTGCCCATGCACCCGCATGCACACGCTCAGATCGGCTTCGTCCACACCTACGAACAGCTCATGACGCAGTGCCGTGGCGATGGTTTCGATCTGTTCGATCAGCGGGCGGGCGGTGTCACACAGCAGGATGCGCTTGGCGCGGCGGTCTTCGACTACAGCCTGGCGTTGCACCAGCCCCTGCCCTTCAAGGCTGTCGAGCAGACGGGCCAGGGTCGGCCCCTCGACCCCCACGCTTTGCGCCAGCTCACGCTGGGTAGGGGCTTCTTCGAAACGGGCCAGGTGCAGCAGCACCAGCCAGCGCGCCTGTGACAAGCCCAGCCCCGCCAGACGGCGGTCCAATTCGGCGCGCCAACCTCGGGACATTTGCGCCAACTGCATGCCAAAACGGTGTTGATCGGTTACCGGCATAAAAAACTCATGATTTAGACTGAAAATAAAGTGTGGCTAATTATTAGTCAGCTAAGCATGAGCCATGCCCATAGGCAAGCTTCGGTATGTACTGATTCGTTACATTGTCGTAATTGGCACATTAAATTTCGAATTCAGACTGCAAGGCGGCCCGCACACAGTACAAGACACCCTCCGGAACACGTCCGGTAAACAGCGGCAGAATCTCCGCGACAGGTGGCAATTCGCCCTCTCCGTCCAGAAAGGCGTCCTGAATTTCACCGAGCAAATCCTCTGGCAGATCAAGGGCCTGCTCCAACGACAGCTGCTGCTTGCCAATCGATTCGGCGAGCAAGGTGTAGACGTTCTTTTCCGAACATTGCAACTGGCCGGCGATCTGGATAGGCGTCATGCCGGCACGCGCCAAACTGATCAGTTCGTGACGAATATCGGCGACTTCCCGGGGCGCTTCGGCCTGGCCGCCGAGCACCTCGAGGAATGCCTGGCCATAACGCTCCAGCTTGCGCGCGCCCACGCCGCTGACCCGCGCCATCTCGGCCATGGTCGTGGGCTGCTCGCGGAGCATCTCCAACAAGGTGGAGTCGGGAAAGATGACGTATGGCGGCACACTGTGTTCCTGGGCCAGCTTGCGCCGCAGGGTGCGCAGGGCTTCCCACTGTTCGCGTTCTTCTCCCCTGACCAGCTGGCTGGCCTGGCTGGTGCTGCTCTTGGCGGTGGTTTGCGGCTTGAGGTCGCGACGCAGCTCCAGGCTCACTTCCCCCTTGAGCAATGGCCGGCAGCTGTCGTTCAGGCGCAGGCCGCCAAACCCTTCGATGTCGATGTCCACCAGCCCGCGCGCGACCATCTGGCGGAACAACGAGCGCCACTCGCCCTCGGCACGGGCCTTGCCGACACCGAAGACCGAGAGTTTTTCGTGGCCGAAGCTGCGTACCTTTTCGTTATCCTTGCCCAGCAACACATCCACCAGATGCCCCACGCCGTAACGCTGGCCGGTGCGGTAGATCGCCGACAGTCCCTGACGCGCCGGCTCGGTGGCGTCCCAGGTCTGCACGCCATCGATGCAGTTATCGCAATGGCCGCAGGGCTCGGGCATGTCTTCGTCGAAATACGCCAGCAAGGTCTGGCGCCGGCAGCGGGTTTCCTCGCACAACGAGAGCATGGCGTCGAGCTTGTGCTGCTCCAGGCGCTTGTGACGCTCGTCGCCTTCGGAGTTCTGCAGCATCTGCTTGAGCATCACCACATCCTGCAGGCCATAGACCATCCAGGCATCTGCGGGCAGGCCATCACGACCGGCACGTCCGGTTTCCTGGTAGTAAGCCTCGAGGGATTTGGGCAGGTCCATGTGGGCCACGAAGCGCACGTTGGACTTGTCGATACCCATGCCGAAGGCGATGGTCGCCACCATGATCAGACCCTCCTCATTGAGGAAGCGCTTCTGGTGGTAGGCCCGTAGATCGTTCGGCAAACCGGCGTGATACGGCAGCGCCGGATAGCCCTGCTCGCAGAGAAATGCAGCCACCTCATCGACCTTCTTGCGCGACAGGCAATAGACGATGCCCGCATCGCTGCGCCGCTCGGAGAGAAACGCCAGCAACTGTTTGCGCGGCTGCTCCTTGGGCACGATGCGGTAAAAAATGTTTGGCCGGTCGAAGCTCGACAGGAAGCGCTCGGCGTTCTGCAAGTGCAGGCGCTCGACGATTTCCTCACGGGTACGCTTGTCGGCCGTGGCGGTCAGGGCGATGCGCGGGACATCGGGGAACAGCTCCGCCAGTTGCCCGAGTTGCAGGTATTCGCGGCGGAAATCGTGGCCCCATTGCGAAACGCAGTGGGCTTCGTCAATGGCGAACAGGGCGATTTCCAGCCCCTGCAAAAAAGCCAGCATGCGTGGCTGCACCAGGCGCTCGGGGGCCAGGTAGAGCATTTTCACTTCACCGCGCTTGATGCGCGCGGCCAGGTCCCGTTGCTGCTCGGGGCTGAGGGTGGAGTTCAACGAAGCCGCGGCAACACCCAGTTCTTCGAGGGTGGCAACCTGGTCGTCCATCAGCGCGATCAGCGGTGACACCACCACGGCCAGGCCATTGCGCAACAGCGCCGGCACCTGGAAGCACAACGACTTGCCGCCGCCGGTAGGCATCAGCACCAGGGCGTCGCCGCCACTGGCCACGCGCTCAATGATCGCACCCTGGCGGCCACGAAAACTGTCGTAGCCGAAGATGTCCTTGAGGACGCGTTGAGCCTGCTCGAGCATGTATAACTCCAAATAGTGCCGAAATCCCTCTGTGCAGGCTGGCCGAAAAAACACCGCGTCACGGGAAATAATCCGTAAGCGAAGTTTTCTCGGGGTGGCGCTCGGCCTGCCGGGGCATCACAAAACGCGGCAGTATACCCGAGCGTCATCCGCCACAGGGCGCCGCTGACGAATAGACGTCGTGACCCAAAACCTGGCAAATATGCCTTGCAGCTGGCCTGGGCGCGCAAGAAAGCCTAGAATTCAGCATCGTTTATTCCCCAAGGTAGTCCTTCAATGTCCTTTGCTGAGCAACTAACCCGCCTGCAAGCCTTCCTCGACGCCGATGAGCTGCATGACGAGGCGCTGGACTACGTGGCCGCCCACGGCTACCTGACCGCCCTTTCGATTTGCGCCGAGACCGTACCTGACCGCGAATGGATCGATGCGCTGTTCGCCGAAGAGCCTCACTACACCGACGCTGCGCAGCGCGAAGAAATCGAAAGCACCCTGCTGGCCCTCAAGGCCCACATCGGTCGCCAGCTGGCTTCCGACGAAGAGTTCGAGCTGCCCTGCGAGCTGGACCTGGGCGATGAGCCGGACGACTCCGAACTGCGCGGCTGGTGCATCGGTTTCATGGAAGGCGTGTTCCTGCGCGAAGCCGCCTGGTTCGAAACCGCCGAGGAAGAAGTCAGCGAAATGCTGCTGCCGATCATGGTCGGTTCGGGTCTGTTCGACGACCAGCCGGAATTCTCCGACATTGCCGCCGATGCCAACCTGATGGACGACATGATCGTGCAGATCCCGGAAGCCCTGACCGCCCTGTACCTGCTGTGCAACGCCCCTGACGAAAAACCGGCGATCCTCAAGCCCCGTCACCACTGAGCCGCTTGCCCGTGACACCCATGGGCAAGCGCTCGCTGCTCCTGCGCTACGCACTGCTGGCCGTCGGCTGGCTCAGCGTAGCGTTGGGAGTGATCGGTATCTTCCTGCCGGTCCTGCCCACCACCCCCTTCCTGTTACTCGCCGCCGCCTGCTTCGCCCGAAGCTCCCCGCGTTTCTACCAGTGGCTGGTGGAACACCCGCGCCTGGGCCCGTGGATCCGCGACTACCTGGACGGCAATGGCATTCCGCTTAAAGGCAAGGTCTACGCCATCGGCTTGATGTGGCTGAGCATCGGTTTTTCCTGCTATCTGGTGTCGCTACCCTGGGCCCGAGGTTTCATGCTCACGAGTGCGGTGCTGGTGACAATCTACATCCTGCGCCAGAAAACCCTGCCGCCCCGCAAACCCTAGGAACCGGCCATCGCAGGCAAGCCCGGCTCCCACACACTGCACACGACCTTGGTCGACACTGACTAAGCCCCGGCATCATGCGAGACTGTCCAACCGGGCCCGGAATGCCCGGGTGTTCTTACGCTCGGAGTTACCATGACGTTGTCCAGCGGGCTGATCGCCGCCGTTGCCCTGGCCTATATGGCCATTATGTTTGCCATCGCCTTTTACGGTGACCGCCGCCGTGCGCCTTTGCCGCCACGCATGCGCGCGTGGGTATACAGCCTGTCGCTCGCCGTGTACTGCACCAGTTGGACATTCTTTGGCGCCGTAGGCCAGGCGGCAGAACAGCTGTGGGCGTTTTTACCGATCTACCTGGGACCGGTGATCTTGCTGGTGCTGGCGCCCTGGGTGCTGCAGAAGATGATCCTGATCAGCAAGCAGGAAAACATCACGTCCATTGCCGACTTCATCGCCGCGCGTTACGGCAAGTCCCAATCCCTGGCGGTGGTGGTGGCGCTGATCTGCCTAGTGGGCGTGCTGCCCTACATCGCCCTGCAACTCAAAGGCATCGTGCTGGGCGTGAACCTGCTGATCGGCTCCGGCCCGGAAACCACCGGCACCCGGGCCCAGGACACGGCATTGATCGTGTCACTGGCCCTGGCGCTGTTCACCATTGTGTTCGGTACGCGCAACCTCGATGCCACCGAGCACCACCGGGGCATGGTGCTGGCGATTGCGTTTGAGTCGCTGGTCAAGCTATTCGCTTTTCTTGCCGTCGGCGCGTTTGTGACCTACGGCCTGTATGACGGTTTCGGCGACCTGATCAGCCAGGCGATCCTCGCGCCACGCTTGGAGGAGTACTGGAAAGAGACCATCAACTGGCCCTCGATGGTGGTACAGACCGGCGTCGCCATGATGGCGATCATCTGCTTGCCCAGGCAGTTTCACGTAACCGTCGTGGAGAACATCGACCCCCAGGACCTGCGCCTGGCCAAATGGGTGTTTCCGGCGTACCTGGTGCTCGCGGCGCTGTTCGTGATCCCCATCGCCCTCGGCGGCAAGATGATGCTGCCCGGCTCCGTTCTGCCCGATTCCTACGTAATCAGCCTACCCCTGGGCAAAGCCCATCCGGCCCTCGCCGTACTGGCGTTCATCGGCGGCGCGTCGGCGGCAACCGGCATGGTGATCGTGGCCAGCATCGCGCTGTCGACCATGGTGTCCAACGACATGTTGCTGCCGTGGCTGTTGCGCCGCTCCAGCGCCGAGCGGCCGTTCGAAGTGTTCCGGCACTGGATGCTGTCGGTGCGCCGGGTCAGCATCGTGATCATCCTGTTGCTGGCGTATGTGAGTTATCGCCTGCTGGGCTCCACCGCGAGCCTGGCGACCATCGGCCAGATCGCCTTCGCCGCCGTCACCCAACTGGCGCCGGCCATGCTCGGCGCGCTGTATTGGAAGCAGGCCAACCGGCGTGGCGTATTCGCAGGACTCGCGGCCGGTACTTTCCTGTGGTTCTACACCCTGGTACTGCCGGTGACCGCGAAAAGCCTGGGCTGGTCCCTCAGTCTTTTCCCCGGCCTGACGTGGCTGCATTCACATCCTTTCGGCTTGTCCGTGACCTCCTTGACCCTGGGCACGGTGCTGTCCCTGGCCGGTAACTTCACGCTGTTCGTGTGGGTGTCGATGCTGTCGCGCACGCGCGTCTCCGAGCACTGGCAGGCCGGGCGTTTCATTGGCCAGGAAATCAGGCAGCGGGCCGGTGCACGGTCCATGCTGTCGGTGCAGATCAGCGACCTGCTCAGCCTCGCGGCGCGCTTCGTCGGCGAGGAACGCGCCCAGCAGAGCTTCATCCGCTTCGCCTATCGCCAGGGCAAGGGCTTCAACCCCAACCAGAATGCCGACAACGAGTGGATCGCCCATACCGAGCGACTGCTGGCCGGTGTGCTCGGCGCCTCGTCGACCCGTGCGGTGGTGAAAGCGGCCATCGAAGGGCGGGAAATGCAGCTCGAAGACGTAGTACGTATCGCCGATGAGGCGTCTGAAGTGCTGCAGTTCAACCGGGCCTTGTTGCAGGGCGCGATCGAGAATATTACCCAGGGCATCAGCGTGGTGGACCAGTCCCTCAAGCTGGTGGCCTGGAACCGTCGCTATCTGGAGCTGTTCAATTACCCCGACGGGCTGATCAGCGTAGGCCGGCCGATCGCTGACATTATTCGCTACAACGCCGAGCGCGGCCTGTGCGGGCCAGGCGAAGCCGAAGTGCATGTGGCGCGCCGCCTGCACTGGATGCGCCAGGGTCGCGCGCATACCTCCGAACGGCTGTTCCCCAATGGACGGGTGATCGAGCTGATCGGCAACCCGATGCCCGGCGGCGGCTTTGTCATGAGTTTTACCGACATCACCGCATTCCGCGAAGCCGAGCAGGCCCTGACCGAGGCCAACGAGGGTCTGGAACAGCGGGTGGCCGAACGCACCCATGAGCTGTCGCAACTCAATGTGGCGCTCACCGACGCCAAGGGCGTCGCCGAATCGGCCAGTCAATCGAAGACACGCTTTCTCGCAGCTGTCAGCCATGACCTGATGCAGCCGCTGAACGCTGCACGATTGTTCTCCGCCGCGCTCTCCCACCAGCACGACGGCTTGTCGAGCGAGGCCCGGCAACTGGTGCAGCACCTGGACAGTTCGCTGCGTTCTGCCGAAGACCTGATCAGCGACCTGCTAGATATCTCGCGCCTGGAAAACGGCAAGATCAACCCGCAGCGCCAACCCTTTGTGCTCAACGAGCTGTTCGATACCCTCGGTGCCGAGTTCAAGGCATTGGCCCAGGAACAAGGCTTGCGCTTCCGTCTGCGCGGCAGCCGTTTGCGCGTGGACAGTGACATCAAGCTGCTGCGACGGATTTTGCAGAACTTTCTGACCAACGCGTTCCGCTATGCCGACGGCCCCGTGCTACTTGGCGTACGTCGGCGCAAAGGTGAGCTGTGCCTGGAGGTTTGGGACCGTGGCCCTGGCATCCCGCAGGACAAACAAAAGGTGATCTTCGAAGAATTCAAACGGCTGGACAGTCACCAGACCCGCGCCGAAAAAGGCCTGGGCCTGGGCCTCGCGATCGCCGACGGTTTGTGCCGCGTGCTGGGCCATCGCCTGAGCGTGCGTTCGTGGCCAGGCAAGGGCAGTGTATTCAGCGTGCGGGTGCCACTGGCGCGCAACCAGGCGAGTGCACCGGCCAAAACCCCGCAGGAGAACGGCCTGCCCTTGAGCGGAGCCCAGGTGCTGTGCGTGGACAACGAAGACAGCATCCTGATCGGCATGCGCAGCCTGCTGACGCGCTGGGGTTGCGAGGTGTGGACCGCCACTGACCAGGCACAATGCGCAGCCTTGCTGGCCGAGGGCGTACGCCCGCAACTGGCGTTGGTGGATTACCACCTGGACCATGGCGAAACCGGCACCGAACTGATGGGCTGGCTACGGGCGCAGTTGGCAGAGCCGATCCCTGGCGTGGTGATCAGCGCCGACGGTCGCCCGGAAATGGTGGCCGAGGTGCACGCGGCGGGGTTGGATTATCTGGCCAAACCGGTGAAACCGGCGGCCTTGCGTGCGCTGTTGAGTCGGCATCTGCCGTTGTAGCAGAACTGCGCTCATCCCTTGCGAGGAACTGTCGAGCCCCGGCGAGGCTGCGAAGGCGGTGAGGCAGGCGGCATCTGTGTCGGCCATGCCGCCGTCTTCGCAGGCAAGCCAGCTCCCACATTGGATGTCTATTGTTGGCGAGATAGTGCCCGACGCGATGGCCCTGCTGGCAGAGGCTTTCCAGACACTGCAAGCCCCTGTGGGAGTTGTCGAGCCCCGGCGAGGCTGCGAAAGCGGTGGGTCAGGTCATGCAGATGTTTTGGGCAGCAGGCAAGACAGTTGCTTCCACATCGCCCGCATTTTATTCAGGCAGATGGGCCACGCCATCGGCATCGGTCATGGCTCGCTCCAGCAAATCGGCCGGCAGGCTTTTACTGGCGCGGGCGCCGAGCAGACGTAATTGCTCGGTGCGGCTGACCAGGTTTCCGCGTCCATCTGTCAGCTTGTTTCGCGCTGCGCTGTAAGCTTTGTCCAACTGCTGCAAACGGTTGCCTACTTCGTCCAGATCCTGGATAAACAGCACGAACTTGTCGTAGAGCCAACCGGCGCGCTCGGCGATCTCTCGGGCGTTCTGACTCTGGCGCTCCTGCTTCCACAGGCTGTCGATCACCCGCAACGTGGCCAGCAAGGTGGTGGGGCTGACAATCACGATATGGCGATCAAAGGCCTCCTGAAACAGGTTCGGCTCGGCCTGCAACGCCGCCGAAAAAGCCGCCTCGATAGGCACGAACAACAACACGAAATCCAGGCTGTGCAAGCCCTCCAGGCGCTTGTAATCCTTGCCGGCCAAACCTTTGACGTGATTGCGCAGCGACAGCACATGCTGCTTCAGCGCCGCCTGACCGATCACCTCATCCTCCGCCGCCACGAACTGCTGGTAAGCCGTCAGGCTGACCTTGGAGTCCACCACCACCTGTTTGTCCCCCGGCAAAAGGATCAGCACGTCCGGCTGGAAGCGCTCGCCATCCGGGCCTTTAAGGCTGACTTGGGTCTGGTACTCGCGGCCTTTTTCCAGGCCTGCGTGCTCCAGCAAGCGCTCAAGGATCAACTCCCCCCAGTTGCCCTGGGTTTTCTGGCCTTTGAGGGCACGGGTGAGGTTGGTGGCCTCGTCCGACAGGCGCAGGTTGAGTTGCTGTAGCCGCTCAAGCTCCTTGGCCAAGGAAAAACGCTCGCGGGCTTCGTTCTGGTAGCTTTCTTCCACGCGCTTTTCAAAGGACTGAATGCGCTCTTTCAACGGGTCAAGCAACTGGCCCAGGCGTTCCTGACTGGTTTCGGCAAAGCGTTGTTCGCGCTCGTCGAAGATCTTGCCGGCCAGCTCGGCGAACTGGGCACGCAGTTCATCCCGCGAACCTTGCAAGTCAGTGAGGCGCTGCTGATGGCTGTCCTGTTGTTCACGCAGCTCAGCGCGCAAGGCTGCCGACAGCGCATCCAGCCGGCGCAGTTCGGTTTCCTTGGCACTGCGGTCGAGGTTCCAGGCATGGGCTGCGTCACGCGCATTGTCGCGGTCGATCTGCAACAGCTCGACTTCACGTCTCAGCGCCGCCAGATCGGCTTGTTTGGCGGCATTGGCCTGGCTCAGGTCGCTGATTTCATCGCGACTGGCATCCAGTTGGGCGGCTAGCCCTTCCTGAGCCAGTTGTGCAGTGGCGAGGCGTTCCTCGAGCAGTTCCCAACCGGTCGTGCGCGCGGTCAGTCGTCGCTGAAGCTGCCAGCACAGCGCCAACAAAGGCACCGCGGCGCCAGCAAGCCCCAAGGCGATACTGGTCCAGTCAAAAGCCATAGCCATTTCTGCCGTTACCGAAAAAGAGCAAGGTTAGCGGAGCGCAAGGCGGGACGACAGCTCAGTCTTCGACCTGGCCCAGTTCACGCTGGGCGCGGCGGTCGCCGGCACGGGCGGCCATGCGCAGCAGATCGTGGCCGATACGACGGTCGCGGGCATTGCCGCACTCACGGCATAACAATTGGCCCAAGCGGCTTTGCGCAGCCACCACACCGTCACGGGCCGGCTGCTTGAGCAGGCGCCCGGCGAAATGTTTGACGTTGACGTTATGGCCCAGGCGCGGGCTGTCGAGCAACCACAAGGCCACTTTCAATGAAAAGCGCTTGGGTGCGGTAACAGTTTGGGAGGCGTCGGTAACAGAAGGTGATACTGAGCGAAACTTCATAAAGCACTGTGGGACGGAACGAAAGGCGCGCCACTCTACTCTTTTTTTCGTACAGGTAAAGCTGAAAAAACGCTGCACGCCCGTTCTAGAGCAAGCGCTCGGGACAATCCACAGAAGCTGTGGATAACTCAGTGGACAACCCCCCTTGAACTCGCGCAAAGGCCCATGGAACGGGGGCCGCAGTCAAACTGACGATTTTTTCACCAATAAAAAAAAGCGAGATTTTTCATTGACTTAAATTTCTATCACAGGCAAATGGCTGCGCTCGGCAGTACTTGACATAACGGTTACACCTGCCGCAACTAATGTGCACAAGTACACATCCGTTGGTTATATCGCGGGTATTTTTTGATTCGCTTCCGTCCCGGAATGTTACCGCGAGGCCAAACCCAGGGACTTTTCAAATCCGATCCGGCTCGCCACACTGCTGCACCTCCCCTCGCAGGCCGGTCGGAACGATGAAAGGAATGCTGCTGTTTGCCGTGCTGTTGCTGGCCATTTGCGCGATATCCCTGGGTATCAACGCAGCACTCCCCTCTCCGGACGGTGCGTTGTTTGCCATCGCGATCCTGTTGTCGGCAGCCTTCACGGCGGTGAGCCTGAGCATCGAACTGGGTGAAGGCCGAATCAATGACATGGGCGACGTCATGAAGGTGGTCGAGGCTGGCCAATCCCTGCGTCTGACCCTGGCAGCCTATGGCCTGGGTTGCTCGATGGCGGCGGCTGTCACCGTTCTGGTCTATCGGGGCCTGTTGGGTGGCTGATTGATTTTTTTGAGCATACCCCTTTCTTTCATCACCTCAATCCGTTAGTATCCGCGCCGTTAGTACCAAGCTGAAAATCAATTCTGGTCGAAACATTCCCCTCACCACACGGGATCGACCACCTCGATGGTTTCCAGGTATCCCTCGCGACAACGACACCTTTGAACAAGCAAAGGGTTTTCGCGAGATGCGCATACTCTGACCGAACCAACCTGCAAATTGATCAGGATCTTCACCCCGGGCCCAGAACCTTTGCCCCTGTTGTGTTGCCTGCCCTCCTAAGTACCTACCTGCCAGCCCAAGCGCGCCAACTTGATAGCGCTTCACACTGGCTGCTTTGTTCCAGTCGGGTTCTTCGTTTGATCAATGGTGATCAACGTTACTGGAACGTTTTAACGTTGCACGGTTCTATTCCGTGTCATTTGTAGGAACACCCATAACATGTCGACTCAAATCCATACTCAGGATGCCATTCGCACCCTCACTAACGCTTTTGCTCCAATGAACTGCCTGATCATGGCGGCCCGCAAAGGCTGTTTCAGCTTCACTCTGGTCAACGAACACGGCATCGCCCGTCACAGCGAACGCCTGTACCCCGATCAGTACTCCAGCGCCGAACCGCTGCAGGCCGTGATCGAACGTACCCGTCAGGCCCTCACTGCCTGATCGACCTGCGTCGCTGAAATACAAAAAACCCTGCCTGAAAAGCAGGGTTTTTTATTGCCCGAAATTCAACGATTGAGCGTTTGCACTAAGTTCAAATAGATATAAACGTTATAACTAAATGAAGAAGATGTTTTAAAAACAGTCCTTTACATCACAAATATGACACTACACTTCAAGTCAAGCGGCATGATCCGCTTCCGGCGAGCCTGAGATCCGATTGACTGCTGCCAAGCCCCTCCTCTCAGGCTTCGTCGACCACTTTCACGGATTGAGGCTTGTATGGGTATCGCTGCCAGCGAATTGTGTCGTTATGTGATCCGGCCGACATTGACGTACCTGGGCCGCCATCATCCGACCGCCGAATCCCTGCTGCTGGGCATCGCAGCCAGCCAGTCGGAACTGGGGTCCGCTCTGCACGATCGCCGTGGCCACGGCCTGTACAGCATCACCGAACCGCGCCACCGCGCCTTATGGGACAACTACCTGGCGCTGGACCCCGAACGCGCCAGCCTTGTCCGCGGGCTGGCCAGCCAACACGCCTTCCTCGGCGCTCCCCAGCTCGAACTGACCGTCAACCTGCGTTACGCCACCGCCATCGCCTGGCTGCTGGTCGAACAACACACCCCTGCACTGCCCCCACCCGGAGATGTATTGGCCATGGCGCGCCTATGGAAAGAAATATTTCACCCCCAGGGACGGCTTCGCGATTTTACCCGCGCCTGGCACACCTGTGTCTCACCCCTGAATCACGTGGCCTGCTGACCGGGCAATTTGCAAGATTCGCCAAAAAACCCTGATTTTGGTCGGATTGTCCTACAAAACCGCTCTATCTCCTGCATTACAGCCTATAGCGCGATCTTAAATTTATTGTTACTTTCCGCAGCGGTGATCACCAAGGAGTTTCTAATAATGAAAAAAGTAATGCTCAAGACCACACTTAGCCTCGCCGTTGCCATGGCATCCTCCCACCTGTTCGCAAGCGGTTTCGCACTGAACGAACAGAGCGTCAGCGGGATGGGTACGGGTTTCGCAGGTCGCTCTTCCTCTGCCGATGATGCAAGCACTGTTTACGGTAACCCTGCCGGTATGGCTCGCCTGGAAGGCCAACAAATCACGGGCGGTGTCGCTGCCATTGATGCGTCGACCGATATCAGCGACGTGAGCGGCAACTCTCGCGGTACCAACAAAGGCGATATGGTGCCCTTCACCGCGGTTCCTTTCGGCTTCTACACCAATAAACTCAACGAACAATGGGCGATCGGCTTTGGCGTCTATGCACCGTTCGGTTTGGTGACCGACTACGAAAACAACTTCCAGGGCCGTGGCTTTGGCAGCAAGAGCGAAGTGAAGGTCATCACCTTCCAGCCAACGGTCAGCTACGCCTTCAACGACAAGGTGTCCATCGGCTTCGGCCCGACCTTCAACCGGATTTCCGGCGTGCTGGAATCGGATGCCACCCTGAACCCGGCCGTTGCCGACACCAACGTGAAAATCAAGGGTGACGATACCGCCCTGGGCTTCAACGTCGGCGTACTGGTCCAGGCGACCGATACCACCCGCATCGGCCTGACCTACCACTCGAAGGTCAACTACAAGCTCGAAGGTCACACTACCGTCAGCGGACCGGCCGCCACCCAGCCGTTCCTGCGCAACAACCGGTACGACGCCTCGCTGAAAATCGAAACGCCAGAATCCTACGACCTGTCGGTGACGCAAGACCTGACCGACGCATGGAAACTCTACGGCGGTGCCACCTGGACCCGTTGGAGCCGTCTGAAAGACATTACCGTCAACAACGAAGGTGTCACTGCCGCAACCGGCGGCGGATTGGCTCCACTGCAGATCGCCAGCATCTCCGAAGAACAGAACTGGCACGACACCTGGGCATACGCCGTGGGTACCTCGTACCAACTGACCAAGCAAGTGGTGCTGCGTACCGGCCTGACGTTCGACCAGTCGCCCGCCAACAACACCGACCGTTCGCCGCGTATCCCGACGGGCGACCGCACGATCTTCAGCGTGGGCCTGGGCTACAAAGTCATGGATAACATGACCATCGACCTGGCTTACTCCTACCTGCAGGAAGAAGACGTCAAGGTTCACCGCACCGCCAAGGCACCATCGACGGCCAGCTACAACGCCAAGTACGAAAACAGTGCCAACGGTTTCGGCCTGGGCATGACCTACACCTTCTGATTCGGATCGGTGTAAAAAAGCCCCGCTCTCCTGCAAAGGAGGCGGGGCTTTTTAATGACCGATGATCAGGGCCTGGACGCCAGCGCCTCTTCCACCGCCTTGATCAGATCCGGACTGTCCGGCTTGGTCAGGCTGGAGAAATTGGCGATCACCTTGCCCTGGCGATCGACCACATACTTGTAGAAATTCCACTTCGGCGCGCTGGTCTGCTGCGCCAGCGCCTTGAACAGGTGCACCGCATCCGGCCCCTTGACCTTCTGCGGTTCGGTCATGGTGAAGGTCACGCCGTAATTCACGTAGCAGACCTTGGCAGTCTCCTCGCCGGTCTTGGCTTCTTGCTTGAAGTCGTCGGATGGCACGCCAATCACTTCCAGGCCGTCGCCCTTATAGCGTTGGTACAAGGCTTCGAGGCCTTTGAATTGCGGCGCGAACCCGCAGAAGCTGGCGGTATTGACGATCACCAACGGTTTGCCCGCAAAACGCTGGCACAGGTCGATGGATTCCTTGGCCCGCAACTTGGGCAATTGGCCTTCCAGCAACGGCGGACAACTGGCAGCCATCGCGGCGCTGCCAATGGCCATCAGCACAGGTACAACAAGCCAGCGCATCTGCATGGTGGAGTCCTTGAAAAGGTCAGGCCCTTGAACTTAACAGATCGACATACCCAGTTGCATCAACGCCAGACCACCGTGCTGCCAGCCCCACCAGGCCAGCAACAGCAGAGCCCCTCCTGCAATCAGGACCAGCCCCCTTATCGCGATGCTCATGCCGCCTCCATCTGCGCCTGCAAACGCGCCACCGGACGCTCGCGCACCGGCCAGTTCAGGGCCGCCGCGAGCAGGCTCAAGAGGATCGCGACGTGCCAGATCAAATCGTAGTTGCCGGTTCGATCATAGACCACACCGCCCAACCAGCCGCCGAGGAACGAACCCAACTGATGGAACAGGAACACAATCCCGCCGAGCATGGAAAGGTTTCGCACGCCAAACAAGGTAGCTACCGTACCATTGGTCAGCGGCACCGTGGACAGCCACAAAAAGCCCATCGCCATGCCGAACAGATAAGCCGTAACCTCGGTCACCGGCGCCCACAGAAACAGCACGATCACCAGCGCCCGCAGCAGGTACAAACCGGTGAGCAAGCGCGGCTTGGACATGCGTCCACCGAGCCAGCCTGCGGTGTAGGTGCCGAATACGTTGAACAGACCGATCAAGGCCAGCACCGTGGTGCCCACGGTTGCGGGCAAATGTTGATCCACCAGGTACGCCGGCAGGTGCACGCCGATGAACACCACCTGGAAACCACAGACGAAAAAACCGAACGCCAACAGCCAGAACCCGGAATGGGAGCACGCCTCGCGCAAGGCGTCGCGCAGGCTTTGCTGGCCCACCGCAACCGGCAAGGGGCGATCCCTGAGCATGGCGACCAACGGCAGGATCAGCGCCACCATCATGCCCAGCGTCAGCAGCGCCGCCGACCACCCCAGCCAGCTGATCAATCCGAGGGTGCCCGGCACCATGGCGAACTGCCCAAAAGAGCCTGCGGCGCTGGCGATCCCCATGGCCATGCTGCGTTTTTCCGGGGCCACGGCACGGCCCACCACGCCGAGGATGACCGAGAACGAGGTGCCGGACAGGCCAATACCAATCAACAGTCCCGCACTGAGCGACAGCGACCACGCCGAATCGGACATGCCCATCAGCACCAGACCCGCCGCATAAAGCACGCCGCCGACAAACACGGCCTTGGTGGCGCCGAAGCGGTCCGCCAGGGCGCCAGTGAAGGGTTGCGCCAGGCCCCAGATCAGGTTCTGCAGGGCGATGGCGAAGGCAAACGTCTCACGACCCCAGCCGAATTCGGCACTCATCGGCGCCAGGAACAAGCCAAAACCATGGCGTACGCCCAATGACAGCGCCAGGATCAGCGCACTCCCTAACAGAACCCATCCACTGGTGCGCCACATCGAGGTCATTTCTTGTTCTCCGTTCGCGGGTATATACCCGCTTGTAATCGGAAAAACCCGCCGTCAGGCGAGTTCATCCAGCAAGGCCAACAGGGTTTCGCGTTTTTCCGCGCCGAGTCGATCGATCAATTTCTGCTGTGCCGCTTCCCAGGCCGGCAACGCCGCAGCCAATCGCTGCGTGCCGGTTTCAGTCAACACAACCAGGCGATTGCGCAAGTCATCCCCCTCCACCAACTGCACCAGGCCCTCGCCTTCCAGCACCCGCAGGTTGCGCCCCAGGGTGCTGCGATCCAGGCCCATGGCGTCGGCCAGGCTGGAAATGCTCGGTTGATCCAGGCGCTGCAGATTGCACAGCAAAGAATACTGGGCGACGTTGATCCCGAAGCCGTCGAGAGCGCCGTCGTAATGCCTGCTGACGCCACGGGCGGCGCGACGCAGGTTGGTACATAAACATTGGGAGGCAAGCATGGAGCGTGTATATACCCGGGATTAAGGAAATGCAAGAAAGTGTTACAACACCAGACCGACCAGCACCACCATTTCCAGTAACTCCAACAGGGCTCCGGCGGTGTCGCCGGTGGTGCCGCCGAGGCGATTGACCATCAATTGGCGCAGCCCCATAAAAGCCAGCGCAGCCAGCAGCACGGCGACCCCGCCGCTGAAGCCACCGATGAGGATGCACGCCAGACCGCTGAGGATCAGCACCTGTTGGCCGACGACTCTCGGTAAATGATCCGACAATGCCTGACCCAGTCCTCCCGCCCGCACATAGCGAGTCGTAAGAAACAGCGCCAGCAGGGATGCGCGCCCGATCAAGGGGGCCAGGATCAGCGCGGCGCCATTGCGCTGCTCGATCAAGGCCACCAGTGCCGTGAACTTGAGCAGCAACACCAGACCCAGGGTGACCACCGCAATCGGCCCGCTGCGCGGGTCTTTCATGATGCTGAGGGTGCGCTCACGGTCGCCGAAACCGCCCAGCCAGGCATCGGCGCTGTCCGCCAGGCCATCCAGGTGCAAACCGCCACTGAGCAACACCCAGGCGGTGAGCAGCAGCGCGGCGTGCAACAACAACGGCGCACCCATCAACAGCCCATTCAGGCCCCATAGCAGCACGCCGAAGAGCAAACCCACCACCGGATAAAACAACAACGAACGCCCCAGTTCCTGCGGCTGCGGCATGCCCGGCAGACGAATCGGCAGGCTGCTGAGAAACTGCAAAGCAATCCAGAACGGCAACATGCTCAGCGCCCTTCCTTAAAAACGCCATCGGCCAGGACCTGCATACTGAACAGCCCGCCATGGCCAACCTCGACATTCAATAACTGCTCGCGGGGCAAACTCCTCGCCTGGGCCAGGAGCAAACGCATCACACCGCCATGGCTGATCAGCAGCACGCGCTGGCCGGCATAGGCCTGATGCAAACGTGACACGGCGCCCATCACCCGTCGGGAAAACTCGCTCACGGGTTCACCGTCAGGCGGTGTGAAGCTGTAGGGATCCGCCCAGAACAGGCCCAGTGCTTCGGCGTCGGTTTCCATCAACGCCGCCGCGCTCTGCCCTTCCCAGGCGCCGAAATGCAGTTCTTGCAGGTCTTTGTCCAGACTGACCGGCAGCGCAAGGCGCGCACCCAGTTCCTCGGCAAAACGTGCGCAACGTTGCAGCGGAGAGCTGACCAGTCGGTCCCATGGGCCCTGGTTCACCACGGCTGCGCGCATCTGTTCCCAGCCCCTGGCGGTGAGCGCATCGTCCAGGCTACCGCGCAAGCCGCCACCCGACTCGGTTTCGCCGTGGCGCAGCAGGTCCAGGTGCAAGGTCATGCCGGGCGGTCTGCCACGGCGGCTTCGGCGAATGTCGCCATCTGCCCGTGCAACGCGCAGGCCAGGCGCAATACCGGCACCGCCAGCGCCGCGCCACTGCCCTCGCCCAGGCGCAGGCCCAGTTCCAACAGCGGTTGCGCGTCAAGGCTTTGCAGCACATGGCGATGACCTGGCTCGGCGCCCTGATGGCCAAACACCAACCACTCACGGCACGCCGGGTTCAGGCGCGTGGCAACCAGGGCCGCGACGCTGCAAATGAACCCATCTACCAGCGCCACGATACCTTCCTGGGCGCAGCCCAGATAAGCGCCCACCAAGGCGGCGATTTCAAAACCACCCAAGTTGAACAGGGTTCGCAACACATCCTCACGCTGCCCGGCGTGCAACGCCAACGCACGCTCGATCACCGCTACCTTGTGGCTCACACCCTGGGCACTCAGCCCCGTGCCCGGGCCGGTCAGATCACTCACCTGGCAGTCCAGCAAGGCACAGGCCAGCGCACTCGCTGCAGTGGTGTTGCCGATGCCCATTTCACCGCCGATAAACAATTGCGCACCGCTGGCCAGGGCACGACGCGCACTGTCACGCCCGGCATGCAACGCCAACTGCCCCTGGCCATCAGTCATGGCCGGCCCGTTGACGAAATTGGCGGTGCCCGCGCCCAGGTTCAGGTGACGCACGCCGGGCAGGTCCAACGCCGGTGTGACGGTGCCCAGGTCGATCACCTCCAGACGCGCGCCCAACTGCCGCGCCAATACGCTGATGGCCGCGCCGCCGCTGACAAAGTTGAGCAGCATCTGCCCGGTCACTTCCTGGGGAAATGCCGAAACCCCTTCGGCCACCACACCGTGGTCTCCGGCAAAGATGGCAATCCAGGCTTGGTCCACCGATGGTTTGACCCGCCCCTGCAAGCCGGCCAATTGCACCGCCAATGCTTCCAGCTGGCCCAGGGAGCCGGCCGGTTTGGTCAGTTGCTGCTGGCGTTCCAGCGCAGCCTCGTACGCCGAAGCGTCAGTAGCCTTGCAGGGGTTGAGCCACCAGGTGTCGTTCATAACGCAGTACCTTTCAAAGTCAGGGGCAGGCCGGCAACGGTCAGCACCACACGCTGACACCGCTCGGCCAAGGCTTGATGCAGCCAACCGGCTTCATCCACATAGCGGCGAGTCAATTCGCCCAGCGGCACGACACCCAGACCGGTCTCGTTGCTGACAAAAATGATGTTCCCCGGCAAGCTCGCCAAGCTATCCAGCAAGGCTTCGCGTTCGAGCGCTAGGCGTTGCGGGTCGTCGAGCATCAGCAGGTTGGTCAGCCACAACGTCAGGCAATCCACCAACAGGCAACGCTCGGGCGCCGCGTTGTCCCGCAGCACGCGGGCCAATTCGACAGGTTCTTCGACCAGCCCCCAGGCCTGTGGACGACGCTCGCGATGCAACGCCACGCGCGCGTTCATCTCACCGTCCAGCGGCTGGCTGGTGGCGATGTAAATGACAGGCAAACCGCTGTCACTGGCGAGCTTTTCCGCAAGGCGGCTCTTGCCGGAACGGGCGCCGCCGAGGATCAGTTGGCGCATGGGGAGACTCCACACAAGCGGCGCAATAAATCGGTATCCAGGTGGTGTTCCACCAGATCGGCCAAACGCTCGATATCGCGCTCGCGCAAGGCGTGATAATCCACCTCTTGTACCTGCTGCAGACCGGCCCAGCGCAGCAGCGCACTGCACGCGGCCGGGGTTTCGAAAAGGCCGTGCAGGTAGGTGCCGAGGATCTGCCCATCGGCACTTCGAGCGCCGTCGCTGCGACCGTCATCCAGCCGCACCGCCGCGTTCGACAAGGCCTCGCCGGTGGTCACACCCGCGTGAATCTCGTAGCCGCTGACGTCGGCCTCTTCCAGCACCAGGCGCCCACGCACATTGCGCAGTTGCTTCTCTTGCTCCAGCGTGGTGCTGAACGCCAGCCAGCCAAGGCCCTCGCTGGACCCGGGCGGCCCTTCCAGGCCCAACGGGTCATGCACCTGTTCGCCGAGCATCTGCAAACCGCCGCAAATACCCAGCACCTTGCCGCCGTAGCGCAAGTGCCGCGCCACGGCGCCATCCCAACCGTTGGCGCGTAGATACGCCAGGTCGCTGCGCACGCTTTTCGAGCCGGGCAGGATGATCAAGTCGGCGGGTGGAATCGGCTGGCCCGGCCCGACAAACTGCAAATCCACCTGGGGATGCAGGCGCAAGGGGTCGAAGTCAGTGTGATTGCTGATGCGCGGCAAGACCGGCACCACCACCTTGAGCACCTGGGCGGCCTTGTCGATCTGGCGCCGGTCGATGCCGTCTTCGGCTTCCAGGTGCAGGTCCATCACGTAGGGCAGGACACCGACCACCGGCTTGCCGGTACGCGCCTCCAGCCAGTCCAGGCCCGGTTGGAGCAAGGCGATGTCACCGCGAAACCGGTTGATGATGAAGCCTTTGACCCGCGCCTGCTCGGTGGGCGAAAGCAATTCCAGGGTGCCCACCAGATGGGCGAACACGCCGCCGCGGTTGATATCGGCGATCAGTAGCACCGGGCAATCCACCGCCTCGGCGAAGCCCATATTGGCGATGTCGTTGGCGCGCAGATTGATCTCTGCCGGCGAGCCTGCGCCCTCCACCATCACCACCGGGTAGGCAGCGCTCAAACGCGCGTGGGACGCCAGCACCGCCTGCATCGCGATGGCCTTGTAATCGTGATAGGCCACGGCGTTCATGCTGGTCACGGCACGGCCATGAATGATGACCTGGGAGCCGGTGTCGCTGTTGGGCTTGAGCAGCACCGGGTTCATGTCGGTATGCGGCGCCAGGTTGGCCGCCTGGGCCTGCACGGCCTGGGCACGGCCAATCTCGCCGCCTTCGGCGGTCACGGCGCTGTTGAGCGCCATGTTCTGCGGTTTGAAAGGCGCGACCGAAACGCCCTGGCGCACCAGCCAGCGGCACAGTGCAGTCACAAGGGTGCTTTTACCGGCATCGGAGGTGGTGCCCTGCACCATCAACGTACTCATGTGGCGTCCTTGTATGCCGTCAGCGCCGCATCGAGGCGCAGCCAATCCGCCTCGGTGCCGGGCAAGCCGAAACGCAGGCTGCTGTCGTGGGAAAACAGGCGCAGCAGGATGCCGCGCTGGGCCATGAATTCATGCATGCGGTCGGCGTGCGGCGTGATCAGCCACTGGAACAGCGCGCAGCCACCCTGGGGCTGAAAACCGTGGTGTTCAAGCAGTGCGAACAAACGCTCGCCGGCTTCGATGCAACGGCTTCGCTGACGCACCTGCCCGGCGGTATCACGCAGGCACACCTGGCCCAGTACCCGTGTCGGCCCACTGACCGCCCACGGCCCGACCTGCTCGGCCAGCAGCCTGAGCAACTTGCGCTCCGCCAGCACAAACCCCAGGCGCACACCGGCCAAACCGAAAAATTTGCCAAACGAGCGCAACACAATCAGCCCCACCTGATGCGCTTGGCCTGCCAGGCTCAATTGCGGAGTAACGTCCATGAAGGCTTCGTCCACCACCAGCCAGCCACCGCGCTGGGCCAGGCGCGCATGCCAGTCCAGCAAGCGTTGCGGGCCGAGGCTCAAGCCGGTGGGGTTATTGGGGTTGACCACTACCAGTACGTCGAGGCCATCGAGGAAGAAGTCGACTTCCTGTTCCTGCACTTCGCGCACCACATAACCGGCACGACGCCACGCCTCGGCGTGTTCGGCATAACAGGGTGACAGCACGCCAACCTTGCCCGCGCGGCGCAGGCGCGGCAGCAACTGGATGGCCGCCTGCGAGCCCGGCACCGGCAACAGGTGCGCAGCGCCGTAATAGGCGCTGGCGGCCTGCTCCAGGCCGTCGTCGGTTTCCGGCAGACGCGCCCAGGCCCGCAACGGGATCTCGGGGATGGGCCAGGGCCAGGGCGCCAAGCCACTGGACAGATCGAGCCAGTCAGCCTCGGCAATGCCGTACTGAATGGACGCCTTGCGCAACCGGCCACCGTGTTCAAGCATAGAATTGCGCCCCCGCGCACAGGATCAGCAGCCACAACCATACGCCGCGCTGCACCAGTTGCCAGCCCCGGTCGATGGAATCGGCATCCGCCGGCGGGCCTTCACCCAATGGCGGACGCTGGTGCACCTCGCCGTGGTAGATCGCCGCGCCGCCCAGCTCAACGCCCAGGGCGCCGGCGCCAGCGGCCATGACCGGACCGGCGTTGGGGCTGTCCCAGGTCGGTCCCTGGATGCGCCAGCACTTCAAGGCCAGCCGGGTTTTGCCGAGTACGGCGTAGGTCAATGCCACCAACCGAGCCGGAATGTAGTTCAGCACATCATCGATTTTTGCCGCTGCCCAGCCGAAACGCTCGAAGCGTGCATTGCGATAGCCCCACATGGCATCGAGGGTGTTGCTCAAGCGGTAGAGCACCACACCCGGCACGCCGGCGACCACAAACCAGAAAATCGCGGCGAACACCGCGTCGCTGCCGTTTTCCAGCACCGACTCGGTGGCCGCGCGGGCCACTTCGGTGCGGTCCAGCTCGCTGGTCTGGCGACTCACCAAGTAACTCACGCGGGTACGCGCCTGCTCCAGATCATCGGCGCGCAGGGCCTGGGCCACCGGCGTCACATGCTCGCCGAGGCTGCGCATGCCGAGGGCGCAGTACAACGCCAGTATCTCCAGCACCCAGCCAATGTACGGCGCCCACGACAAGGCCGTCGCCAGCAGGGTCAGCGGTACTACGGCGATAAACCACGCCGTCACGCCGTGACTGCGCCAGCCCCGGCCACCGGCGTTGAAACGTTGTTCGACGCGCCCGGCGAAATTGCCGAACGCCACCAGCGGATGCCAGCGCTTCGGTTCACCCAGCAGCGCGTCCAGCGCGACTGCGGCGACACATAGCAAGGCCACACTCATTGACTCACTCCCCACGTATTCTCGTACAGCATGTCACTCAATGGCCGAGGCTCGGTCCAGCCTTCAAGCTGCAACATCGGTGCCGGGTAGAACCCGTCCACCGGCCCCAGGCACAACACCGCCAAGGGTTTCGCGCCGGCGGGCAAGCCGAGCAGGTCCGCCAGGGCCTGAGGCTCGAACAACGACACCCAGCCCATCCCGAGGCCTTCGGCGCGAGCGGCCAGCCACAGGTTCTGGATCGCGCAGGACAGCGATGCCAAATCCATTTCCGGCAAGGTTCTTCGGCCAAAGATATGGCGTTCGCGATCGTCCATCAGCGCCGCCACCAGTACTTCGGCACAGTCGTGAATACCTTCGACCTTGAGCTTCATGAAGTCATCGGAGCGCTCGCCCAGGGCTTCGGCGGTGCGTACGCGCTCTTCTTCCACCAGTTGTTGGATCCGCCCACGCAATTGGCGGTCGCTGATGCGGATAAAGCGCCAGGGCTGCATCAGGCCGACGCTGGGTGCCTGGTGCGCGGCCTGGAGCAAACGCTGTAGCAATTCAGGGGCGACGGTGCCGCCGCTGAAGTGGCGCATGTCGCGGCGTTCGGCGATGGCGCGGTAGATGGCGTCGCGGTCGGCCTGGGGAAAGGCGTTGTCAGTCATGGCCTCTTCGCGGGCAAGCCCGCTCCCACACATGGATCGGTGAGTGCTGTCGAGGGGCAAGCGGGCCCAAGATCCGGCGCAAACAAAGCGGCAACCGCCACCGGATTCGACGGAAAGTAAAAGTGCACGTAAGACGCCGTCATCCGTCCCTGCCGATAGACCGCTTCGGCACCGCGCCCGCCATTGGGGCTCAGGCCACGGGCAATGGGCTGCCACTCGGTGGTGGTCAGGGAATGGTGATAGGTGTGGCCGCGCAACGTGCCTTCGGGCAATTCGACATTTTGCAGCGCCAGGGCCGCGAGTTTCTTCTGCATCACCGCATCACCCTGCAACAGGCCGACCAGTTCGGCATGATTGCCGTCGACATCGGTCAGCGAGTCCAGCAGGTAGAGCATGCCGCCACATTCGGCGAGCAGGGGTTTACCGGCGGCATGGTGGGCGCGGATGGCGTCGAGCATCGGCGTGTTTTCCGACAGCGCCTGATGATGCAGTTCCGGGTAACCGCCCGGCAGATAGAGGCTGTCGGCATCAGGCAATTGGCGATCATGGATCGGCGAGAAAAAGCGCAACTCGGCGCCCATCGCCCGCAACAGGTCGAGGCTGGCGCCGTAAGTGAAAGCAAAGGCTTCGTCGCGCGCCACGGCGATACGCACACCGTCCAGCAAAGGCTCGATCTCGGTCACAGACGGCGCGGCAAAGGCCACCGGCGGCGGCAACGCGACTTCGCAACTGCTGCCCAACGCCTCGGCGGCGGCGTCCAGGCGCAGGTCCAGGTCATTCAATTCGCTGGCTTGCACCAGGCCCAAGTGGCGACTGGGCAATTCGATACCAGTCTCGCGGGACAGCGCGCCATACCAACGCAGGCCTTCGGTGAGGCTGCCTTCGAGCAACTGCGCATGGCGCAGGGTACCGACGCGGTTGGCCAACACACCGACGAACGGCAAGTCCGGCTGGTAGCGCGCAAGGCCCAGGGCCAATGCGCCGAAGGTCTGGGCCATGGCCGTGCCGTCGATCACGCCGAGCACCGGCACGCCGAAGTGCCGCGCAAGGTCGGCGCTGGATGGCGTGCCGTCGAACAGGCCCATCACGCCTTCGATCAGGATCAGGTCGGCCTCCCCCGCCGCTTCCCACAACAGGCGACGACTTTCCTGCTCGCCCACCATCCACATGTCCAATTGATACACCGGCGCACCGCTGGCGCGTTCGTGGATCATCGGGTCGAGGAAGTCCGGGCCGCATTTGAACACACGCACCTTGCGCCCCAGGTTGCGGTGCAAACGGGCCAGCGCGGCGGTGACGGTGGTTTTGCCCTGGCCGGACGCCGGTGCGGCGATCAGGACGGCCGGGCAATGACGGGTTTGATTCAAAGTTCGACGCCCTTCTGTGCCTTGATACCGGCCTGGAATGCGTGCTTGAGCATGCCCATTTCTGTGACGGTGTCGCCCATCTCGATCAATTCGGGCTTGGCACCACGACCCGTCACCACCACGTGCTGCATGGGCGGGCGGGCTTGCAGGTCGCTGAGCACCTGATCGAGATCGAGATAACCGTGCTTGAGGGCGATGTTCAGCTCGTCCAGCACCACCAGGCCAATGGAAGGATCTTGCAGCAGCTCGCGGGACACCGCCCAGGCGGCTTCGGCGGCGGCGATATCGCGCTGGCGGTCCTGGGTCTCCCAGGTAAAGCCTTCGCCCATCACATGGAAACGCACCTGCTCCGGAAAGCGCCGGAAGAACAGTTCTTCGCCCGTGCTGTTACGCCCCTTGATGAACTGCACCACACCGCACTGCATGCCGTGGCCCATGGCGCGGGCCAGCATGCCGAATGCCGAACTGCTCTTGCCTTTGCCATTGCCGGTCAACACCAGCAGCAAACCGCACTCGTTCGGGGAATTGGCGATGCGCTCGTCGATCACGGCTTTTTTACGCAGCATGCGCGCCAGGTGGCGCTCGTCGCGGTCGGGGGAATCAGTCATGGCAGCTCTCCGTTGGGGCTGGACAAAAACGGCGGGCAGGAAAAAGGAACAGCAGACAGCCAAGCATCGCCCACCGTGATGCTGTTGAATGCTTCAGGCCGGTCTCCGGGCTCATGAGTGGCGCTTGCCGGAGCAGGCAGGCCGACGGCGCGCCTTCCCATATCGCACGCGATACAGTGGCTAAAGGCACCGTCTTGACTCATTTACCGTTGCGGGGGCAGCGCCGGATTCGCGGCAGCATGGTGGTCACATGCGCTCGCTCACCGGCTTCCCTGTTTCACTCTGTCGACACATGGGCCACAGAGCACCTGAAACAAGCCGCGAAGGTTAGTGGGTTGGGGGTGGAGCGTCAATTAAAGCCGGCCCTGCGCTTGAACCATCGGACCGCCGTGTACCTCTACTCCTACAGGCATCCAGGAGAACACCATGCATAAAACAAGACTCGCGCTGCTGATCATGCTCGCCGGCAGCCTCGCTGCCTGTGGCGAAAGCTCTACCTTGCAGGTTTCCGATGGCACGGGGCCTTCGCCCACGTTACCGGAGCCGAACAAGACATTGATCCCCACCGTCAACATCGCTCCCGCCGTGGGCTGGCCCGCCGGCGCGAAGCCGGTAGCCGCCGCCGGTACTCAGGTCGGCGCGTTTGCCGAGGGCCTGGATCATCCGCGCTGGCTGTACGTGCTGCCCAATGGCGATGTGCTGGTGGCGGAAACCAATGCGCCGCCCAAGCCGGATGACGCCACCGGTATTCGCGGCTGGGTGATGGAGAAGGTCATGGGCAGTGCCGGCGCCGGAGTGCCAAGCCGAATCGCATCACACTGCTGCGCGATGCCGACCACGACGGCATCGCCGAAACCCGCACGGTGTTCCTGGCAAACCTCAATTCTCCGTTCGGCATGACCCTGGTGGGCAACGACCTGTACGTGGCCGACTCGGACCAGTTGCTGCGTTTCCCTTATCAACCGGGGGAAACCTCGATCAAGGAGGCCGGCACCAAGGTCGTCGACCTGCCCGGCGGCACCCTTAATCACCACTGGACCAAAAACGTGGTGGCGAGCAAAGACGGCAGCAAGCTGTATGTGAGTGTGGGCTCCAACAGTAATGTCGGCGAAAACGGTCTGGAGGCCGAACAAGGTCGGGCGGCGATCTGGGAAGTGGACCGTGCCAGCGGCCAGCACCGCATCTTCGCCTCCGGCCTGCGCAACCCCAACGGCATGGCCTGGGAACCGCAAAGCGGCAAGCTATGGACCGCGGTGAACGAGCGCGATGAGATCGGCAGCGACCTGGTGCCGGACTACATCACCTCGGTCAAGGATGGCGGATTCTATGGCTGGCCGTTCAGCTACTACGGGCAGCATGTGGATGTGCGCGTCACGCCGCAGAACCCGGAATTGGTCGCCAAGGCGATTGCGCCGGACTATGCGGTAGGCCCCCACACGGCGTCCCTGGGCCTGACCTTTGCCGAGGGCAGCAAGCTCCCGGCGCAGTTCAGCAACGGGGCCTTCATTGGCCAGCACGGCTCGTGGAACCGCAAGCCGCACAGCGGCTACAAGGTGATCTTCGTGCCGTTCGAAGGCGGGCAACCGAAAGGCCAGCCCGTGGATGTGCTGACCGGGTTCCTCAACAGTGATGAGAAAGCCATGGGCCGGCCAGTGGGCGTGGTGATTGATCAGCAGGGGGGCTTGCTGGTGGCGGACGATGTGGGGAATAAGGTGTGGCGGGTATCGTCGGCTAAATAACCGGCTTGACGAACACCACCAAACCAATGTGGGAGCGGGCTTGTGTGGGAGCCGGGCTTGCCCGCGATGCAGGCGCTGCGGTGTGTCGGTCGCATCGCGGTGATGCCATCGC
>NZ_JBSVWB010000014.1:0-115109 GCF_054071795.1 Pseudomonas sp. SDO5271_S396
CAGTCAGCACATTCAGTGGCTGACACTCCGCATTCGCGGGCAAGCCCGCTCCCACATTTGTTTTGTGGTGTCTGGAGAGAGGGCTTATAGCTGCGCCCCAGCGCGGGGCAATCCCGCTCACCACACAGGCCCGCTCACTGGACTGTGCTCCTGCTTTTAAAGCTGCGGGTTGTCTTCCGGGGGCTTGGTCTTGTCCACACCCGGTACATGCAAGTTGCCCTCGACCACCTGGTTGCCCTCCAGTTGCGGCTGGGTCACCCAGGTCAGGATGTCGTAGTAGCGCCGGATGTTCGCCACGAAGTGCACCGGCTCGCCGCCCCGGGCGTAGCCGTAGCGGGTCTTGCTGTACCACTGCTTCTGCGACAGGCGCGGGAGCATCTTCTTCACGTCGAGCCACTTGTTCGGGTTCAGGCCCTCGCGCTTGGCCAGGGTGCGCGCGTCATCCAGGTGGCCGGTGCCGACGTTGTAGGCGGCGAGGGCGAACCAGGTGCGATCCGGTTCGGCGATGCTGTCGTCCAGTTCATCCTTGATCTTGGCCAGGTACTTGGCGCCGCCCATGATGCTTTGCCTGGCGTCCAGTCGGTTGGACACGCCCATGGCCTGGGCGGTGTTCTGGGTCAGCATCATCAGGCCGCGCACGCCGGTCTTGGAGGTGACCGCCGGTTGCCACAGGGATTCCTGGTAACCGATGGCGGCCAGCAGACGCCAGTCGACCTTTTCTTCCTTGGCATAGGCCCGAAAGTGTTTCTCGTATTTGGGCAAACGCTGCTGCAGGTGCTGGGCGAAGGTGTAGGCGCCCACATAGCCTAGGACATCGACGTGTCCGTAATAACGGTCCTTCAGACGCTGCAGGGTGCCATTCTTCTCGACCTTGTCCAGGTAGCTGTTGATCTCGTTGAGCAGGCTGTTGTCTTCGCCGGCGGCCACGGCCCAACTCTGGTTGCTGGCGTTGCCCAGGTCGAACGCCACGCGCACGTTGGCGAAGTACACCTGGTTCATCGCCACTTCGTTGGAGTCCACCAGGGTCAGGTCGATCTGGCCTTCGTCGACCATGCGCAGCAGGTCGACCACCTCAACGGCGTCGGATTCTTCGTATTCGATCGCAGGATTCTGCTTTTTAAGCGCCGCCAGTTGCTCGGCGTGGGTGCTGCCTTTGAGCACCATGATCTTCTTGCCCACCAGGTCCGCCGCGTTCGTCGGACGGGACTGACCGTTGCGATAGATGATCTGCGGTGTCACTTCCAGGTATGGATGGGAGAAGCGTACCTGCTGCTGGCGCTGCTCACTGCTGACCAGGCCGGCGGCGGCGAGGACCGGGCCGTTGGGCTTGCCCAGCTGGCCGAACAGGTCGTCGAGGTTGTCGGCTGTCTCGATTTCCAGCTTGACGCCCAGGTCGTCGGCAAACCGTTTGACCAGTTCGTACTCGAAGCCGGTTTCACCGTTGCGGTCCTGGAAATACGTGGCCGGACTGTTCCGGGTAATCACCCGCAACACGCCATCCTCCTTGATTCGCTCGAGCGTGCTGGGTTTATCAACACAGGCGCTGAGCATCAGGAAGAGTCCGGTAGCGATGAGCCATTTGGCGCACCGCGGGCGCAAAGCAGTTGGGGAGAACATCTGCGCAGTATACGCAAACGGCCCACGGCGCCATATCTCGACAGCGTGGGACTTGTCTGCTAGCGCCGCCAAAACTGTGCTGCAGCCCGCAGAAACGGGGCTTGGCGAGCGATTGTGGCGGTTAAAATAACTGCCCGGAATACCCCGGATGGCCCTCCGCGAGCGGTGTAATCCGGCCAACTGACGTCCGGCGACGGCCAGCGGTGCCGTTTCGGGTGCCGTTGGCGGCGGTTTACGCTAGAATGCACGGCCTCAAAGCACACCCCCTTCCCGAGGCTGTCCCGAAGATGTTGATCCTGCGCGGCGCTCCTGCCCTTTCTGCCTTTCGCCACAGCAAACTCCTTGAGCAACTGAGCCAGAAGGTTCCAGCTGTTACAGGCCTGTACGCTGAATTTGCTCACTTCGCCGACGTTACCGGCGCATTGACCGCTGATGAGCAGCAAGTGCTGGCACGCCTTCTGAAGTACGGTCCCAGCGTTCCTGTTCAAGAGCCGACTGGCCGGCTGTTTCTGGTTCTGCCACGGTTCGGCACCATCTCGCCCTGGTCGAGCAAGGCCAGCGACATCGCCCGTAACTGCGGCCTGGAAAAAATCCAGCGTCTGGAGCGCGGTATCGCCTTCTATGTCGCTGGCCAGTTCAGCGATGCCGAGGCCGAACTGATCGCCAGCAGCCTGCATGACCGCATGACCCAGATCATCGTCGGCCAGCTGGAACAGGCTGCCGGCCTGTTCAGCCACGCCGAACCCAAGCCGCTCACCGCCATCGACGTGCTGGGCGGTGGCCGCGCCGCCCTCGATAAGGCCAACACCGAACTGGGCCTGGCCCTGGCCGAAGACGAGATCGACTACCTGGTCAACGCTTTCAACGGCCTCAAGCGCAACCCGCACGACATCGAACTGATGATGTTCGCCCAGGCCAACTCCGAGCACTGCCGTCACAAGATCTTCAACGCCAGCTGGGACATCGACGGCGAAAGCCAGGAAAAAAGCCTGTTCGGCATGATCAAGAACACCTACGTGATGCACAGCGAAGGTGTTCTGTCGGCTTATAAAGACAACGCCTCGGTGATCGTCGGCAACGTCGCCGGCCGTTTCTTCCCGGACCCCGAAACCCGCCAGTACGGCGCGGTGCAGGAGCCGGTGCACATCCTGATGAAGGTCGAGACCCACAACCACCCGACCGCGATTGCTCCGTTCCCGGGTGCCGCCACCGGTTCCGGCGGCGAAATCCGTGACGAAGGTGCCACCGGCCGTGGCGCCAAGCCAAAGGCGGGCCTCACCGGTTTCACCGTGTCCAACCTGCAGATCCCGGGCTTCGAACAGCCTTGGGAAGTGCCGTACGGCAAGCCTGAGCGCATCGTGACTGCGCTGGACATCATGATCGAAGGCCCGCTGGGCGGCGCCGCGTTCAACAACGAATTCGGGCGTCCGGCCCTCACCGGCTATTTCCGTACTTTCGAACAGTCCATCACCACCCCCCGTGGCGATGAAGTGCGCGGCTACCACAAGCCGATCATGCTGGCCGGCGGCATGGGCAACATCCGTGAAGAACACGTCAAGAAAGGCGAGATCCTGGTCGGTTCCAAGCTGATCGTGCTCGGCGGCCCGGCGATGTTGATCGGTCTGGGCGGCGGTGCGGCTTCCTCCATGGCCACCGGCACCAGCTCGGCGGACCTGGACTTCGCTTCCGTACAGCGCGAAAACCCGGAAATGGAGCGTCGCTGCCAGGAAGTCATCGACCGTTGCTGGCAACTGGGTGACAAGAACCCGATCAGCTTTATCCACGACGTCGGCGCTGGTGGCCTGTCCAACGCCTTCCCGGAACTGGTCAACGATGGCGACCGCGGTGGCCGTTTCGAACTGCGCAACATTCCAAACGACGAGCCGGGCATGGCCCCGCACGAAATCTGGAGCAACGAATCCCAGGAACGCTACGTTCTGGCCGTGGGCCCTGAAGACTTCGCACGTTTCCAGGCCATCTGCGAACGCGAGCGCTGCCCGTTCGCCGTGGTCGGCGAAGCCACTGCCGAGCCGCAACTGACGGTCACGGACAGCCACTTCGGCAACAGCCCGGTGGACATGCCGCTGGAAGTGCTGCTGGGCAAGGCACCGCGCATGCACCGTTCGGCCAAGCGTGAAGCCGAGCTGGGTGATGATTTCGACCCAAGCCAGCTGGAACTGGCCGACAGCATCGAGCGCGTGCTGCACCACCCGGCCGTGGCGAGCAAAAGCTTCCTGATCACCATCGGCGACCGCACCATCACCGGCCTGGTGGCCCGTGACCAAATGGTGGGGCCATGGCAAGTACCGGTGGCCGACGTTGCCGTCACCGCCACCAGCTTCGATGTGTACACCGGTGAAGCCATGGCCATGGGCGAGCGTACGCCGCTGGCTCTGCTGGACGCTCCGGCGTCGGGCCGCATGGCCATCGGTGAAACCCTCACCAACCTGGCCGCATCGCGCATTGGCAAACTGTCCGACATCAAACTGTCGGCCAACTGGATGTCCGCCGCCGGTCACCCGGGTGAAGACGCCCGTCTGTACGACACCGTGAAAGCGGTCGGCATGGAACTGTGCCCTGAGCTGGGCCTGACCATCCCCGTGGGCAAGGACTCCATGTCCATGGCCACCCGCTGGAAAGAAGACGGTTCGGACAAGAACGTCACCTCGCCGCTGTCGCTGATCGTCACCGGTTTCGCACCGGTCACCGACATCCGCCAGACCCTCACCCCGCAACTGCGCATGGACAAGGGCACCACCGATCTGATCCTGATCGACCTGGGCCGTGGCCAGAACCGCATGGGCGCGTCCATCCTGGCGCAAACCCATGGCAAGCTCGGCAAGCAAGCGCCGGACGTCGATGACGCCGAAGACCTGAAAGCCTTCTTCGCCGTGATCCAGGGCCTCAATGCCGACGGCCATTTGCTGGCTTACCACGACCGTTCCGACGGTGGTCTGCTGACTAGCGTGGTCGAAATGGCCTTCGCCGGTCACTGCGGCCTGAACATCGTGCTCGACAGCGTTGCCGAGGATGCTGCCGAGATCAACGGCATCCTGTTCAACGAAGAACTGGGCGCGGTGATTCAGGTTCGCCAGGACGCCACCCCGGATGTGCTGGCACAATTCAGCGCCGCTGGCCTGGGTGACTGCGTAGCGGTGATCGGCCAGCCGATCAACAACGGTGAAATCAACATCGTGTTCAACGGCGACACCGTGTTCGAAGGCCAGCGCCGTCTGCTGCAACGCCAGTGGGCCGAGACCAGCTACCAGATCCAGCGCCTGCGTGACAACGCCGACTGCGCCGAGCAGGAGTTCGACGTGATCCTGGAGGAAGACAACCCGGGCCTGAGCACCAAGCTCAGCTTCGACGTCAACCAGGACATCGCCGCGCCCTACATCAAGAAAGGCATTCGCCCACAGGTTGCCGTGCTGCGTGAGCAGGGCGTCAACGGCCAGGTGGAAATGGCGGCGGCGTTCGACCGTGCCGGTTTTAATGCGATTGACGTGCACATGAGCGACATCCTCGCCGGTCGCGTTGACCTCAACGAATTCAAAGGCCTGGTGGCCTGTGGTGGTTTCTCCTACGGCGACGTGCTGGGTGCCGGTGAAGGCTGGGCCAAATCGGCCCTGTTCAACAGCCGTGCCCGCGACGCGTTCCAGGGCTTCTTCGAGCGCAACGACAGCTTCACCCTGGGGGTGTGCAACGGTTGCCAGATGATGTCCAACCTTCACGAGCTGATCCCGGGCAGCGAGTTCTGGCCGCACTTCGTGCGCAACCGGTCCGAGCAGTTCGAAGCCCGAGTCGCCATGGTGCAGGTGCAGGAGTCCAACTCGATCTTCCTGCAAGGCATGGCCGGTTCGCGCATGCCGATCGCCATCGCCCATGGTGAAGGCCATGCCGAGTTCGAAAGCGAAGAAGCGTTGCTGGAAGCCGACCTGTCCGGCTGCGTGGCCATGCGTTTCGTCGACAACCACGGCAAGGTCACCGAGACCTACCCGGCCAACCCGAACGGCTCGCCGCGCGGGATCACTGGCCTCACCAGCCGCGACGGTCGCGTCACCATCATGATGCCGCACCCGGAGCGCGTATTTCGCGCCGTGCAGAACTCGTGGCGTCCGGAAGAGTGGAACGAAGACGGCGCCTGGATGCGCATGTTCCGCAACGCCCGCGTGTGGGTGAACTAAGACGGTGTACAAGCTCGCCTTCTTCGTACCCGACAGCCATGTGGAGGCGGTGAAAACCGCCGTCTTCGCTGCTGGCGGCGGCCGCATCGGCAATTACGACAGCTGCGCCTGGCAAGTGCTGGGCCAGGGCCAATTCCGCGCGATGGACGGCAGCCAGCCGTTTCTCGGGCAGGTGGGCCAGGTTGAAGTGGTTGAAGAGTGGAAGGTGGAGTTGGTGGTGGCGGATGAGTTGATCGTGGCTGTTGTGGCTGCGCTCAAACTCAGTCACCCGTACGAGACACCGGCGTATGAGGTGTGGCAGTTGGCGGATTTTTGATTCGACGGCTGTGAAAACAGGAAACCCGCTGGGCCAGTTTGGTCAGCGGGTTTTTTGTTGCCTGCGAGGGCCTCATCGCAGGCAAGCCAGCTCCCACATTTTGAATGCATTCACAGGTCAAAAATGTCGGAGCCGGGCTTGCCCGCGATGGCGTCAGCCCAGGCACCTCAGATCTTTCCCACATGCCTTTCAGGTTGTCCCTCGGAACTTGCCTCACTAACCTTCGCCAGTCGCTGCCAATTCAGCGACCGGGACTGCAAGCCTGCCGAAATCATGTTGGGAGCTAAGAAGCGCCGCTATAATCGTGGCGTTTTTCATGGTCATCATTTTGTGGTGGCTGTGCGTGGGAGACCTTCGGGTCTGCCGAGCTGCTCCTGACTCGGTCTTGCAGACCCGCGCACAGCTGCCTCCCATCATCTGCAAGTGATGTAGACAGCTCCTATTTTTTTCAGGAGTTTTACCATGATCAAAGACAGCCCAGATCCCCCATTCAACTCTCTTCCCACCGACCAACTCTTCAGCGTACGACTCAGCCTCGACAGCGAAACCCTGCTCGCTAATGCCGCCCAGGATATTGCGTCAGTACAGGCGCTGACGGGCCATTTGGCCTTTGAGGTCGACGGTGCCCAGCGAGATATCGCGCTGGCAGTTCACCGGATGCTCGAAGGTATCCAATTGATGGTGGATCGGGTGTTGAACTTGAATGAGAGTCCTGGTCTCAACACTCCAGTCGCCATTTAAGGCCGGCTCCTGCAGTTTGGCTGCCTCCCTCCTGATCAGCTTTGACTGTTCATCCAAGGACTGCCCGCACCTGTTAAATCTGACAGTTACGCGAAAGGCTTGCGCGGTTTCTACTGACAGCTCATTCATCGCAACGGAGAGCAATCATGGCACTTACTATCGATAGAGTGGTTGGTGGGGGGGTAGAGATCTCGAATCCTGGTGACACAACAGCGGACCGGGTCTTTGTCTATGGAAAAGCGCTGTTTCCCGACCAGCCTTTGATTTTTCATAGTGATCGTGCGTCCCAGGAACATATAACAGCAGATGACCAGGGCTCATGGAGTTATGTTGTAGCTCTATCGGAACCGCAATCCTATACGTTCCATGTGACTACGCGAGATGGGCAGAACTCGTCCAACAGGTGGCAAGTCAATAAAGTTTGACGGCCTTTAATGATCGTTCCCACTCTGTGGCGAGGGAGCAAGCTCCCTCGCCACAGAGGTCAGGCGTTGATCGGGCGAGCGACTAACCGTTCCAGCGCCTCACCCAACCCCGACGCCTTGTCACCAATCAGCAAGTGCCAAACACCGCTGTCCAGTTGGCTCACACCTTGGCAACCCAGTGCAGTCAGATCTGCTTCGGACAATACCGAATCATCCCCCAGTTCTACCCGCAACCGAGTCATCGCCACGGCTTCCAGCCGGCGTACATTTTCCCGGCCACCCAAGGCATCCAGCCATTTCTCGGCTTCCTGTGCGTTCACCGCGACCGGTTTATCCACAGGCGCGAACGCTGCGGGCGTATCAGCAACAAACGAAGGCATTGCCAAGCGAATCTCATCGGCAATGCTATCGGCCATCGGCCCGACCACCACCTGCAAGCTCCCGCCATTCCCGGGCCGCACGACCGCCATGGCGCCCAGCGCTTTCAGTTCGGCATCCACGGCTTTGTTGCGATCCACCATGTCCAACCGCAGGCGCGTGGTGCAGGCACCGACGCTCAGCAAGTTCGCCGCACCACCCAGGGCCTGGATGTAGGCCGTGGCGCGCTGGTTATCCGACATCACCTCAGCCTGCACCACCTGTATGTCTTCACGGCCTGGCGTCTTCAAGTTGAAGCGCCGAATGCAATAGTTGAACACGCTGTAGTAGACCACCGCATACGCCAAGCCCACCGGGAACACCAGCCAGCCGTTGGTGGACTTGCCCCAACCCAGCACCATGTCGATAAAACCGCCGGAGAAGGTAAAGCCCAGGTGGATATTCAGCAGGTTGGTCACGGCCATCGAAAAGCCGGTCAACACCGCGTGGATCAGGTACAGGAACGGCGCGAGGAACATGAACGCGAACTCGATCGGCTCGGTCACCCCGGTCAGGAACGAAGTCAGCGCCATGGACAGGAAAATCCCGCCCATCACCTTGCGGCGTTCCGGCAGTGCGTTGCGGTACATCGCCAGGCACGCTGCGGGCAGGCCGAACAGCATCACCGGGAACATGCCGGTCATGAACTGGCCGCCTTGCGGATCACCGGCGAAGTAGCGGGTCAGGTCGCCGGTCACGACCGCGCCGGTCACCGGGTCGGTAAAGCTGCCAAACACGAACCACGCCATGTTGTTGAGGATGTGGTGCAAGCCGGTGACGATCAGCAAGCGGTTGAACACGCCGAACACGAACGCGCCCAGGCTGCCGCTTTCCATCAGCAGCACGCCGAAGCTGTTGATGCCATGCTGGATCGGCGGCCAGATCAGGCCGAAGATCACGCCCAGGGCGACCGCCGAAAAACCGGTGACAATCGGCACAAAGCGTCGCCCGCCGAAGAACGCCAGGTATTCCGGCAGCTTGATGTCCTTGAAGCGGTTGTACAGTGCGCCGGCCATCAAACCGCTGGCGATCCCGGCGAGCATGCCCATGTTGATGGTCGAGTCCATCACCTTGAGGGTGGAGATCATCACCAGGTAACCAATCGCCCCGGCCAGGCCGGCGGTGCCGTTATTGTCGCGGGCGAATCCCACGGCAATGCCGATGGCGAAGATCAGCGCCAGGTTGGCGAAGATCGCTTGCCCGGCGTCGTGCATCACGGCGATGTTCAAAAGATCCGTATCACCCAGGCGCAGCAGAAGGCCGGCGATCGGCAGGATCGCGATCGGCAGCATCAGTGCACGGCCCAGGCGTTGCAGGCCTTCGATGAAATGTTGGTACATGGCGAGTCTCCCTTTTCTTGTTGTTGTCAGCTCAGCGGCCAGTGGTGTTGACAGGCTTGGCGAACGGCCTTGGCGCTGCTCAGGTCGAGCAAGCCTTGGCTGATTTGCCGGCATTGCGCCGCGTCCAGGTGGCGGACGCGGTCCTTGATTTCTCCGATCTGCGGCGGACTCACCGACAGCTCGCTGACCCCCAGGCCCACCAATACCGGCGTGGCCAGCGGGTCGGAGGCGAGGGCGCCGCACACGCCAACCCAGCGTCCGTGTTTAGCCGCGCCGGCACAGGTCTGGGCGATCAGCCGCAACAACGCCGGGTGCAGTGCATCGACGCGGGCGGCGAGGCCGGCGTGGTCGCGGTCCATGGCCAGGGTGTACTGGGACAGGTCGTTGGTGCCGATGGACAAAAAGTCCGCATGCCTGGCCAACTGCTCGGCCATCAGCGCGGCGGCGGGTACCTCGATCATCACCCCCAGTTCGGGACGCTGGGTCAGTTCCAGCTCGGCGCACAGTTCATCCAGGCGTTGGCGGATCTGCAGCAGTTCATCCACTTCGCTGACCATGGGCAGCAGGATGCGGCAGCGTTCCAGCGGGCTCACTTGCAGCAGCGCGCGTAGTTGCTGGTCGAGCAGTTCCGGGCGCACGTGCGCCATGCGAATGCCGCGCAGGCCCAACACCGGGTTGGCCTCGACCGGCAGTGGCAGATAGTCGAGCTGTTTGTCGCCGCCCACATCGATGGTGCGAATGATCACCGACTTGTCGCCCATGGCATCCAGCACGGCCTGGTAGGCCTGGCGCTGTTCCTGTTCATCCGGCGCGGTACGGCGGTCGACGAAGAGGAATTCGGTGCGTAGCAGGCCGACGCCATCGGCGCCGTTTTCAAACGCCACTTGGGCTTCGGCGCTGGAAGCGACGTTGGCGGCGACTTCGACGAGCAATCCGTCTGTCGTCTGCGCCGGTTGCCGGGCCTGGACCTGTTGCTGCCGGCGTCGCTGTTTCTGCGCGTCGCGAATCTGGTGCACTTCGGCGTGACGCGCTGCGCTGGGGGCCAGTTCCAGACGGCCATTGGCGGCGTCGAGCACCACGCGCTGGCCTTGGGGCACCTCCAGCACTTCGCTACCCAATGCGACCACACAGGGCAAGCCTTTGCCCCGTGCCAGGATCGCCACGTGGGAGGTCGCGCCGCCTTCGGCCATGCAGATGCCGGCAGCCTGTTGCGCGCTCAGTTGCAGCAGGTCGGAAGGGGTCAGTTCGTGGGCGCTGACGATGGCGCCAGCGGGCAGTTCGAAGTGCCAGGCCTCGCCCAGCAAGGCACGCAGCACACGTTGTTGCAGGTCGCGCAGGTCATTGGAACGCTCGGCGAACAGCGGTTTGCCGAGGGCTTGCAACACGGCGCACTGTGCCTGGATGGCGTCGCGCCAGGCGTGCGTGGCGGCGCTGCCGTGTTCGATGGCACCGGTCGCGGCGTCCAGCAGGGCGGGGTCGTCCAGCAGGGCGAGGTGGGCGGCGAAGATATCTTCTTCTTCCACAGCCTTGCGTTGCTGTGCCTGTTTCAAGGTGCTGCGGATTTCACCACGTACCTGTTCCAGGGCAGCGTCCAGGCGTTGCAGTTGCTCATCGGCGGCGTGGTTGCCGGTGTCTTCCGGCAGCTCGATGCCGGTAAGGCGCAGCAGCGGCCCGCAGACCAGCCCCGGTGCGGCGCAGACGCCTTGCAGCACGTTGGCTTCGGTGTTGACCCGGCGTGGGGCAACGGCCACGGGGGCGTGGTGTTCTTCCTTGATCGTGGCTGACAAGGCGGCAACCACGGCCGGTAACGCCGCTTCGGCGTCTTTGCCGCGACAGGTCACTCTGACCTCGTCGCCTTCGCCAATGCCCAGGCCCATCAGGCCGATCAAGCTGTCGCAGGTTGCCGATTTACCGTCGAAGTGCAGCGTGGTCTGGCTGCTGAAACCCTGCGCCGCGTTGCGGACCAGGGCAGCAGGCCGCGCATGCAAACCGCCGCGATGGGTGATCTGTACAACGGCGCTGGCCTCGGTGACCGCGTTATCCACCGCGGTCTGAACCGTGGCTGCCGAGCGCGGCATCACCTGCAGCAACGGCTCACCCACCTTCACCGCAGGCCCGGCCACCGGACGCAGATCAAAACGTTCGCCATTGGTGAGAATGATCAGGCTGACCAGGCTTTTGCACTGGCGCGCAATGCGGTCCAGGTCAAATTGCACCAGCGCCTGGCCCTTGCTGACCCGTGCGCCGTCCTTGACCAGCAGCGCGAAGCCTTCGCCATTGAGCTCCACGGTGTCGATGCCCACGTGCATCAGCAGTTCGGCGCCGTTGTCGGCCCGAATCGTCAAGGCATGACCGGTGCGGGCGACGTGGATGATCACGCCGTCGCAGGGCGCATGCAGGCAATCGTTCAGCGGGTCGATGGCAATGCCGTCGCCCATGGCGTGACTGGCGAACACTTCGTCGGGAACGTCGCCCAGGGCCAGCACCGGTCCGCTTAAGGGGGCGCTGAGGGTCACTGCATTATTGTTGTTGGACATGGGCACGGTACTCATCAGGAAAACGTGGTCATCGACTCAGTGAGTGCGAGTGACTTTGCTCAGGTGGCGTGGCTGGTCGGGGTTCATGCCCCGGGCAACCGCCAGGCCAGCGGCCATCACATAGAAACTCTGGATGGCCAGGATCGGGTCCAGGGTCGGGTGTTCGGCGCGGTTCAGGGTCAGGTCGCGTTCGGCGATATCGTCCGGCGCCGCCAGCAACACACGGGCGCCGCGTTGGCGCATGTCGCCGGCCAGGCTCAGCAGGCCGGCCTGCTCGGCGCCGCGTGGGGCGAACACCAGCAAGGGGTAGTCGTGGTCGATCAAGGCCATCGGCCCGTGGCGCACTTCGGCGCTGCTGAAGGCTTCGGCCTGGATCGCCGAGGTTTCCTTGAGTTTGAGCGCGGCTTCCTGAGCGATGGCAAAGCCGGCGCCACGGCCGATCACCATCAAACGCTGGCAGTCGCGCAGTGCGTCGATGGCTGGGCTCCAATCCTGCCGCGCAGCTTCGCGCAGGTCATCGGGGAGGGCGTGGCAGGCGTGCAGCAACTCGGCTTCCTGGTTCCAGTGGCCGATCAGCTGCGCGCTGGCGCTGAGGGTGGCGATAAAGCTCTTGGTGGCCGCGACGCTTTGTTCCGGCCCCGCGCACAGTGGCACATGGAATTCGCAGGCGGCCTCCAGCGGCGAGTCTTCGGCGTTGACCATCGAAATGCTCAAGGCCCCGCGTTTGCGCAGCAGGCGCAGGCTGTTGACCAGGTCCGGGCTTTGCCCCGATTGCGAGAAACCGAAGGCAACCTGACCGCTGACTTTCAATGGCGCTTGCAGCAGCGTCACCACGGACATCGGCAACGACGCCACCGGAATGCCCACGTGTTGCATGGCCACATAGGCAAAGTAGCTGGCGGCGTGGTCCGAACTGCCCCGGGCGATGGTCATCGCCACTTGCGGCGGTTGGCGGCGCAGGCGGCCGGCGATTTCTTCCAGCAGCGGGTCCAGGCGTTGCAGTTGTGCCGCGACGGCGTCGCCGGAGGCCAGGGCCTCTTCAAGCATTTTTGAAGTCAATGGTTTCTCCTTCGACCATTACGTCGGTGAGTGTCAGGGAGCGGTCCAGGCGCACGCAGTCGGCATAGCTGCCGGGTTGCAGGCGGCCGCGTTCTTCCAGGCCCAGGTAATCCGCCGGGAATTGCGACAGGCGTTGCGAGGCTTCGCTGAGGGGCAGGCCGATTTTCACCAGGTTGCGCAGCGCCTGGTCCATGGTCAGCGTGCTGCCGGCCAGGGTGCCGTCGGCCAGGCGCACACCGCCCAGGCATTTGGTGACGGTGTGGCTGCCCAGCTTGTATTCGCCGTCGGGCATGCCGGCGGCGGCGGTGGAATCGGTGACGCAATACAGGCATGGGATCGAGCGCAAGGCCACGCGCATGGCGCCGGGGTGCACGTGCAGCAAGTCCGGGATCAGCTCCGCGAATTGGGCATGGGCCAGGGCCGCGCCGACGATGCCGGGTTCGCGGTGATGCAGCGGGCTCATGGCGTTGTAGAGGTGGGTGAAACTGGTGGCGCCGGCGGCGAGTGCGGCGACGCCTTCTTCGTAGCTGCCCAGGGTGTGGCCGATCTGCATGCGCACGCCGCGTTGGCTCAGGGCGCGGATCAGGCCCTCGTGCCCGGCGATTTCCGGGGCAATGGTGATCACCCGGATCGGAGCCAGGCGCAGGTAGGCTTCCACCTCGGCCATCAGCGCGGTGTGGGCGAAGTTGGGTTGGGCGCCGAGCTTGCCGGGGTTGATGTAGGGGCCTTCCAGGTGCACGCCGAGTACGCGGGCGCTGCCGGCGGGGCGCTGTTCGCAGAAGCGGCCGAGCTGGCCCAGCACGCTGGAGATTTCTTCCACCGGCGCGGTCATGGTGGTGGCCAGCAACGAGGTGGTGCCGAAGCGCACATGGGTGCGGGTGATGGTCTCGAAGGCTTCGCTGCCTTCCATGATGTCCTTGCCGCCACCGCCGTGCACATGCAGGTCGATAAAGCCGGGCAGTACATAGGGCAGGTCATTGTCGGCCGGGTCGCACGGTGTGCCTTCGATGGCGATCACCTTGCCGTGCTCATGCACCAGGCGGCCGCGAATCCAGCCGTGGGGCGTGAGGATGTTGTCTTCGGACATGGGCAGTTCTCTAAATTCGCAGTTCAGCGGAGTAGTCATAGCGGCGCAGCTCTGCGACGAAGTCGTAGTAGTCGTTGCGGCAGTAGGTGTCGGTGATTTCGATGGGCGTGTTGTCGGCGGTGTAGCCGACCCGGGACATCAGCAGCATGGCGGTACCGGGCGCGATGCCCACCAGCGCGGCGAACTCGTCCGACGCATTGATCGCCTGCACATGCTGCAAGGCGCGGACGATGGGCTTGCCGATGCTCTCCAGGTATTCGTACAGCGAATTACCCAATGCCTGGGGCTGGGGGAGGATCGAGGCCGGGATGGTGGTGGTTTCAATCGCCATCACCGTGTCATCGGCTTTGCGCAAACGCTTGAGGCGCGCGACTTTGTCGGTGGGCGACAGAGCCAGGCGGATCAGTTCTTCGTGGGTCGGCGGGGTCAGGTCGCGTTCCAGCCACTGCGAACTGGGCACAAAGCCCTTGAGGCGCAGCATCTCGCTGAAGCCCGACAGGCGTGACAGCGGTTGTTCCAAACGGGGCGTGATGAAGGTGCCGGAACCTTGGCTGCGGCGGATCAGGCCTTGGGCGAACAAGACCTCCAGGGCCTTGCGCGCGGTGACTCGAGAGATGTTCAACTGCTCGCTGAGTACACGTTCCGAGGGCAGGGCCTGCTCGGATTTCCACTCGCCGGCATGGATGGCCGCTTCCAGGTTACGGGCCAGTTGCAGGTAGAGCGGCGTGGACTGTTTGTCGTCGGGGCGCAGGGCCAGGATAGGGTTCATCGTGATGGTTTCCGATGCGGTTATTGGAGTGTTGTCGCCCGGTAGTGGCCGGAAATTAATACCACTTAAATACCATGTCAATGCAACCAAAACCGTGCAAATGCGGGTTTCAGGGCCCTGGAGTGGCAAGTGGTATCAAGTGGTATTAGAGAGGTCTTTTCTTGCGCGCAGCACGACGCAGCCCGCGCAGTGAACTGGTATTCACCGGCAGGCGCTGCGCAGGGCAGGAAATATTTTTGAATTAATTTACCAACGGTCGGTGATCAGGGACGAATCTCGATCATGGTGCCGTCCTTGACCAGGTTCCAGACTTCACGCATGTCCACGTTGCGCATGCCGATGCAGCCGTCGGTCCAGTCCAGGGTATGGAACCACTGCTCCGGGTAGTCTTCGCTGTCCGGCGTGCCGTGGATCATGATCATGCTGCCGGGCTTTACGCCTTCGCGGCGGGCACGGGCAGCGTCGCTGATATTGGGATAGGAAATGTGCATGGCCAGGTTGAAACGGTCGCTGGTCTTGCGCCAGTCGATCCAGTAGAAGCCTTCGGGCGTGCGGCGGTCGCCTTCGATCAGTTTGGTGCCCTTGGGGTTTTTGCCCAGGGAAATGCGGTAGGTCTTGAACGGTTTGCCGTCGTGGATCAGTTGCAACTGATGGGCGGCCTTGAGCACCAGGATTTTCTCGACGGGCCTGCCGCCGATGGTTTCCACCGTGGAGGCGCAAGACAGGGCAGCGAACGACAAACAGATAAGAGCAAGCAACCAACGCATTAAAACGGTATCCCTGTGTGCCGGGTTCTTATTGGGTGGGCTTGCCCATGGGCGCAACGGCTTCGCTGCGTACGGGGTACGCCTGCTGCCGACGGTCGGCGAAAAAGTATTCTAGGGTACGTCCGACCGTACGGAAAGCCAGCTCGGACCAAGGGATGTCCGCCTCGTCGAACAGCTTCACCTCAAGGCTTTCGGGGCCGGCGGCGAAATCCAGGTCCACCAGTTCGGCGCGGTAGAAGATATGCACCTGGTTGATGTGCGGTACATCGATCAGGGTGTAGATATTCAGGTTGCGCACGCGGGCGCAGGCTTCTTCCAGGGTTTCTCGGGCGGCCGCCTGTTCCACGGTCTCACCGTTCTCCATGAAGCCGGCGGGCAGGGTCCAGTAGCCCAGGCGCGGCTCGATGGCGCGGCGGCACAGCAGCACCTTGTCGCCCCATAACGGCAAGGTGCCGGCAACGATGTTGGGGTTCTGGTAGTGAATGGTCTGACAATGGTCACAGACAAAACGCAGGCGACCGTCGCCTTCGGGAATGCGTTGGGTGACCGGTTTACCGCACTGGCTGCAGAAATTCATGCTGGGGTTCCTGGGGACTGCGCCTATCTTGGCGTGGCGGCTGCCGTGCCCGCAAGTTGTGTTTGGGGTTGGGCGCCCGCACGCTTTGGTGCATGATGCGGGGTAGCCAACAGATCGAGATGCCTCATGCTGGACGAGCTACTTCGCCGGGTACGCAATCATACGCCACGCACGCTGGAAACCGACGATCGTTTCCCGGAAGCGGCGGTGTTGGTGCCGATCACCCGCAGTGACGAACCCGAGCTGATCCTGACCCTGCGTGCCAGCGGCCTGTCGACCCATGGCGGCGAAGTGGCCTTTCCCGGTGGGCGCCGCGACCCCGAAGACCCGGACCTGGTGTTCACGGCGTTGCGCGAGGCCGAAGAAGAAGTCGGCTTGCCCCCCGGCCTGGTGGAGGTCATCGGCCCGTTGAGTCCGCTGATCTCCAAGCACGGCATTCGTGTCACGCCTTATGTCGGCGTTATCCCCGACTATGTGGAATACCTGGCCAACGATGCGGAAATCGCCGCCGTTTTCAGCGTCCCCCTGGAGTTCTTCCGCCAGGATCCGCGCGAGCATACCCACCGTATCGACTACCAGGGCCGCAGTTGGTACGTGCCCAGTTATCGCTTTGGCGAATACAAGATCTGGGGGCTGACGGCGATCATGATCGTCGAGCTGATCAACCTGCTCTATGACGATTCCAACATCAGCCTGCACCAGCCGCCCAAGAGCTTCATCAATATCTAAGCCATCACCTAAATGGCCTGCCGTGAGGAAACACCATGAAATATCGCCTGGGCGATGCCCGCGTCGAGACGCATCCGAACAGCTGGGTGGCGCCGAATGCCACGCTGGTGGGCAAGGTCAAGCTGGAGGAGGGCGCCAACGTCTGGTTCAACGCGGTGTTGCGTGGCGACAATGAATTGATCCTGATCGGCAAGAACAGCAACGTGCAGGACGGCAGCGTGATGCACACCGACATGGGCTATCCGCTGACCCTGGGCACCGGCGTGACCATCGGCCACAACGCCATGCTGCACGGCTGCACCGTCGACGATTACAGCTTGATTGGCATCAACGCGGTGATCCTCAACGGCGCGAAGATCGGCAAGCACTGCATCATCGGCGCCAATTCGCTGATCGGCGAAGGCAAGGAAATCCCTGACGGTTCGCTGGTGATGGGCTCGCCGGGCAAAGTGGTGCGTGAGCTGACGGATGCGCAAAAACGCATGCTGGAAGCGAGCGCCGCGCACTATGTGCATAACGCGCAGCGGTATGCGCGCGACTTGGTTGAGCAGCAAGGATGAACCCGACTGAACGCCCCGTCGCCTCGCCGTGCGTGAGCATTTGCGCCTTGGATGACGACGACATTTGCACCGGCTGCCAGCGCACCGTGGATGAGATCACGCGCTGGAGCCGCATGGACAACGCCGAGCGCCGGGTGGTGTTGGGGTTGTGTCATGAGCGGGCGAAGGCGAGTGGGTTGGTGTGGATGATTTCGGGGAAATCGGGCGCCTGATAGATCGCTTTCGCGGGCAAGCCCGCTCCCACAATTTGACCGCATTCCTACAGGATAAACGCGGTCGAATGTGGGAGCTGGCTTGTCGGGCCGCCGCATCGCTGCGATGAGGCCCGCCCGGACGACATATTTCCAAATGTGAAGTACCCTGTGTGGCATTACCCACAGGTCCATCCCTTCATGCTCTTCCTGATCGCCTACATCAGCAGTGTCGTGCTGATCAACTTCGCTTTCTCCACCGCCCCACACCTGGATGTCATCTGGTCCGCCTGGGGCGGCCTGGTTTTTATCCTGCGCGACATGGTGCAGACCCGCTTCGGCCACGGCGCGATCATCGCGATGCTGGCGGCGCTGGTGCTGTCGTATGTCACGTCCGATCCGGCCATTGCGCTGGCCAGCGCCACGGCGTTCGCGGTGTCCGAATGCATCGACTGGCTGGTGTTCAGCATCACCAAGCGCCCGCTCCACGACCGCCTGTGGATAAGTTCGGCACTGAGCATTCCCCTCGACACCTTTATCTTCTTCGGCCTGATTGGCGCGCTGACACCCGCCGTGGCGGGCACGGCGCTGGTCTCCAAGTTCGCCGGGGTGACGGTGGTGTGGCTGATCATGGCCTGGCGCCTGCGCAAACGGGCTGTCGCCAACTGAGGCCAATTCTTGCGGTTCATGTAAAATGCCGGCCTTTCTCCCTATGATCCGCTCCCCTGAGGACCTGAGATGACCCGAATCGGAACTCCATTGTCGCCAACCGCGACCCGCGTTTTGCTGTGTGGCTGCGGTGAGCTGGGCAAGGAAGTGGTAATCGAACTGCAGCGCCTGGGCGTTGAAGTGATTGCCGTGGATCGCTACGCGAACGCACCGGCCATGCAGGTTGCCCATCGCAGCCATGTCATCAACATGCTCGACGGCGCCGCCCTGCGTGCGGTGATCGAGGCCGAGAAGCCGCATTTCATCGTGCCGGAAATCGAAGCCATCGCCACTGCCACCCTGGTGGAACTGGAGGCCGAAGGCTTCACCGTGATCCCGACCGCGCGCGCCACCTCGCTGACCATGAACCGTGAAGGCATCCGTCGCCTGGCCGCCGAAGAGCTGGACCTGCCGACCTCGCCGTACCACTTCGCCGACACCTTCGAAGACTACAGCCAGGCTGTCCAGGACCTGGGCTTCCCGTGCGTGGTCAAGCCGGTGATGAGCTCGTCGGGCAAGGGCCAGAGCCTGCTGCGCAGCGCGGATGACGTGCAGAAAGCCTGGGACTACGCCCAGGAAGGCGGGCGTGCCGGCAAGGGCCGTGTGATCATTGAAGGCTTCATCGACTTCGACTACGAAATCACCCTGCTGACCGTGCGTCACGTGGGGGGCACCACGTTCTGTGCTCCCGTCGGTCACCGTCAGGAGAAGGGCGACTACCAAGAGTCCTGGCAGCCGCAGACCATGAGCCCGGTCGCGTTGGCCGAGTCCGAGCGCGTGGCCAAGGCCGTGACCGAAGCCCTGGGTGGGCGTGGTCTGTTTGGCGTGGAGTTGTTCATCAAGGGTGACCAGGTGTGGTTCAGCGAAGTGTCGCCGCGTCCCCATGACACCGGCTTGGTGACCCTGATTTCCCAGGACCTGTCGCAGTTTGCCTTGCACGCGCGTGCGATTCTCGGCCTGCCGATCCCTCTGATCCGTCAGTTCGGGCCTTCGGCGTCGGCGGTGATTCTGGTGGAAGGGCAGTCGACCCAGACCGCGTTTGCCAACCTGGGCGCGGCCTTGAGCGAGCCTGACACGGCGTTGCGCCTGTTTGGCAAGCCGGAAGTGAATGGCCAGCGTCGGATGGGTGTGGCGCTGGCGCGCGACGAGTCGATCGAAGCGGCCCGGGCCAAGGCCACGCGGGCTTCCAAGGCTGTTGTGGTAGAGCTGTAACCCCGTAAAGCTCGTTCCCACGCTCCGCGTGGGAGCGCAGCCCAGGACGCTCTGCGTCCCAAAGCGTGACGCAGAGCGTCACAAGAGGCATTCCCACGCAGAGCGTGGGAACGATCATCTATCAGGCGACGCGATTCAAATCATTGTCCCGCGTCTCTTTCAGGCACAGCACAGCGATCAGGCTGAGCACCGCTGCCGCCGACACATACCCGCCGACATAACTCAGGCCGCCCATCGCCACCAGCTTGGTCGCGAAGAACGGTGCCGCCGAGGCGCCCACGATCCCGCCCAGGTTATACGCCGCCGAAGCACCGGTATAACGCACACGGGTCGGGAACAGTTCCGGCAGCATGGCGCCCATCGGTGCGAACGTCACGCCCATCAGGAACAGCTCCAGCGCCAGGAACAGTGCCACCGTCCAGGTCGAACCATGGGTCAGCAACGGCTCCATGGTAAAGCCCGACAGAATGGTGAGGATCGCGCCGACGATCAGCACCGGTTTGCGTCCGAAACGGTCGCTGGCCCAGGCGGCTATTGGCGTGGCCAGGCCCATGAACAGCACAGCGAAACACAGCAGACCGAGGAAGGTTTCCCGGCTGTAGCCCAGTGTCGAGACGCCGTAGCTCAGGGAAAACGCAGTGGTGATGTAGAACAAGGCGTAGCACACCACCATTGAGGCGGCGCCCAGCAATACCGGCACCCAGTGCTGGCTGAACAGCTCTACCAGCGGCACTTTCACCGGGGCTTGTTTGGCCACGGCATTGGCGAACACCGGCGTTTCGTGCAGTTTCAAGCGTGCATACAGGCCGACCATCACCAGCGCAGCGCTGAGGATGAACGGAATGCGCCAACCCCAACTGCGAAATTGCTCGTCACTCAGGCCCATGGCCAGGATCAGGAACAAACCGTTCGCCGCAAGGAACCCGATGGAAGGGCCCAGCTGGGGGAACATGCCGAACCAGGCGCGCTTGCCCTTGGGTGCATTCTCGGTGGCCAACAAGGCGGCTCCACCCCATTCCCCGCCAAGGCCCAGGCCCTGGCCGAAACGCAGTACGCACAACAGGATCGGCGCCCAGGCGCCAATGCTGTCATAGCCCGGCAGCAGGCCGATCAAGGTGGTGCACACGCCCATCAGCAGCAGCGAGGCCACTAGGGTCGACTTGCGACCGATACGGTCCCCAAAGTGCCCGAACAGCGCCGAACCCAGCGGTCGGGCGATAAAGGCGATCCCGAAAGTCAGGAACGACGCCAGCATCTGCGCGGTGCCCGAGGTCTGCGGGAAGAACACCGGCCCGATCACCAGAGCGGCGGCGGTGGCGTAGATATAGAAGTCGTAGAACTCGATGGCGGTGCCGATGATGCTCGCGGTGGCAACCCGACTTGTCGAGTTGCTCGGCGGCGCGGCGGCGGCCTCGGTGTAGGTGGTGCTCATGGAGAAATCCCTGACGGTCGTTGCGCGTGTGAACGCGAAATGGTTGTGGGGCCGAACACCCATGGGTCATGGGCAATGCACGGGGAGGGCTCGGGGATAAGAGCGCACGCCGGTCAGGCAGGGTAAAGCAGTGCCGGGACTCGTGGAGTGCGGGTAGCACGCGGTCGGGCGAAGCTTGGGTAAGCCGCAGGGATTATAGGAAGGGAGCTAAGTATTCAACAAGAGGGGAAAACGGCGAATTTTAGCGAGAAATGGGATCCATCTTGCGGGCTGCGGCCTTTGTTGGGCTTCGCGTTGCGCAAATGCAACCCTGGAGCGGTAATTTATGTCGCGGCAGGTATGTGGCTGGTGTGCCAGAGCAGCACCTTGCTTACGCGGTTGTCCTCGGTCTCGAGAATCTCCAGGCGATAGCGACCGATCTTCAGGCATACCGCGCAATCGGGGATGGTTTCCAGCGCTTCGGTCACCAGGCCGTTGAGGGTCTTCGGGCCGTCGCTGGGCAGGTGCCAACCCAGGCTTTTGTTCAGTTCGCGCAGGGAGGCGGCGCCGTCGATGATGTAACGGCCATCCGGCTGCGCTTCGACATGCGGGTTGTCCGCATTCTGTTCGCTTTCGAACTCACCGACGATTTCTTCGAGGATATCTTCCAGGGTCACGATGCCCAGCACTTCGCCGTATTCGTCCACCACCATGCCCAGCCGGCGCTGCTGTTTATGGAAGTTCAGCAATTGCAGTTGCAGGGGTGTGCTTTCCGGGACGAAGTAGGGCTCGTGGCAGGCCGCGAGCAAAGCCTCCTTGGTAAGGCTGGCATCGGGCAGCAGGTGTTGGATCTGCCGAGTGTTGAGCACGGCTTCGACCTGATTGATATCGCTGTGAAACACCGGCAAGCGGGTGCGCTGGGACGTGCGCAACTGTTCGATGATGTCTTCGACCGAGTCATCCAGGTTGATCCCGTCCACCTCGCTGCGAGGGACCAGGATGTCGTTGACCGTGATGTTGTCCAGGGCGTGGATGCCGGGCATGCCCGGGGTACGGCCTTCGTCGGCTTCAGGCTCGGATTCATCGCCCTGTTCCGGCAAGGGTTCGTCGCTGTTTTTCACGACCCCGGCCTTGCGCGCGAACGGGCGCAGTAACAACAGGCTGGCGCCATTGAGCAGCCAGGCGAAGGGGTACAGGATTTTCAGGGGGACGCCCAGCAGCGCGTTGCCAAAACCCAACACCGCCTGTGGGTAGCGAGTGGCCAGGGTGCGGGGCAGGTAATCGGCCAGGACCAGCAGGATCGTGGAGGAAATCAGCCAGCCCAGCCAGGGGCCGTTTTGCGCCCAGGCATAGATCGCCAGCAGGGTGCAGAGAATCACCACCACCCCGCGGCACAGGGTGTTGCACAGAATCAGGCTGTTACGCGGAAAGTTCAGGCGGGCGGCAGCCTTGTCACCCTGACGTGTGCCGGGGCGCAGGGCCAGCAGGTGCTGCTGGGCCGCTTCGATGGCGGTGAACAGCGCCGCCCACAACACCAGCAGGGCAATTACCGCGAGCATCGGCCCCAGGGGCAGGTTGTCCATGTTCGCCGCCCGTCAGATATGCAGGATGTATTCGCGGACCAGCTTGCTGCCGAAATAGGCCAGCATCAGCAGGCAGAAACCGGCCAGGGTCCAGCGGATCGCCTTGTGCCCGCGCCAGCCCAGGCGGTTGCGGCCCCACAGCAGCACGCTGAACACCACCCAGGCCAGGCACGCCAGCAAGGTTTTGTGTACCAGGTGCTGGGCGAAGAGGTTCTCGACGAACAGCCAGCCGGAAATCAGCGACAGCGACAGCAACGTCCAGCCGGCCCAGAGGAAACCGAACAACAGGCTTTCCATGGTTTGCAGGGGCGGGAAGTTCTTGATCAGCCCGGACGGGTGCTTGTGCTTGAGCTGGTGGTCCTGCAGCAGCAGGAGCAAGGCCTGAAACACTGCGATGGTGAACATGCCGTAGGCGAGGATCGACAGCAGGATGTGGGCAAGGATGCCTGGCTCTTCATCGATGACCTGCACGGTGCCCGTGGGGGCGAACTGTGCCAGCAGCACTGTCAGCATGCCCAGCGGGAACAGCAGCACCAGCAGGTTCTCGACAGGAATCCGGTAGCAGGCCAGCAACGTGAGGGCGATGACCGCCGCCGCGATCAGGCTGGCGGCGCTGAAAAAGTCCAGGCCCAGGCCGACCGGTGTCAGCAGGTGGGTGAACAGGCTGGCTGCATGGGCCAGCAGGGCCAGCACGCCAAGGCCCACGAGCAGGCGTTTGTCCGCCTTGGCGCCTTTGGCCAGACGAGTGCCCTGATAGAGGGTCGCAGCGGCATACAAAATGGCGGCGGCGAGGCTGGGTAGCAAACTGGGTGACAAGGGGACCATAAATCCTGATAGACAAGCCCGAAAGGCGCTGAGTTTGGCATACCCCCGCGTTCCACGAAAGACTCCCGGGCCAGACAGCGGGTGTGCACGGCGGCAGTCTTCGCTATAATCCGCGACCTGCCCATGCCGCAGGCTCGCCGAGCGCTGTTTTTAACAGCGATTGATTACAGCCTGGGCCGCCATTACCTCGGTCTACCAATGCACTTCGCTGATTAGGGCCTGAAAGGATCGCGCATGTTTGAAAACTTGACTGACCGTCTCTCGCAGACGCTGCGCCACGTTACCGGCAAGGCCAAGCTGACCGAGGACAATATCAAAGACACCCTGCGCGAAGTGCGCATGGCGCTGCTGGAAGCCGACGTCGCCTTGCCGGTGGTGAAGGACTTCGTCAATTCGGTCAAAGAGCGTGCGGTGGGCACCGAGGTGTCCCGCAGCCTGACGCCGGGCCAAGCCTTTGTGAAGATCGTCCAGGCCGAGCTCGAAAGCCTGATGGGCGCGGCCAACGAAGACCTGAACCTCAGCGCCGTACCGCCGGCCGTCGTATTGATGGCGGGTTTGCAGGGTGCGGGTAAAACCACCACCGCCGGCAAGCTGGCGCGCCTGCTGAAAGAACGCAAGAAGAAGTCGGTGATGGTTGTATCCGCCGACGTCTATCGCCCGGCGGCGATCAAGCAGCTCGAAACACTGGCCAACGACATCGGCGTGACGTTCTTCCCGTCCGACCTCAGCCAGAAGCCGGTGGACATCGCCACCGCTGCTATTAAGGAAGCCAGGCTCAAGTTCATCGATGTGGTGATCGTCGACACCGCTGGTCGCCTGCACATCGATGACGAGATGATGCACGAGATCAAGGCGCTGCACGCCGCGATCAACCCGGTCGAAACCCTGTTCGTGGTCGACGCCATGACCGGCCAGGACGCCGCCAACACCGCCAAGGCGTTTGGCGATGCCTTGCCGCTGACCGGCGTGATCCTGACCAAGGTCGACGGCGACGCCCGTGGCGGTGCTGCATTGTCGGTGCGCGCCATTACCGGCAAGCCGATCAAGTTCATCGGTATGGGCGAGAAGAGCGAAGCGCTCGAACCGTTCCATCCTGAACGGATCGCCTCGCGCATCCTCGGCATGGGTGACGTGCTCAGCTTGATCGAGCAGGCCGAAGCCACGCTCGACAAGGACAAGGCCGACAAACTGGCCAAAAAGCTGAAGAAGGGCAAGGGCTTCGACCTCGAAGACTTCCGCGACCAACTGCAACAAATGAAGAACATGGGGGGGCTGGGCGGCCTGATGGACAAGCTGCCGAATATCGGCGGTGTGAACCTGGCGCAAATGGGCAACGCCCAGGGTGCGGCAGAGAAGCAGTTCAAGCAGATGGAAGCCATCATCAACTCCATGACCCCGGCCGAGCGTCGTGACCCGGAGCTGATCAGCGGTTCGCGCAAGCGCCGTATCGCCTTGGGTTCCGGTACCCAGGTGCAGGACATCGGTCGCTTGATCAAGCAGCACAAGCAGATGCAGAAGATGATGAAGAAGTTTTCCGCCAAGGGCGGCATGGCCAAGATGATGCGCGGCATGGGCGGTATGTTGCCCGGCGGCGGCATGCCCAAAATATAGTGACCTGTTTCGAGGATAGCTGCTCAATTATGGCGGCGTCTGTTGTCCTCATGCTGCGTTGCCGCTCCTCCCCATAGCCAGCTATGAGTCGTCGCGGCGCCTTGCCTGAGAACAACAGCCACTCGCCAAAATCGAGCGCTATCCACGAAACAGGCCACAAGAATTCGAGCGCAAGCCCGCTTGTGCTCCGACCCACAGGGATGTGGGATCTCCAGCAAACCCGCCATTGGCGGGCGCTGACTCGCCGTTTTAACCGACGGCTCTATAGCAGATCTGAATGGCACGCCGATAGGCGCCAGAAAAAGGCATTTGCAAAAGTCCGGATATTCCTTAGAATATGCGGCCTTTCGGGCACCCATGCCCGCTGTGCATTTAGATTTGCAGCACCGACTACAGGAACGATGTTCACATGCTAACAATCCGTCTTGCCCTTGGCGGCTCCAAAAAGCGCCCGTTTTACCACTTGACCGTAACTGACAGCCGCAACCCACGTGACGGCTCTCACAAGGAACAAGTTGGCTTCTTCAACCCGATCGCTCGTGGTCAAGAAGTTCGTCTGTCCGTGAACCAAGAGCGCGTAGCCTACTGGCTGAGCGTTGGTGCACAACCATCTGAGCGTGTTGCTCAGCTGTTGAAGGACGCTTCTAAGGCTGCGGCCTGAGCGATATGAACGCGACGCCAGCTGTTGCTGATGATTTGATCGTTATCGGCAAGATTTACTCTGTTCATGGCGTTCGCGGCGAAGTGAAGGTGTATTCCTTTACGGATCCGACTGAAAACCTGTTGCAGTACAAAACCTGGACGCTCAAGCGCGAAGGTAGTGTGAAACAGGTCGAGCTGGTCAGTGGACGCGGGAGCGACAAGTTCCTGGTCGCAAAGCTCAAGGGTCTCGATGATCGTGATGAAGCTCGTCTTCTGGCCGGTTATGAGATCTGCGTGCCGCGCAACCTGTTCCCTGAATTGACCGACGGCGAGTACTACTGGTACCAGCTGGAAGGTCTGAAGGTTGTTGATCAACTCGGGCAATTGCTCGGGAAAATCGATCATCTTCTGGAAACCGGCGCCAATGATGTAATGGTGGTCAAGCCTTGCGCTGGCAGCCTGGATGATCGCGAACGCCTGTTGCCCTATACGGAGCAATGCGTGTTGGCCGTTGACCTGGCAGCGGGCGAGATGAAGGTGGAATGGGACGCGGACTTCTAAGCGTGGCTAATTTGCGCATTGAAGTGATCAGTTTGTTTCCCGAGATGTTCTCCGCCATCAGCGAATACGGCATCACCAGTCGGGCGGTGAAACAGGGGCTGTTGCAGCTCACCTGTTGGAACCCGCGAGACTACACGACGGATCGACATCACACTGTGGATGATCGCCCATTTGGCGGTGGTCCGGGCATGGTGATGAAGATCAAGCCCCTGGAAGACGCGTTGGTTCAGGCCAAGGCAGTCGCCGGGGAGAAGGCGAAGGTTATTTACCTGTCCCCTCAAGGCCGTCAGCTGAAACAGGCGGCGGTACGCGAACTGGCGAATGAGGAAGCATTGATCCTGATTGCCGGTCGCTATGAAGGCATTGACGAGCGTTTTATTGATGCTCATGTCGATGAAGAGTGGTCGATTGGGGACTATGTCCTGTCTGGCGGTGAGCTGCCGGCGATGGTCCTGATAGATGCGGTTACACGGCTGCTGCCTGGAGCTTTAGGGCATGCGGACTCCGCGGAGGAAGATTCCTTCACGGATGGTTTGCTGGATTGCCCGCACTACACCCGTCCGGAGGTGTATGCGGATCAGCGTGTTCCCGACGTATTGCTAAGTGGCAATCACGCACACATCCGGCGTTGGCGTTTACAGCAGTCCCTTGGTCGGACCTATGAACGACGCGCCGATCTTCTGGAAAGCCGCTCGCTTTCTGGAGAAGAGAAGAAGCTGCTCGAGGAATACATCCTCGCGCGGGACGATAGTTAACAACGTATCGATGGTAGGTCCATTGACTTACCTTAGGAGCACAGCATGACTAACAAAATCATCCTTGCACTCGAAGCAGAGCAGATGACCAAAGAGATCCCTACCTTTGCCCCGGGCGACACCATCGTCGTTCAGGTGAAAGTGAAGGAAGGCGACCGTTCGCGTCTGCAAGCGTTCGAAGGCGTGGTAATTGCCAAGCGTAACCGTGGTGTGAACAGTGCTTTCACTGTTCGTAAAATCTCCAACGGTGTTGGCGTAGAGCGTACTTTCCAGACCTACAGCCCGCAAATCGACAGCATGGCCGTCAAGCGTCGCGGTGACGTACGTAAAGCCAAGCTGTACTACCTGCGTGACCTGTCCGGTAAAGCAGCTCGCATCAAGGAAAAGCTGGCTTAAGTCCAGCGTTCCGATGCAGAAAAAAGCAGCCTACGGGCTGCTTTTTTGTGCCTGTGATTTAAGGTCCGGGATAGGATCTGCCCGATGCCACCTTTTTTGCCTGAGTGCCTATGCCCGCCATCGACCATCCCCTGATTGACCGCTTCCTCGACGCCCTGTGGCTGGAGAAAGGCTTGTCGGACAACACGCGACAGGCCTATCGCAGCGACCTGGCGTTGTTCAATGGCTGGTTGCAAGAGAAAAACCTCGAACTGGTCAACGCAGGCCGCGAGTTGATCCTCGATCACCTGGCCTGGCGTCTGGAGCAGAATTACAAGCCACGCTCCACGGCGCGATTTCTCTCAGGTGTGCGGGGTTTTTACCGCTACTTGCTGCGGGAAAAGCTGATCGCTCTCGATCCGACTTTGCAAGTCGACATGCCACAACTTGGCAGGCCGCTGCCCAAATCCCTGTCGGAAGCCGATGTTGAGGCGTTGCTTGCGGCTCCCGACCTGAGTGAGCCCATCGGCCAGCGTGATCGCGCGATGCTGGAAGTGTTGTATGCCTGCGGCCTGCGGGTGACCGAGTTGATCAGTCTGACCCTGGAGCAGGTCAACCTGCGTCAGGGCGTGTTGCGTGTGATGGGCAAGGGTAGCAAGGAGCGTCTGGTGCCGATGGGGGAGGAGGCGATCGTGTGGGTCGAGCGCTATATGCGTGATGCCCGCAGCGAATTGCTCGGTGGGCGACCCAGTGATGTGCTGTTTCCCAGTCTGCGCGGCGAGCAGATGACGCGCCAGACTTTCTGGCACCGAATCAAGCATCAGGCCAAGGTGGCCGGGATCGGCAAAGCGCTCTCGCCACACACGTTGCGTCATGCGTTTGCCACGCATTTGCTCAATCACGGGGCAGATTTGCGTGTCGTCCAGATGCTGCTGGGCCACAGTGATTTATCCACCACCCAGATCTATACCCACGTAGCACGCGCACGTTTGCAGGACATGCACGCCAAACATCACCCGCGCGGCTGAAAATATACCCTTCAACACGGCCAATTTGCCCGCCACGGGCTGCCCTTGCGCCCAACTGTGGTAGGCTTTGCCGGTTAGCAAAGGGGACGGCCCATGCCCGGGTTTCCGCATCGGTGCGACTGCTTCCGTCCCTGCATCTGCCTTCAGGAGTTCCCATGCGCTTGACCCAGATTATTGCCGCCGCAGCCATTGCGTTGGTTTCCACCTTTGTCTTTGCCGATGACGCGGCTGAGCAGACCATCCGCAAGAGCCTGGCCAACCTGCAACTGGACACGCCGATCGAAAGCATCAGCGCGAGCCCCATGGCCGGTCTGTACGAGGTCAAGCTCAAGGGCAGTCGCGTGCTGTACGCCAGTGCGGACGGCCAGTACATCGTCCAGGGCTACCTGTTCCAATTGAAGGACGGCAAGCCGGTCAACCTGACCGAGAAAGCCGAGCGGCTGGGTGTTTCCAAGCTGATCAATGGCATCCCGGTCGCTGAAACCGTGGTTTATCCGGCTATTGGCGAGACCAAGACCCACATCACCGTGTTTACCGACACCACCTGCCCGTACTGCCATAAGCTGCATGCCGAAGTGCCGGCGCTGAACAAACTGGGTGTGGAAGTACGCTACGTCGCGTTCCCGCGCCAGGGCCTGGGTTCGCCAGGTGACGAGCAACTGCAAGCCGTGTGGTGCTCCGCCGACAAGAAAGCGGCCATGGACAAGATGGTCGATGGCAAGGAAATCAAGGCGGCCAAATGTGCCAACCCGGTTTCCAAGCAATTTGCCTTGGGGCAGTCCATTGGCGTCAACGGTACCCCGGCCATCGTTTTGGCTGACGGCCAGGTAATTCCGGGCTACCAGCCGGCCCCGCAAGTTGCCAAACTGGCGCTGAGTGCCAAGTAAACCCGTATCGAATCAAAGCCTGTCGACCCGTCGACGGGTGGTTAATTGAAAGCCGCAGTCGTGCGGCTGTTTTCCACGGCCGACCTAGTGTCGGCCGTTTCATGGGGAGTTCTGCAGTGAAACCGGTCAAAGTAGGCATCTGTGGTTTAGGGACCGTCGGTGGCGGCACCTTCAACGTACTTCAGCGTAACGCAGAGGAAATTTCCCGCCGCGCAGGCCGTGGGATTGAAGTGGCGCAAATTGCCACGCGTTCGCCAAAACCCCAGTTCCAGACGACCGGTATTGCGATTACCAACGATGTCTTCGCCGTAGCGACCAACCCTGAAATCGATATCGTGATCGAGCTGGTCGGCGGCTACACCGTGGCCCGCGAGCTGGTGCTCAAGGCCATCGAGAATGGCAAGCACGTGGTCACGGCCAACAAGGCACTGATCGCCGTGCACGGCAACGAGATCTTCGCCAAGGCTCGCGAGAAGGGCGTGATCGTGGCGTTCGAAGCCGCCGTCGCTGGTGGTATCCCGGTGATCAAGGCCATCCGCGAAGGTCTGTCCGCCAACCGCATCAACTGGGTGGCCGGCATCATCAACGGCACCGGCAACTTCATCCTTACCGAAATGCGCGAGAAGGGCCGTACCTTCGAAGACGTGCTGGCCGAAGCCCAGGCTCTGGGTTACGCCGAAGCCGACCCGACGTTCGACGTGGAAGGCATCGACGCCGCCCACAAGCTGACCATCCTGGCATCCATCGCCTTTGGTATCCCGCTGCAGTTCGACAAGGCCTACACCGAAGGCATCACCCAGCTGACCACCGCTGACGTGAACTACGCCGAAGCCCTGGGCTACCGCATCAAACACCTGGGCGTGGCGCGCAGCACTCCGACCGGTATCGAGTTGCGCGTGCACCCGACGCTGATCCCGGCGGATCGTCTGATCGCCAACGTCAATGGCGTGATGAACGCAGTGATGGTCAACGGTGATGCCGCCGGTTCGACGTTGTTCTACGGCGCCGGGGCCGGCATGGAGCCAACTGCCTCGTCGGTGATCGCCGACCTGGTGGACGTGGTTCGCGCCATGACCAGCGACCCGGAAAACCGCGTGCCGCACCTGGCCTTTCAGCCGGACTCGCTGTCGGCCCACCCGATCCTGCCGATCGAAGCCTGCGAAAGCGCCTACTACCTGCGGATCCAGGCCAAGGATCATCCGGGCGTCCTGGCCCAGGTGGCCAGCATCCTGTCGGAGCGCGGCATCAACATCGAATCGATCATGCAGAAGGAAGTCGAGGAGCAAAACGGCCAGGTGCCGATGATCCTGCTGACCCACCGCGTGCTCGAGCAGCACATCAACGATGCTATCCGGGCCCTGGAAGCGCTTCAGGGCGTCGTTGGGCCGGTAGTCCGTATTCGCGTCGAACATTTGAATTAATTCAGCTGCAAGCGCCAAGCTGCAAGCTTCAAGCAGAAGCAGATCCGCTTTAACTTGAAGCTTGTCACTTGAAGCTTGAGCCCAAACCGAAGGTTTGCCCCCATGCGTTATATCAGCACCCGCGGCCAGGCACCGGCCCTGAATTTCGAAGACGTCCTGCTGGCGGGCCTCGCCACTGACGGCGGCCTGTACGTGCCGGAAAACCTGCCCCGCTTCACCCAGGAAGAAATCGCCTCATGGGCCGGCCTGCCGTACCACGAGCTGGCGTTCCGGGTGATGCGCCCGTTCGTCACCGGGAGCATTCCGGATGCGGACTTCAAGAAGATCCTGGAAGAGACGTACGGCGTGTTTTCCCACAACGCCATTGCTCCATTGCGTCAGTTGAACAGCAATGAATGGGTACTGGAGCTGTTTCACGGCCCGACCCTGGCATTCAAGGACTTCGCCCTGCAACTGCTCGGCCGGCTGTTGGACTACGTGCTGGAGAAGCGCGGCGAGCGCGTGGTGATCATCGGTGCGACTTCCGGGGATACCGGCTCGGCGGCCATCGAAGGCTGCAAGCACTGCGAAAACGTCGACATCTTCATCCTGCACCCGCACAACCGCGTATCGGAAGTGCAGCGACGCCAGATGACCACCATTTTCGGTGAGAACATCCACAACATCGCCATCGAAGGCAACTTCGATGACTGCCAGGAAATGGTCAAGGCCAGCTTTGCCGACCAAAGCTTCCTGAAGGGCACGCGGCTGGTGGCGGTGAACTCGATCAACTGGGCGCGGATCATGGCCCAGATCGTCTATTACTTCCATGCGTCCCTGCAGTTGGGCGGCCCGGCGCGTTCGGTCTCGTTCTCGGTGCCGACCGGCAACTTCGGCGACATCTTCGCCGGTTACCTGGCGCGCAACATGGGGTTGCCGATCAACCAGTTGATCGTCGCCACCAACCGCAATGACATCCTGCACCGCTTCATGAGCGGCAACCAGTACGTCAAGGAAACCCTGCACGCTACCTTGTCGCCATCGATGGACATCATGGTCTCGTCGAACTTCGAGCGTTTGCTGTTCGACATGCATGGTCGCAACGGCGCGGCGATTGCCGGCTTGATGGACACCTTCAAGCGTGGCGGCGGCTTCAGCGTGGATGAAGAGCGATGGACCGAAACCCGCAAGCTGTTCGACTCCCTGGCCGTGGACGACGCGCAGACCTGCGAAACCATCGCTGAAGTCTACGCCCAGACCGGCGAGCTGCTGGACCCGCACACCGCCATCGGCGTGAAAGCCGCTCGGGAATGCCGTCGCAGCCTGGATACGCCGATGGTGATCCTCGGGACTGCGCATCCGGTGAAATTCCCGGAGGCGGTGGTAAAGGCAGGCATTGGCAAGGCGCTGGAACTGCCGGTGCATTTGGTCGATTTGTTGGAGCGCGAAGAGCGTTGCACCGTGTTGGCCAATGACCTGAAGGCGGTGCAGGGGTTTGTGAGCCAGCATGGCAACCGGGGCAAGCCGTTGTAAGGCAAGCCGCGTAGACAAGAACGCCGCTGTCCCTTCCTTGGGGCAGCGGCGTTTTTTGTTTCAGGCAGGCCCGGCTTGGCGTGAGCGGCTACGTTAGAAGTTTCTGCACGATTGCCAATACGGTGCTGAACGCCGTAAACATGGCCATTACCACCCCCAGGGGGTACCAGAAATTTTCACGGGTTATCTTGTGTGTTTCAGCAGTGAGTTTGCGTTGCTCCGCATAGATGCGTGATATGTCGGCGTGAATCTTCTCTAACGCCGCTTGCTCTTTGTCGTGTTCCAGCATTGTCTTCATCCTTCGCAATAAGGGCCTTTTGACATGCGCTTTTATCTGCCTGGCAGCACTGCCCGCGCTCACCGAGTATAGGATTCACCTTCTGCCGCATCCGCCGGCAACCCCCAAAACACCCATCCATTGCGTAAGCAGTTATGTGCGCCCGTTTTTTGCCTGTCATGTTGCAAGCGCATGCTGGATCAAGTCACTCCCTGACGCCCCCATAGCGACGATAAAGCGAACTTTCCTACGTCACAAACAGTCACTTAGGATAGAAGCTGCCCCCGTTGAAACGATTGTTCCCGAACTATTGAGTGGTGATCGAGATGGAAAGTATCAGCCTATTGCTCGAAGAAGCGCTGAGCCCTTATCAGGTTACGTTGACCACCTGCGGTGTGCAGGGCGAGCGCCTGGTAACCGTGAAAAGTCCTGCCGGTGCCATCGTGGTCGAGCGTGAAGTCGACCAGGCGCAATTGCTCGACAAGCGTGCGTTGGTGGATGTAGTGGACTGCCTGCTGCGCGATCTGAAAATCGCCGAGGGGCGTCTGGAGCCTTCCGTGATTGCCGCGTTGCGCAATGCCGCCCAGACCCGCGGCGCCGCATTGGCATGAAGAATTATTTTTCTTCGGAACCTTCCTACGTGGTGGTCGGTCAGATTTCGTAACAGCAAGAGCAAACATTGTGCTCCGGTGTTTGTGGCTTGTTGTACTGGTCTTTGTGGACCACGTTTAACCCCGAGTTGTCTCCCCACTGCTCGGGGTTTCTTTTTGCCCGCGATTTGTCAGGGTTGCGGGTCCTGGAAAAAGCTTGGGTTATCCCGCAGATACTCTTCCCGCATAGTCGGATCCAGCCACGACGCGTAGGATTGTTGTACCTGTTCCTGTGGAATTTCCCGGATCACCTGGTCGATCCGTTGAATTGCCTCGCGTCCCTGAAGGGTGTCCGAACATCCGATGTGCGTGCGCTGGTAGGGCGCCGAGCCCTTGATGGGGTAGAAACTCAGGTCATCCGTCGCGATCCCCTGCTGCATCGCGTGATAGCGGATTTCCGGCCAGTAGCCCAGCACGGCTTCCAGTCTTCCCAGACGTTGCATCTGCAGCAGGCTGCCCAAGGCATCATTCCCGTAATGAAGCGCCAGTTTGTGCGGATCGGCCTGCTTGAGCCGCTCATCGATGATCGGTCCATAACTGCGTTCCGCGATGGCGCCTACGCGTGATTTGCGGCCCTCGAGAAAGGCCTGCAAGTCGAACTGCCCCTCGTCGATGAACGGCGCCAGTTCGCTCAGATGGCTGCGCCGAAGGGTGACGCCGTTGCTGGCGACCACAAAGGCCTGGCTGGAAAAAACGATGTACCGGGCCCGCTCCGAGGTCCACAGCAGCGACGGATCACAGGTGAAACTCGGTTCGCGCAGCATTTGCATGCCCCGTGCGCGGTTGACGTGCAGCACCTGGTGCCGATATTCCGGCAGGCGTTCGATCAGCATCGGCAGTAGCTGGTCAAGCGCCCCCTGACCCTTGCGCGGGCCTTCGAAGATGGTCAAAGGGGGGAGGTCGCGCAATAGCCAGATCAAGGTGTCCCCGGCCTGTGCCGGCAGCGAACACCCGCTCGACAGCAGGCCGGCGATGCACAAGCGAGGCAGCCAGTGCGCGCGGCGGTAACGGACCATCAAATGGCGCCATCCTCGCGCAGACGGGTGATGGCAGCACTGTCATAGCCCAATGTCGCCAGCACCTGGGCGTTGTGCTCACCCAACTGCGGCCCGACCCATTTACAGCTGCCGGGAGTGTCCGACAGCTTGGGCACGATGCCTGGCATCTTGAAGTCCTTGCCGCCCGGCAATTGCGCCTTGAGGAACATCTCCCTGGCCAGGAATTGCGGGTCGCCCAGCATGTCTTCGGCGCTGTAGATGCGGCTGGCGGGCACATCGGCCTGGTTGAGCTGTTCCACCACCTGCTCCAGCGGTAGCGAGTTGACCCAGCGATCGATCACGCCATACAACTCATCGCGACGGCTGTCGCGCCCATCGTTGCTGGCCAGTTGCGGATCGTTGGCCAGGTCATCACGACCAATGGCCGACATGAAGCGCTTGAAGATTGCATCGCCGTTGGCGCCGATCTGCACGTGTTTGCCGTCGGCGCTGGTGTGAATCGAAGAGGGTGTGATGCCGGGCATGATGTTACCGGTGCGCTCACGGATAAACCCGAATACATCGAACTCCGGGATCATACTTTCCATCATTGCGAAAATGGCTTCGTACAGCGCCACATCCACCACCTGGCCCAGTCCGCCGTTGACCTCGCGGTGACGCAGCGCCATCAGCGCGCCGATCACCGCCCACAGGGCCGCGATGGAGTCACCGATGGAAATCCCGGTGCGCACCGGGGGGCGATCCTCGAACCCGGTGATATAGCGCAGCCCGCCCATGGACTCGCCTACCGCGCCAAATCCAGGCTGGTCTTTCATCGGTCCGGTCTGGCCGAAACCCGAGAGGCGCACCATCACCAGTTTTGGATTGAGCGCATGCAGGGTTTCCCAGCTCAGGCCGAGTTTTTCCAGTACGCCGGGGCGGAAGTTTTCGATCAGGATGTCGGCGTCCGCCAGCAATTGCTTGAGGATCGCCAGGCCGTCGGGGTGCTTGAGGTTCAGGGTCAGCGACTGCTTGTTGCGCGCCTGCACGAACCACCACAGCGAAGTGCCCTCATACAGCTTGCGCCATTTGCGCAGCGGGTCGCCGCCGTCCGGCGATTCCACCTTGATCACCTCGGCGCCAAACTCCGCGCAGATGCGTGAGGCGAACGGGCCGGCGATCAGCGTACCGAGTTCGATGACTTTCAGGCCGGCAAGCGGTTTGGCATTAAACGACATGGGGATCCTTGTCTGCGCAGGGCTGGAGTGTGAAGCCTTTTAACATAGGTGCACGCCCCCTAGAAGAAGGATGCCGTTCAGTATTCGTTGAATGCCCTCGCCATCGGTTAGACTGACCGCCTTTTCCTGTCTCTAGAAGCCCGTTCATGGCCCAGCCGTCCACGACTTACAAATTCGAACTCAACCTCACCGACCTTGATCGCTCGGTGTACGAGAACGTCAAACAGACCATCGCCCGCCATCCTTCGGAAACCGAAGAGCGCATGACCGTGCGCCTGTTGGCCTACGCCCTCTGGTACAACGAGCAACTTTCGTTCGGGCGCGGCCTGTCGGATGTGGACGAACCAGCCCTGTGGGAAAAAAGCCTGGATGACCGAGTGTTGCACTGGATCGAAGTGGGCCAGCCCGACGCTGACCGCCTGACCTGGTGTTCGCGTCGCACCGAGCGTACCAGCCTGCTGGCCTACGGCAGCTTGCGCGTGTGGGAGGGCAAGGTGGTCCCGGTGGCAAACAACCTGAAAAACGTGCACATCGCCGCCGTGCCGCAGGAAGTCCTCGAGACCCTCGCCCAGGACATGCCCCGTGTGATCAAGTGGGACGTGATGATCAGCGAAGGCACAATGTTCGTCACCGATGACCGTGGCCAGCATGAAGTGCAGTTGCAATGGCTGGTCGGTGAGCGCGGCTGACTCTGCCGAAACAGGCTTATGTGGGAGCCGACAAGCCCGCTCCCACATTTGATTCAGGTTGTTTTCAGCAACGTTGTTTAACCGTTGTAATAGAAGAGAAGTTTCCGTCACCCCATGCGTATCGATCCTCGCCCATTACCTGCTGTTCTGCCCTTTCTCGGTGAAATGCCTCCACTGCTGACCCGACTCTACGCCGCACGCGGGGTGCAGTCCGAGGCGGAACTGGACAAGAGCCTGGCGCGGTTGATCCCTTATCAACAGCTCAAGGGCATCGATGCGGCCGTCGACCTGTTGGTGACGGCTTTGGAGCAGCGTCAGCGCATCCTGATCGTGGGTGACTTCGATGCGGACGGTGCCACCGCCAGCACCGTGGGTACCCTGGGCCTGCGCTTGCTGGGTGCGGCCCATGTCGATTACCTGGTGCCCAATCGCTTCGAGTACGGTTATGGCTTGACCCCGGAGATCGTCGCGGTAGCCCTGCAGCGCGAACCGCAGTTGCTGATCACCGTGGACAATGGCATTTCCAGCGTCGAAGGCGTGGCGGCGGCCAAGGCGGCGGGTTTGCGGGTGCTGGTCACTGACCACCACTTGCCGGGTGACGCGCTGCCGGCGGCGGACGCGATCGTCAACCCGAACCAGCCAGGCTGTGACTTTCCCAGCAAGGCCCTGGCCGGTGTGGGTGTGATCTTTTACGTGCTGATGGCGTTACGCGCGCGCTTGCGCAGTTTGGGCTGGTACGAAAACAAACCGCAGCCGAACATCGGCGAATTGCTTGATCTGGTGGCACTGGGCAGCGTCGCCGACGTGGTGCCCCTGGACGCCAACAACCGCATCCTGGTGCATCAGGGGCTGGAGCGTATTCGCGCCGGGCGCGCGCGGCCGGGGATCAAGGCGATTCTCGAAGTGGCCAAGCGCGACGCTGCGCGTATCACCTCCACGGACCTGGGGTTTATCCTCGGGCCACGCTTGAACGCCGCCGGTCGTCTCGATGACATGAGCCTGGGCATCGAATGCCTGCTCACGACCGATTTTGCGGCAGCGCGGGAAATGGCCGCACAACTGGACGGCATGAACCAGGACCGTAAATCCATTGAACAAGGTATGCAGCGCGAGGCCCTGGCCCAGCTCAAGGACTTGCCGGTGGAATCGATGCCATACGGTCTGTGCCTGTTCGACCCCGAGTGGCACCAGGGCGTGATCGGCATTCTGGCGTCGCGCATGAAAGAGCGGTACTTCCGGCCGACCATCGCCTTCGCCGATGCCGGTGATGGCCTGCTCAAGGGCTCAGGACGCTCTGTGCAGGGTTTTCATATCCGTGACGCCCTGGCGGTGGTCGCCAGCCAGCATCCCAATCTGATCGCCAAATACGGCGGTCACGCCATGGCGGCGGGCCTGACCCTGCCCGAGGCGAATTTTCCGCTGTTTGCCGAAGCCTTTGATGCCGAAGTGCGTCGGCAATTGCGGGAGGAAGATCTCACCGGGCGCCTGCTGTCCGACGGCACCCTGGCGGTGGAAGAGTTTCACCTGGAACTGGCCCGCGCGCTACGGCATGCAGGCCCGTGGGGGCAGCACTTCCCCGAGCCGGTGTTTCACGGTGTGTTCCAGTTGGTGGAGCAGCGGGTGGTGGGGGAGCGGCACCTCAAGGTGGTGCTCAAGACCGAATGCGGATCGGTGAAGCTGGACGGGATCGCTTTTGGCGTGGACCGCGAGGTTTGGCCGAACCCGACGGTGAAGTGGGTAGAGTTGGCCTACAAGCTGGATGTGAACGAGTTTCGCGGGAACGAGACGGTGCAGTTGATGATTGCCCACATCGAACCGCGCTAGATCTTACTGACACCGCAAAACAAATGTGGGAGCTGGCAAGCCAGCTCCCACATTTTGGTTTGTGTACAGCCAGGGGTTATTCGGCTTTGTCTTTGGCCTGGTGCTTTACGATGATATCCACCAATCGCTTGGCCAGCGCCGGGTAGTTCTCATCGAAGTGATGCCCGCCTGGCAGCTTCACGGTTTCGCCCACTGCGGTCTTGTCGGTGCAACCGCTCTCGTCGACTTCTTCGGCGCCATAGATGCACACCACTTTGTCAGCCGGCAGCTTGGCCATTTCCGGGCCGGTAGCGGCTTCCTTGCCGGCGTTGCCCAGCCAGCCTTCCACTTCGATTTCAAAGCTGCCGGTGCGGGCGAAGGCCAGCAGGATGATTGCGTCCACACGCTGCTGCTCGTTTTCCGGCAGGCGATTGTAGATGGCCGGGAGTACGTCGGCGCCGAACGAGTAGCCGGTCAGCACGAAGCGCTTGGTGCCCCATTTCTGCCGGTAGTGCTGCATCAGCTCCGTGAGGTCCTTGGCGCTCTGTTCCGGGGTCTTGTGCTGCCAGTAGTAGCGCAGGGTGTCGATACCGACCACCGGGTAGCCGATCTTGGCCATTTCGCCGGCTACGTCCCGGTCCAGGTCGCGCCAGCCGCCGTCACCGGAAAGGAACAGGGTCACGGTGTCCTTCGCCTGACCGGCCGGCACTTCGACCACCGGGATCGCCAGGCCGCCGTTGTCCGAGCCCACCAATTGCTTGCGCAGTTCGTTGTTCAGCACTTGCGGGTAATGAATGTCGTAGTCGCTGATGCTGGTGGTGGCGCGCGGTGTATCGCGTACGAAACTGGCGGCATCATCGTCAGGGTTGTCGTTCCATGCCACCAACCAGTTGCCGTGTGCCGAGGTTTTCGGCAACGGATCGTTGCAACCTTCCTGGGTCATGGCGAAGCCGACGGAAATGGCGTTGGCCTTGTCGTCGTTCTGTGCGGCGAGCCAGCGCCATGCGAGCGCAGCACCCGGGCCGATGCCGCTGACCAGTGTCGCCGGGCCCTTGAGCTGGCCAAGCGCGGTTTGCAGCGCTTGTTCCTGAAGCTTGCAGTCGTCCTTGGGCAGGATCACTTGAACGATCTGCGCCTTGCCGCCCTGGCTCAGGGCGATCAACTGGCTGTCGCTCAGGGTGGCGTCGGCCAGCACGGCCACGGCTACCCGGGCTTTCGGTGTGCCGGCAGGCGTCACGCGGGTCATGACCGAGCCGTCGGCCTGGGGCAGTTGCTCCAGGGTCGGCTGCGGGGCAGGGCGGTTCCAATACCAATAGCCACCGCCCAGGATCAGGGCGAGCAGCACAACAAAGGCCAATACATACCGCCAGGAGCGTCGAATCATCAGCGTTTCACCAATCCAGTCAAGCCGCCCGCGATCAGGGCGGCGGTATCGGCCAATGCCACCAGCGGATCAAGTCCTGCGGGCACGGCCATGTAACGGGGTTCCCAGTCGGGCTGGAATTTGTCTTTGAAGCGGCGCAAACCTTGGAAGTTATACAGTTGCTCGCCACGGCGGAACACCATCGAGCCCAGGCGTTGGGTCAGCGGAGCGCCACGTCGTGGTTGCAGGCCCGACAACGGCACCATGCCGAGGCTGAAGCGGGCGTAGCCATGACTCTTATAGTGTTGAATCAGGCCGACCATCATGAACTCCATGGTCAGCTTGGGCGCGTCCGGGTGGGCGCGCATCAGGTCGAGACTGGCCAGGTCATGGTTGTAGGTCTCGAGCAGGTTGGCGAAGGCCACCGGGCGCCCCTCGAAGCGAATGATCGCCATGCGAAAGTGCTTGAGGTAGTCATCGCTGAAACGTCCCAGGGAAAAGCCCTTTTCCCGTACGTTCTTGCCGGTCAGCCAGGCGTCGGAGATGACCTTGAGTTCTTCCATCGGCGCCATGCCCGGCTCATGGATCTCCAGGGAAAGGCCGTCCCGGGTGCCACGGTTCCAGGTATAGCGCAGGTCTTTCATCTCCTTGCCCTTGGCTTCCAGATCGAAGCGCTTCAGGTCGACCCGGGCTTCCTCGCCGAGCTTGATCGCCGTCAGGCCGATGTCCATGTAGTACGGCAGGTTCTCCGCCCGCACTTGGTAAAACACCGGGCGTGCATGGTGGATGTCACACAGGTCGCGGAACTGCCAGATCATCTCCGCCCGGGGCTGGGTCGGGCCGATAGGGTCATACAGCGCGACCAGGCTGCGCCCGCGGCGGGCGTACATCAGGAAGGCTTCATCGTTGGGATGGAACAGCAGCGCCTTGTCGCCGGTCAGTGCCAGGCCGCCATCGGGCTGGGACGAGGCCATCAGGATCTTGCTGGCGCGTTCCAGCTCATCCGCGGTCGGCAGGTGGATCACCGGACGAGCGGTGCGCAGCAGCCAGGTCAGCGAGACGACCACCAGCACCACGGCGGCGCCCAGCAGCGAGCGCAGGCCACGCGGGGCGTTGGCGTCGAGGGTGAACTGCCACCACAGCTGGTGGCTGTAGGGCACGTCTTGATAGGCGAACAGCAGCAGCCAGATCGAGGCGCCCAGCACACAAACGCTGGCCACCAGGTACAGCGGCGAAAACGGCAGCTCGGTCAGGCGGCTGGCGCGGTAGAACGAGCGACGGAAGATCGCCAGCAGGATCGCGGTCATGGTCATCAGGCTGGCTTCTTCCCAGTCGAAACCCTTGAGCAGCGAGAGCAGGGCGCCCACCAGCAGCAGGACCATGGTCAGCATCCAGGCAGCCGACAAGCGACGACGCAGGCCTTGGGCGAGCAACAGGCACAACACGCCGATCAGGCTGGCGCCGAAGTGGGAGGCGTCAATCAGGCGGTGGGGAATCAGGAAGCCGATGTTTTCCAGGCGTGAGTCGATTTCGGGCGTGGCGCCGGAAAACAGCAGGACCACGCCGGACAAAAAAACCAGTACGGCCAATACCGGCGCCGCCAGCCCTGATGCGACCCGCAGGCTTTGCTGGGTCTGGAACAGGCGCTGGGCTTCGTTGACCAGCAGGAACACGCAGGCAATCAACAGCGGCAGTACCACGTAGATCATGCGGTACAGCAACAGGGCCGCGGCCAGGGGCGCGGCACCGAGTTTGTCGGCGAAAGCGGCCAGCAGGATCGCTTCGAACACCCCGACACCGCCGGGTACATGGCTGAGCACGCCAGCGGCCAGGGCCAGCAGGTACACCAGCAGGAACGGGCCAAAGGGCGGCGCTTCCGGCAGCAGCATATAAAGGACGGTGGCGGCGGCAGCGACGTCCAGTGCGGTGATGATCAACTGCAGGAACGTCAGGCGCCGGCCGGGCAGGCGCAAGGTACGGCGTCCGGCCTTGACCAGCAGATTGTCCGGGTAGGGTTGTTCCGGCAGACGTCGACGGTAGATGCCGATGCACAGTATCGCCGACAGCAGCAGTACGGCACCGGCAATGCCACCCAGCAGGCCCTGGGGCAGGTTCAGTGCGAGGGAGGCAGCGGGCAGATTGCTCAGGGTCGCCAGTGCGGCGAGCGGTGGTAGCGCACAGCCCAGGGCCAGACTGGCGAACACGGTCATATGGGCCACTTCTGACGCCCCGATGCCGTGGCGCGCATAGAGACGGTAACGCACCGAGCCGCCCGAGAGCATCGACAGGCCAATGGCATTGCCGATGGCAAAGGCGGTGAAGCCCCCGAGGGCCAGGGTCTTGGCAGGCAGTTTTACCCCGGCATAGCGCGCGCCGGAAAACTCATAGCCCAGCAGAATGATGAAACCTGCAACAGAGGCTGCCAGTGCGCCGAGCAGGGCGGGCTTGGGCACTTCCAGGATGGAGTCGTGGAGGGCATAGAGGTCCAGCTCCAGCAACAGGTGTCGGCAGGCAACCAAGGCGATTGCAAACAGCAACAGGGTGACGGCCAGCCCGATGGGCTGACGGTATTTGCTCAACAGATCCAGCCAGCGCAAACGGGTGGGAGTGATCGGTTGTTCTGCTGTAACGGTGTCTTGTGGTTCAGACGAGTCGGCGCGCATCAATCACCTCGTGGATTGTGCGCGACAGGATGGAGGTATCCAGCCAAGTTACCAATCCCTATGGACAAAATAATTGCAAATATTAACGCGTATCACCGGGGGCGGCGACAGCGGCCATTGGTCGTAGAGGGTCGTGCCTGAGTACTGAGCATAGCCTGCAATGAGATGGACTCTACAAACCGTGTGCGGTTTCATGAAAGATGCCATGTCATTGTTTCAGAAGAACTTTTTCGACGGATACAAAAAAGGCCACTCTTTCGAGTGACCTTTTTTGATGTTTGGTTGCGGGAGCCGGATTTGAACCGACGACCTTCGGGTTATGAGCCCGACGAGCTACCAGGCTGCTCCATCCCGCGTCTGTGAGGCGGCATTCTACAGAGGAACGCAGGGGTGTCAACCGTTTATTTATGGAAAAGCGCTTCTGGTTCAATCGGTTAGCACCTGACGGCCTGCCGTTGAATCCCCACGGACCCAGACAGAGCAAGGGTTTCAGCTCTATCGCTGAGGCAAACTCGATTGAAAAAATGAATTCATCTACGAATTTTCCTACCGTTCAGACGGAAGATTCAAACTACTGGTGCTATATACAGGGGTGAGTGCGATACTGGCCACCCGTTGAACTGCACCCTTTATATGACGCAGCGCAAAATCATCCACGTCGACTGTGATTGCTTCTACGCCGCCATCGAGATGCGCGATGACCCGAGCCTGGCGCAGAAGCCTTTGGCGGTGGGCGGCTCGGCGGATCGCCGTGGGGTGATCGCCACTTGCAACTACGAGGCACGGGCGTACGGGGTGCGTTCGGCCATGTCGTCACGGCATGCCTTGAAGCTGTGCCCGGACCTGACCATCGTCAAACCGCGCATGGACGCTTATAAGGAAGCGTCGAAGGAAATCCAGACGATCTTTCGTGACTACACCGACCTGATCGAGCCGTTGTCGCTGGACGAGGCCTATCTGGATGTTTCCGACAGCCCGCACTTCGGCGGCAGCGCCACACGCATCGCCCAGGACATTCGTCGCCGGGTTTCCAACCAACTGCATATCACCGTGTCTGCGGGCGTGGCACCGAACAAGTTTCTGGCCAAGATCGCCAGCGACTGGAAAAAGCCCAATGGCCTGTTCGTGATCACGCCGGACCAGGTGGAGGATTTTGTTTCGATGCTGCCAGTGAGCAAGCTGCACGGCGTGGGCAAGGTCACCGCCGACAAGTTGGCGCGCCTGGGAATTGAAGACTGCCTGCAATTGCGTGAATGGAACAAGTTGGCGCTGGTGCGGGAGTTCGGCAGCTTTGGCGAACGGCTCTGGAGCCTTGCCCGTGGGATCGATGAGCGCCTGGTACACAACGACAGTCGACGGCAGTCCATCAGCGTGGAAAACACCTACGACGTGGATTTGCCGGACCTCTCAAGCTGCCTGGCAAAACTACCCGAACTGATGGAAACCCTCGCCGGACGTATGGCGCGCATCGACAGCAGTTATCGCGCAGGCAAACCGTTCGTCAAAGTGAAGTTTCATGACTTTACCCAAACGACGCTGGAGCAGGCGGGGGCCGGGCGGGATCTGGAGAGTTATCAACAGTTGCTGACGCAGGCGTTCAATCGGGGTGGGAAGCCGGTGAGATTGCTGGGCATTGGCGTGCGCTTGCTCGATCTCAGCAGCGGCAACGAACAACTCGAGTTCTCCTGGTAGAAACCGTATAAAAATGTGGGAGCTGGCAAGCCAGCTCCCACATTTGACCAGCAACGTTTCTGAGGTTTCAGCGAGCGCCCGGATCTGCCACCAGCCGACCCGCATCCTTGGTCAATGCCTGCAGAAATTCCTGCTGCAACTCGGGATCGTTGCGCGTCAGCTCGATCAGGCTTTGTTCCAACTCGCTGGCTTCTTCTTCCAGGCCCAGCTCCGACAGGCGTTTGACCCGGTGCACCCACTGGTTCACCTCGTCATCTTCCAGGTCGTCGTAGATCAGGCCATGGGCCTCCAGCAGCTTGCCGCGCAGGGTGCTGCTGATGGCCAGGGACGAGTCCGAATGCACGTCGTCCTGCCCGTCTTCGACGCTGATCTTCAAGGTGGTGACGCGGTTCAGGTCCTGCTCTGCGAAGGGGCTGTCCAACAGGTTCAGGCGCAGCACGCCGTTGCGGTCGGTGGTCAGCTCATGGATCTGCTTGCCGGCGGTGACCTGTACCGGCCGTTCGCTCCAGGGCAGGCTTGAGTACTCCACGCGTTTGTCACGCTGGACTTCATCGATACCGGCCAGATTCTGTTGCGCACGGCCATGGGATTGCACGTTCATGAACGGGTTGATGCCGTCCACGCCGTAGGAGAGCCAGTCACGCGTCATGCTGGTGGGCAGGTTGCCGAGGGCGAAGATATTCGCCACGTTGGCGCCCGCGCCCGCCACCAGGGCAACCACCCCCAGGGGCATCTCATAGAGTTTGCGCCAGGGTTGGTAAGGGGTGTAGCGATCGTAGCGACGAGTGACTTCGAACTCGGTGACCTCGAAGGTCTTCTGTTCGTGGATGCGAACCCGGCGTTGCGGCAGTTCCAGCACTTTGGGCTCGCCTACATCGATCTGCAGGCTGTGGTCGAGCAACTTGCGCTCGACCCGCTCCTCGTGTTCGCTGCGTTGCGACATCTGGTTGGCACAGCCGCTGACCAGCAGGGCGCCGCACAAGGCGGCGCCCCCCAGGGCTTTGGTGTTTCGCTTGAACATGACTTCTCTTGATCTGGTTTTCAGCGACGAATACGCGCCTGAAGGAAAGACAGCACGTCAGCCACCGGCAACGGTTGGGCTTCGGCTTCGGTCCGGCTCTTGTATTCCAGATTGCCATCGGCCAGGCCGCGGTCACTGACCACGATACGGTGAGGGATACCAATCAGTTCCATGTCGGCGAACTTGATGCCCGGGCTGGTTTTCTTGTCCCGGTCGTCCAGCAGCACTTCAAAACCGGCTGCCGTCAGTTCGGCATACAGTTTGTCGGTGGCTTCGCGCACTTGCTCGTTGTCGTAGCGCAGCGGTACCAGGGCGATCTGGAACGGCGCCAGGGCGTCGCTCCAGATGATGCCTTTCTCGTCGTTGTTCTGCTCGATGGCAGCCGCGACCACGCGGGACACGCCAATGCCGTAGCAACCCATTTGCAGGGTGATCGGCTTGCCGTTTTCGCCCAGTACTTCGCACTTCATCGCCTGGCTGTACTTGTCGCCCAGCTGGAAGATGTGCCCGACTTCGATGCCGCGCTTGATTTCCAGCGTGCCCTTGCCGTCCGGGCTTGGGTCACCGGCCACGACGTTACGCAGGTCGGCGACGGTCGGAACCGGCAGGTCGCGCTCCCAGTTGACGCCAAAGTAGTGCTTGTCGTCGATGTTCGCGCCGATACCGAAGTCGCTCATCAGTTCGACCGAACGGTCGATGATGATCGGCAGCGGCAGGTTCAGTGGACCGAGCGAACCGGCACCGGCACCAATGGCGTCGCGCAGTTCGGCATCGGTGGCCATGACCAGCGGGCTGGCCACGCCAGGTTGCTGGGCAGCCTTGATTTCGTTGAGCTCGTGGTCGCCACGGATCACCAGGGCGATCAGCTTGCCTTCTTCTTCGGCGCGCACGATCAGGGTCTTGATGGTCTTTTCAATCGGCAGATTGAACTTCTCCACCAGGGCCGCGATGGTTTTGGTGTCCGGGGTGTCCACCAGGCGCAGCTCTTCGGCAGGTGCCGCGCGGGAGGTTTCCCGTGGCACGGCTTCGGCTTTCTCGATGTTCGCCGCGTAGTCGGAGCCGTTGCTGAAGACGATATCGTCTTCGCCGGATTCGGCCAGCACATGGAACTCGTGGGAGCCGGCGCCGCCGATGGAGCCGTTGTCCGCTTCAACCGGGCGGAATTTCAGGCCCAGGCGCGTGAACACGTTGCAGTAGGCGGTGTGCATGCGGTCGTAGGTGACCTGCAGGGACGCCTGGTCGGCGTGGAACGAGTAAGCGTCCTTCATGATGAATTCGCGGCCGCGCATCAAGCCGAAGCGTGGGCGAATTTCGTCACGGAACTTGGTCTGGATCTGATACAGGTTCAGCGGCAGCTGCTTGTAGCTGCTCAGCTCGTTGCGCATCAGGTCGGTGATCACTTCTTCGTGGGTCGGGCCGGCGCAGAAGTCGCGGCCATGACGGTCCTTGAAGCGCAGCAATTCAGGGCCGTACTCTTCCCAGCGCCCGGATTCCTGCCACAGTTCAGCCGGTTGGGTGCTCGGCATCAACACTTCCAGAGAGCCGGCAGCGTTCATTTCTTCACGAACGATGGCTTCGACCTTACGCATTACCTTGAGGCCCATGGGCAGCCAGGTGTACAGGCCGGAGGCCAGTTTGCGGATCATGCCGGCGCGCAGCATCAACTGATGGCTGATCACGACCGCGTCGGAAGGCGTTTCTTTCTGTGTGGCGAGCAAATATTGACTGGTACGCATGGTAGGCCGTTGTCGGTTGCTTGGACTTGAAATGACTTGGGATTGTACGGGCGGTTGCCGTCGGAGTACAGGCGTGAGGTCGTGGGGTGTTTTTGTGGGAGCTGGCTTGCCTGCGATGGGGTCACCGTGGTGTTTCAGATACACCACGTCGTCTGCATCGCAGGCAAGCCAGCTCCCACATTGATCGAGGCGTGTCAGTCAACCTGGGGCGGATTCAACTTCGCCCGCCGATGCTCCTGAAACCAATGCAGTGCAATCAGGAACAACGTCGGCACACCCAGCAGGCAGGTGATCAGGAAGAAGTTGTGATAGCCGAACTTTTCCACCATGACCCCCGAATATCCGCCGATCAGGCGCGGCAGCAACAGCATGATCGAACTGAGCAGGGCGTATTGGGTGGCGGAGAACTTGAGGTTGGTCAGGCTTGAGAGGTAAGCCACGAAGGCCGAGGTGGCCAGGCCCGAGCTGAAGTTGTCCAGGGAAATGGTGAAGATCAGCATCTGCAGATCCGGGCCCATGTCGGCGAGCATCACGAACAGCAGGTTGGTGCCGGCTGAGGCCACGCCGCCGATGAACAGGATCGGCAGGATGCCGAAGCGCACGATCAGCAGGCCGCCCATGCCGGCGCCGAGCAGGGTCATGATCAGGCCGAAGATCTTGCTGACCCCGGCGATCTGGTCCTTGGTAAAACCCTGGTCGATGTAAAACACGTTGGCCATCACGCCCATGACCGTGTCGGACATGCGGTAGCTCGCGATCAGTCCCAGCAGCAGCAGCGCCTGCCAGCGATAGCGCAGGATAAAATCGTTGACCGGCGTGAGCACCGGCGCCAGCCCGCGACGGCCCATGGCCGACAGGCACAGGCTGGTGAGGGTGATGTAGAGAATGGCGCGCAGGAAGGCGCGGTCTTCCATCAGCAGTTCCCACAGGCTGACGCCGTGGAACAACACGCTGGCGAAATCGGTGTTGTACAGCTGGGTAAAGGTCGCCGGTACCGACACCAGCAGCACGATCAGCACGAAGACCGAGACCAATTGGTGGAGGAAGCTGTAGCGCCCTGCCTGCAACTGGGTGCGCAGCGGCACATTGGGTTCACGCATGAACAGGGTGGTCAGCAGGGCTGGCACCATGAGTACGCCGAACAGCACGTAGGTGCCGGTCCAGGCCGAGTGTTTATAGTTGAAACCGGTGGAACCGAAACCCTCGGCGAAAAACAGCGCACCGGCGGTAGCCAGCAGGGCTGCGATGCGATAACCGGACATATAGCTGGCGGCGAGGGCGGCCTGGCGGCTGTCATCGGCGATTTCCAGGCGGTAGGCGTCGACGGCGATGTCCTGGGTAGCGGACGCGAAGGCGACGATAACGGCAATGGCGATCAGCCAGGAGAGGTGTTTCTGCGGGTCGCAGAAGCCCATGCCGATCAACCCGAGAATCACAAGCGACTGGGCGAGCACCAACCAGGAGCGGCGACGCCCAAGTTTACCGAGCAGCGGCAGGCGCCATTGGTCGAGCAGCGGCGACCAGACCCACTTGAAGGCATATGCCAGGCCAATCAGGCTGGCATAACCGATGGTTTCGCGGGCCACACCCGCCTCGCGCAACCACACCGAAAGCGTCGAGAACACCAACATATAAGGCAGGCCGGCGGCAAAGCCGAGCAACAACAGCACTAACGTCGAGGGGCTGGCATAAGCGGCGAGCGCGGCGCGCCAGGTTTTACGGGGCATGGGCTGGAGTCTGCCTCAGATTTACGGAAACAAAGCGCGCACTCTAACCGCTGTGCTCTACCGGGCGCCAGCCATGACGCCGAATATCCACACGATTGTTCCGTACTGTCACGCCTTCACTGCGCAAGCGCGCGCGTTGCTCGTCCCCCGAAACCGTGCCCACGGGCAGGCTTATCCGACCGCCGGCACCCAGCACCCGGTGCCAGGGCAGTCGGGTGTCCTCGGGCAACTGGCTCAAGGTACGTCCCACCCAGCGCGCCGCGCGGCCCAGACCGGCAAGTTGGGCCAGCTCGCCATAACTCACCACGCACCCCTCGGGCACTTGGGCCAATGTCAGGTACAACGCCGTGCGGCGCATCTCGGCGGGGCTTTGCGGGGTTTCTGCTGATGGGTTCACTGTGGGGCATCCGTCTGAAACGTCGGCATTTTTGTAAGAAACGTCTGTAAGCATCGTAATGAAAGGGGAACTCAACCCTAATCCTTGAGTCAGTCCTTCCTGAGGCGCCATCTAACACGATAATGCCTTCTTTTTTGTCAAACTCGAGCCCCGAATCTGCTTATGTTGTCCAGAACCCTGCTGTGCTTCGCTGTGTTCAGCGCCTCCACGCCCTTGCTTGCCGATACCGTCTGGTTGAAGAACGGTGACCGCCTGACCGGCAAGATCAAGGTCTTCGACGGCGGCAAGCTGTTGGTCCAGACCGACTACGCGGGTGCCATTCCCATCGACTGGAAGCAGGTGAAAACGTTGGAAAGCGACCAGGAACTGCTGGTCAAGCAGGATGCGTACACGGGCGAGAAGGCCAAGTCCCTCAAAGCCGCGGAGGATGGCAAGGTGGTGCTGGCCAATGGCGAGGCGCCCAAGACCGTCGAGCTGGCGAGCATCCAGCAGATCATCAAGCCAAAACCGGTGATCGAAGACCTGGTATGGAAGGGTAACGTCGACCTGGCGCTGGACTATAAACGCGCCGAAAAAGACACCAACGACTACGACATCGACTTCAAGACCACCGCCCGTCATGGCCAATGGCGTCACACTGGCCAGGGTGAATACAACCGTGAGTTCCAGGACGATGTCACCACCACCGACAACTGGGCCCTGGAATACGACCTGGACCGGTTCCTCACCGAACACTGGTTCTGGCAGGGCCGCTTGACCTACAAACGCGACAAGGTGGAAGACCTGTCACGTCAGCGCACCGTGGGTACCGGTCCCGGCTACCAGTTCTGGGATGATGAGCTGGGCGCGTTCTCCCTCGGTTCGCTGGTCAACCGTACCGATTACGAATACTCCGACGGCGGCAAGGAAAACTTCTACTCCGTAGCCATGAAGTGGAACTACAACCGCTACCTGGTGGGCAAGACCGTCGAGTTCTTCACCACCGGTGAACTGGGCAAACCCATTGGCGGCTCCGTCGACTATTCCCTCGATGCGGAGATGGGCCTGCGCTACAAAGTCACCGAATGGGCCTCGCTCAACCTCAAGGCCGAGCGCGACATTATCAGTGGCGACTCGGACAGCAGCTTGAGCAAGACCCGTTACACCGCGGGCTTTGGCGTGGCCTGGTAACCAGGCCGGATAAAACGCGCTTGGCAACCCTCACCGATATTGATTACCTTGTGTTGAGATCCATTCCCATATGCCATGGGCGGCTGAACACCCGAGGAGTCACAGGTTGAGCACACAGGTTGCCAAGAACGCCCGAGAGCTGTTGCTCAAGGAATACCGTGGGGCGCTGTCCACATTGTCCAAAGCCATGCCCGGCTTTCCTTTCGGCTCGGTCGTGCCCTATTGCCTGGACGATCAAGGCCGCCCTCTGATTCTGATCAGCCGCATTGCCCAGCACACCCATAACCTGCTGAAAGACCCCAAGTGTTCACTGCTGGTGGGGGAGCGCGAGGCGGATGATGTGCAGGCGGTGGGGCGGCTGACCTACCTGGCCGAGGCCGAAAAGCTGGAAGAAGCGGCAGCCATCGAGGCGGCCGCCGAGCGCTATTACCGTTATTTCCCGGAGTCGGCCAACTACCACAAGGCCCACGATTTTGATTTCTGGGTGCTCAAGCCGGTGCGCCACCGTTATATCGGCGGGTTTGGAGCGATCCATTGGGTCGACCAACTGACCCTGGCCAACCCCTTCGCCGGCAAGGCCGAGCTGAGCATGGTCGAGCACATGAACAGCGACCACGCCAAGGCCATCGCCCATTACGTCGACCTGGCCGGCCTGCCAACCCGCGAGGCGGCACAACTGGCGGGCATTGACAGTGAAGGCATGCACCTGCGTATTGGCCAGGCGCTGCACTGGCTACCGTTTGCAGAGCCTTGCAACACGCCGACACAAGTGCGCGAAGCCCTGGTTTCATTGGCCCGCGCCGAGGTCTGGCCGAAAAAAGCGTCTGCCGACGCTTGAATTCACGAAACGGCGACGTCATCTAAGGTGGACTGGCAAGGCATTCTTGCGTTGAGGAACCATTTGATGCGCCCTTTTTTGTTGCTCTTTCTGCTGTTCCCGGTGTTGGAGCTGTTCGTATTCGTTCAAGTCAGCGGTGCGATCGGGTTTTTCCCGGCCCTGTTGCTGATCATTCTCGGCTCGATGCTCGGCGTGCTGGTGCTGCGCGTCGCCGGCCTGGCCACGGCGCTGCGAGCCCGTGAGAGCCTGAACCGCGGCGAATTGCCCGCACAGACCATGCTTGAAGGCCTGATGATGGCCCTGGCCGGCGGCTTGCTGATCTTGCCGGGCTTCATCAGCGATGTGGTCGGCCTGGTCATGCTGCTGCCGTTCACCCGCAAACTGCTGGCCGGCAAGATGCGCCAACGCGCCGAAGAGGCCGCTATCCGTCAGCGCGCGTTCGCCGACGACCTGCAACCCCGGGGTGGCCCGGCTCCGCGCCAGCCCCTGGAGCGCGAAGGCGATGTGATCGAAGGCGAGTTCGAACACCGCGACAGCAAATAATCGCTGCATTGGCACGGCACCTCGAGGTGCCGTGTTGCTTTTACCCCCATACGCTACAAAAAAATCTGCCGGGCCCCCTTGTAATAAGCTTATGCGCCCTTATGTATCGGTCACCGCAAGGTTTCTGGTGGCGACACCGAACAGACTTCCGCGTTTCGCTCGGCGAACCGCGACCGGCACAGCCGGATAACAACCCGCCGGTAATGACTCCGGCCGATGAAAAACACAATTAGGAGAGATCGACAATGAGCAAGCTTCGTCCTCTGCACGACCGCGTCGTTATCAAGCGCAGCGAAGAAGAAAAGAAAACCGCCGGCGGGATCGTTCTGCCAGGTTCGGCTGCTGAAAAAGCCAACCACGGTGTGATCGTCGCTGCCGGCCCGGGCAAAACCCTGAAAAACGGTGAAGTGCGTGCTCTGGCCGTCAAAGTCGGTGACAAGGTTGTATTCGGCCCTTACTCCGGCAGCAACACCGTGAAAGTTGACGGCGAAGACCTGCTGGTCATGGCTGAGAACGAGATTCTCGCTGTACTGGAAGGCTGATTTCCCCGCTCATTTTGCCGTTACTCCAAAGTATTTAAGGATTATCGATCATGGCTGCTAAAGACGTTAAATTCGGCGATTCCGCCCGCAAGAAAATGCTCGTTGGTGTCAACGTTCTGGCTGACGCAGTAAAAGCGACCCTGGGCCCGAAAGGCCGTAACGTGATCATCGAGAAGAGCTTCGGCGCTCCGACCATCACCAAGGACGGCGTTTCCGTCGCCAAAGAAATCGAACTGGAAGACCGTTTCGAAAACATGGGCGCGCAGCTGGTCAAAGACGTTGCCTCCCGTGCCAACGATGACGCCGGCGACGGTACCACCACCGCCACCGTTCTGGCCCAGTCGATCGTCAACGAAGGCCTGAAAGCCGTCGCTGCCGGCATGAACCCGATGGACCTCAAGCGCGGCATCGACAAGGCCACCCTGGCCATCGTCAAAGAGCTGAAAAACCTGTCCAAGCCTTGCGCTGACAGCAAGGCCATCGCGCAGGTCGGCACCATTTCCGCCAACTCCGACAACTCCATCGGCGACATCATTGCCGAAGCCATGGAAAAAGTCGGCAAGGAAGGCGTGATCACCGTTGAAGAAGGCACTGGCCTGGAAAACGAACTGTCGGTCGTTGAAGGCATGCAGTTCGACCGTGGCTACCTGTCCCCGTACTTCGTCAACAAGCCAGACACCATGGTTGCCGAGCTGGACAGCCCGCTGATCCTGCTGGTCGACAAAAAGATCTCCAACATCCGCGAAATGCTGCCTGTGCTGGAAGCGGTTGCCAAAGCTGGCCGCCCACTGCTGATCGTCGCTGAAGACGTTGAAGGCGAAGCCCTGGCAACGCTGGTTGTGAACAACATGCGTGGCATCGTCAAAGTTGCCGCCGTCAAGGCCCCAGGCTTCGGCGACCGTCGCAAGGCCATGCTGCAGGACATCGCCGTTCTGACCGGCGGTACCGTCATCTCCGAAGAGATCGGCCTGAGCCTGGAAAGCGCTACCCTGGAAAACCTGGGCAGCGCCAAGCGTGTAACCCTGTCCAAGGAAAACACCATCATCGTTGACGGTGCTGGCGTTCAAGTCGACATCGAAGGCCGTATCGCTCAGATCCGTGCCCAGGTTGCCGAGACTTCCTCGGACTACGACCGTGAAAAACTGCAAGAGCGTCTGGCCAAGCTGTCCGGCGGCGTTGCAGTGATCAAGGTGGGTGCGGGTTCCGAAGTTGAAATGAAAGAGAAGAAAGCCCGCGTTGAAGACGCCCTGCACGCTACCCGTGCAGCCGTTGAAGAAGGCGTGGTGCCTGGCGGTGGCGTTGCGCTGATCCGTGCTCTGTCTTCCATCAAGGAACTGAAAGGCGACAACGCCGATCAGAACGTCGGTATCGCTGTGCTGCGTCGCGCTGTTGAAGCACCGCTGCGTCAGATCGCTGCCAACAGTGGCGACGAGCCAAGCGTTGTCGTCAACGAAGTCAAGAACGGCCAAGGTAACTTCGGTTACAACGCCGCGACCGGCGAATACGGCGACATGATCGAAATGGGCATCCTGGACCCAACCAAGGTGACCCGTTCTGCACTGCAGGCAGCTGCTTCGGTTGCCAGCTTGCTGATCACCTCCGAAGTCGGAATCGTTGAAGCACCGAAGAAAGATGCTCCAGCTGGCGGCGGCATGCCAGACATGGGCGGCATGGGTGGCATGGGCGGCATGATGTAAGCCAGCCTTACCCCTGTACTGAAAAACCCCGCCTGCAGCGATGCAGGCGGGGTTTTTTTATGCGCCTTGAACCGTTCAGCCGAGCGGCCCACGCCGCAGCAGCTTCTTGAAAGTCATACCGCGAGCCAGCATCAGTGGGGTGGTGGTGCGAGCCCAATGATTGAATGTGGTCAGGGTGTGCAGGGCCCTGGTGTCCCCGTACATCAGGTAATCCAGGCCGATGCGCCAAGGGTAGCGGGCGGCATTCCACGCGTAGTCACCATCATGTTTGTCTTCCAGCAGTTCGGCGCGTGCAGGCGTGGGGCCAGTGGCGAGGAGGCTGATGAAGTCCGGTACCAGTGCGCTGTCGGGCGTGTAGCGCTGGGTGAAGGTATCGATGATCGAATAGGTTTTGTCGCGCACCGCTCGCCAGCGCTTGTCGCCGGTCATTTCATAAAAGCTGTAGAGGTGCGATTGCATGAAGTCCGAAGTGCGTGTGGTGTATTCCAGCTCAAGGTCACCGTCCATTCCCGCCCAGTCGCCGAGCATCAAGTGATGGGTGCGTGGGTGCACTTCGTGTTTGAGGATGGCGGCCAGCACACTGTTGGCATGGCGTCGATAGTCGATCGCGCCGTCGCTGCCCCAGGTCTTGTCCGCCAGCAACAAGGCGTAAGCGATGTCCAGATCGGCGTCCGTGGCACTGGCTTCGCCACGGAAGCGGCCCGTGGCGTTGGTGCACCCTTTTACCTGGTTCCAGGCCATCAACCCCGGGTCTGACTTGGCCGGGTGATCCTCGAAGTAGCGCACCATGCCATCGAAGACTTTCCGGGCGTCGGGGTCTTCGCCCGCCATCATCACGCTGAGCAACATGCCGTAGCCATGGGCTTCGGAAACGGTGATGGTTTCGGGGGCGCTGCCCCCGCCGACTGGCTTGCCATCGGCGTTGACTTTGACGAAATATCGGCCGTCGCCGCATTCGGTGGACAGGTAAAGCGCCTTCCATGCGCGATAAAACATGAGCAGTTGATGGTCCATGATCACCTGGGAAAGGTGATTGGGCCTGATCGAACCAGGGTAATACGGCGTGGCCTGGCTAAACGCCGAAGCCGGGCCTGCGAGTAATGCGCCGGCAGCGATGCTCAGCGACAGTACCAGCCCTGACAAAGGCTGCTTCGAGGGACGCATGGGTGGGCTCTCCAACCTGAAATTCAGCTGGGGAGGTTACGAGCAGCTCAGGCGCCTGGCTGTCACAGGCTGTAACACGCAGCCTAGGAGGGGCGCAGCGGCAGGACCAGGCTCATGCGTGCGCCGCCCAGGGGGCTGCGGCTGACCGACAGTTCGCCACGGTGCCACTGGGTGGCGCGTTTGGCCAACGCCAAGCCCAGGCCGAAGCCGCCGGGCTCGTCGCCACCCTGGGAGAGTCGCACAAAGGGCTCGAAGATTTTTTCGCGGTTCTCTGCCAGCACCCCGGGGCCGTCGTCGTCCACATGCAGCACCAGATGCTGTTCACCCTGATAACTGGCGCTGACGCACACCTGATCGCGGGCGTAGGTGATGGCATTGCTCAGCAAGTTACGCACAATCAGGTGAAGCAGCGCGCGGTCGCCGATCAGTTCCAGGTGCGCGGGTTCGGTGTCCAGGCTCAGCCGTCGATGATGCCCGTCCAGCAGGGCAAACTCCTGATACAGCCAGTCGCGCAGGTTGATCGGTTCGTGGTGCAGGTCGGCAGGCGCACTGGCCAGCCGTGCAAAGGCCAGGCTGGCGCGCACCAGGGCTTCAAGTTCTTCGACGTCGGTTTGCAGGCGCTCCTGCAAGCGGGTGCGAGTGGCCAGATCCTCGCTTTTTCCCAATAGCGTCAGGGCAAAACGCATGCGTGCCAGGGGCGTGCGCAGTTCGTGGGACACTGCCTGGGAGACTTCTCGATGGCGATCGTTCATGGCGCTGATCGCCTGGGCATGCTGTTGCAAGGTCACCAGCAACGGCGTCCATTCCTTGTCCAAGGGCGGTAGCAAAGCATTGGGCGCGTGCGCCAGGGTCGCCAGGCATTGGTTGAGCGCCGCGAGATCGGTGCGCCGTTTGAGATGTGAGCGTGCGGCGGCCCACATCAGCATCACCAGGGGCAGGCTTGCCACGGCTGCCGTCACCCAATAGACAGGCAGTTGCACCAGGTCCTTGGCGGTGGCCGTACTCCACATCGGGCCGAACTGGATCAAGGTTTCATCGTCCAGCGGAAAATAGGTGGTGTCTTCATCGCTGTTCTGCGCCGGCTGCTGGTGCTTGAGCATCACCAACGCTTCCGGTGGCAGCTCGAGGTCTTCCATCGCCACCAGCGTCAACGGGTACTGGAAGCGCGTACGCAGCGCTTCCATGTGGGTTTCGCGTTCCTCGGGCGGCAGGTCCCTGATCTCCTGCGCCACCAGATATGCCGGCCCGGCCATCAAGCGCAAAAAGCTGTAGTCGCCGATATACACCGCCGCGTTGGCGCACAGCCACAGCAGATAAAACGTCACACCCGCCCAGGCAACACCTGTCACGCCGGCCATCCATGGGCGCACCTTACTCAACATGTGCGGCTCCCTGGGGGATTTCGACGAACAGGTAGCCTTGGGCAGTGATGGTCTGGATGGTCACCGGGCATGCCAGGCTCATCAGTTTTTTGCGCAGGCGTGACACGCGCATATCGATGGAGCGGTTGAGCCCGTCGTAGGCCAGGCCGCGCAGACTTTGCAGGAGTTTTTCCCGGGTGAGCAGTACACCCCGGTGGCGGGCGAAGATCGCCAGCAGTTCGAACTCGGCAACCGAGAACTGCAACGGGGTTTCGTCGAGCCAGGCCAGATGGCTGTCGAGTTCCAGCTTGAAGCCGCCCCACTGATACACCGTTCGCGGTGCCTGCGGGTGGCGGCGCAACAACGAACGGATCCGTGCCAGCAACAGCAATGGGTCGACGGGTTTGACCACGTAGTCGTCGGCCCCGAGGTTGAACCCGGTGAGCTGTTCGGCGTTTTCATCCAGCGCCGTCATCATCAGGATCAACCCGGGGTAGCTGTCGCGAATCTGCCGGCACAGGGTGAAACCGTCGATGCCCGGCAGCATCACATCCAGGATCAGCAGCGCCGGCTGTTCGTCGCGGATACGCTGGGCGGCGCGATCACCACGGTGCTCCACCGCAACGGTAAAACCTTCGGCACGCAGGAACTCGGCCGTCAGCGCGGCCAAAGGGCGGTCATCTTCAATCAGTAGCAGGGTTTCAGGCATGAACGAAGCGTCGTTGCCGGAGGAAGGGCGCAAGTGTCACGCGCTTGCCCGGGGCGAGGCAAGCGCCGTGTGTTTGGAGTGAATGTTCGCGCGTGCGCTGTCGTCAGGGTGTGAAGCTATAGTGAAAATCTCGTCAATTTCGAAAGTTGGTTGAAAATACTTATCGGCAAGCCGCACAGGTCTATCCCTGAGCCACACTTGCCCTTAAGCTGCGCGAGCCATCACAGCCGTTACTGCGTACGGAGACAATGCCCATGCGAATTCTATTGGTTGAAGACAACCGCGATATTCTGGCCAACCTGGCGGATTACCTGGGGCTCAAAGGCTACACCGTGGACTGTGCGCAGGACGGTTTGTCGGGCTTGCACCTGGCGGCGACCGAGCATTACGACTTGATCGTACTCGACATCATGCTGCCCGGTATCGATGGTTACACCCTGTGCAAGCGTCTGCGCGAAGACGCACGCCGTGACACGCCAGTGATCATGCTTACCGCCCGTGACCAGTTGGATGACCGGCTGCAGGGCTTCAAGTCCGGCGCCGATGACTACCTGCTCAAGCCGTTTGCCTTGTCGGAGCTGGCCGCGCGCATCGAAGCGGTGCTGCGTCGTGCCCAGGGCGGTGGGCGCCGCACGTTGCAGGTGGCCGACCTGAGTTATGACCTGGACACCCTGGAAGTCACCCGCGAAGGGCGACTGCTCAGGCTCAACCCGGTGGGGCTGAAGTTGCTGGCGGTGCTGATGCAAAAGAGTCCTCATGTGCTGCGCCGCGAAATCCTTGAAGAGGCCCTGTGGGGCGATGATTGCCCGGACAGTGACAGCCTGCGCAGCCACGTTCACCAATTGCGCCAAGTGATCGACAAGCCATTCGCCAAACCGTTGCTGCACACGGTGCACGGCGTGGGTTATCGCCTGGCCGAGGGCCGCGATGGAGTTTAAGCAAAGCCTTGCCCAGCGGATCATCATCGCCTTTGCGCTGATGAGTGCGCTGGTGGCCGGGGCCTTCGCGATGGGGATCGTCGCGACGGTGCACCTGGTGGAAGAAAAACTGATTTCCGCAGGCCTGGGCGGCGACCTGCAACGCTTGCTGCTGATGGACAGCGTGGAGGACTGGAGCCACCGACCCGAGCCGGACCAGTTGTTCTACTTCAGCGGTGGCCGTGGGGATTTCGAATTGCCCAAGGACCTGCGGCACCTGGAGCCGGGGTTTCATGAGGTGTTTCGCGAAGCGCTGTCGTACCACGCCATGGTCGAAGTAGTGGATGGCCGCCGCTATGTGCTGCTGCAAGACCAGAGCGATTTCGAGGAACGCGAGCGCGTGCTGTTTGCCGTGGTGCTGGTGGGCTTCGTGCTCAGCCTGGCGCTGGCGGTGTTCCTCGGTTGGGTATTGGCGCGCAAGGTGATGGCGCCGGTGGTGCGTCTGGCCCGCCAGGTGCGTCATCGCGATCAGTTGCTGGGTCTGGCGCCGCCCCTGGCGCCCGACTATGCGGCGGATGAGGTGGGCGAGCTGGCTGTGGCGTTTGACGCTACCCTGGGTCGGTTGCGGCAGGCGCTGTCCCGCGAACAGCTGTTTACCAGCGATGTGAGCCATGAGTTGCGCACCCCCCTGATGGTGCTGGCCAGTTCCTGTGAGCTGCTGCTGGAAAACCCGGCCATCGATCAGCGCGGGCGCAAACAGGTGGAGCGGATCGCCCGTGCCAGCGAGGAAATGCGCGAACTGGTGCAAACCTTCCTCATGCTGGCCCGTGCCGAGCATGATGACGGCACCATGTCGCCGCAGGTCAGCCTCGTGCAGGTGGCCGACGATTTGCTCGGCATCTGGCGGGACCCCATCGAGCGCAAGGGGCTTGAGTTGATCTATCAGCCGGGCACCCCGCTGGATACGCGTTACAACGCCACCTTCCTGCATGCCGTAATGGGCAACCTGCTGCGCAACGCCTTGCACTACACCGAGCAGGGGTTTATCCGCCTCACCCTGGAACCGAGTGGTTTTGTGGTCGAGGACAGCGGCGTAGGCATCCCCGAAGACAAGCGCGAAGCCATGTTCGAACCCTTCGTGCGAGGCAATGAGAAGCGCGGCGAGGGCTTGGGCCTGGGCCTGTCCCTGGTTCAGCGCATCTGCGAAAACCAGGGCTGGAGCGTCAGTCTCAGTACCATGGAGCCCAATGGTTGCCGCTTTCATGTCGAGTTGAGTCAGGTCAACGCCTGACCGGTCTGCCTGCCGCTATCCTGCGGCAGATCCCCCGCTTTTCGGCGAAGATGGCCCCAGGCCACTGCTTGTATCTGTAAAGTCTTGAAATGTATGGGATTGGACAGGACAAGATTTTCACAACTGGTTGACCTGTTGATCACAGTTCGAAATTTAAGGTGGTAGGCATCAGCAACTGGAGATCCGTTGATGTCTACCCCGACCAAGCTCGAATTTTCCGAAAAGTACGACGATCAGCACGCGCAAAAATATTTGCTCAAACATCAGGACAATCTGGCACGCCGGTTGTCCCACAAACGCGACGAGCAATTGGCGCGCGGCGCGCTGGCCATGGCCGGCGAGCCTGGCCTGGTGCTGGACTTGCCCTGCGGGGCCGGACGTTTCTGGCCGCTGCTGGCCGAAAAGCCCAACCGCATGATCATCGGCGCCGACAATTCGGAGTCGATGCTCAAGGTCGCCACGGCCGCCCAACCGGCGGAAGTGGTGAAACGGGTACGGCCCTTGCACACGTCAGCCTTTGATATCAACTTGCCGGATAACTCGGTCGACAGCATTTTCTGCATGCGCCTGATGCACCACATTGGTGACCCAGCGCACCGGCTGGCGATTCTGCGGGAGTTTCAGCGTGTCACCCGCGACAGTGTGATCCTTTCGTTGTGGGTGGACGGCAATTTCAAGGCCTGGAAACGCAAGCGCGCCGAGGCGCGTCGTCGCGAAAAAGGTGAGCAGGAAGGTTACCAAAACCGGTTTGTGTTACCGGCTGCTACTGTTGAGGCAGAGTTCGAGCAAGCCGGTTTCCGTGTTCAGGAATCCCTGGACTTCATACCGCTCTACGCCATGTGGCGAGTGTATGTATTGCGTAAGAGGTAACAGGATGGCATTTGAAGGCGTAGCAGGCAGTCACGTAGCTCCTGAAGAACGATTCGATTATTTCTGGCGTCAGCAGGGTGAATGGGTCGAGGAGCCCAACCGCCGACGCGGTGGCGAGAGTGGGGTACAGCGGGTGAAGGGCCCCAATGGCCGCCTGCTCTACAGCAAGCGCCAGACCGGACACATCTACCGCAGTTGGCTCCACCCTTTCGGTCGCCCCACCGTTCTGCGCGAACGAGATGCCTTGAGGGGCTTGCGTTTGCTGGACGTGCGGGTGCCGGAACTGGTGTTCTGCGAGGCCCGCCGCGACCCGCAGCATCAGTGGAAGGCGTTGCTGGTCACGGCCGCGCTGGACGGTTTCGACGAAATCGAAAACTGGTACGCCGCCGGTGGCCGTGAACAGTATGGCGAACAGGTGCACGAGCGCTTGCTCAAGGAGTTGGCTTCGACCCTGGCGCGCATGCACCGAGGGCGCTGGCAGCACGGTTGCCTGTACATCAAGCATATCTTTGTGCGGGTGACCGGCGAGGGCGATTCGGCCAATGTGGAAGTGGCGCTGCTGGATTTTGAAAAGTGCCGCCAACGCTTGACCGCTTATCGGGCCGCTTCCCACGACATGCTGCAACTGCGTCGCCATTCGTCGTGGAACGACACTGACTGGAAAAAACTCAGCTACTTTTACGAGACGGCGTTTGGCAGCGCTATCAAGGGTTTAACCAGATGAAGCTAGAAATAGCACGAGGTTTGTTCCTGCTGGGGGCTTTGGGCGTTGCCGCCCTGAGCCTGGCGGCATGGGAACTGCCTCGCACCCAAGTGCTCAGCGCGGCGCAAGGTAGCGGGCAATGCCTGCTGCCACGCGTGGCCAAGGTTGGTGTGGCGGCCAAGCCCGATCACGAGCTGTTGCTGTTCATGTTTGGAATGTCTCAAGGGTTGAGGCCGCAAAGTTGAAACTATTGAAACCCCCAGAAAAGGGCCTTGCGATGCAAGGCCCTTTTTTCGCGTGGGTGTCTCAAACGGCGGCTGGTTTGTCCGGCTTGGCCAGCAAGGTATAGACGCAAGGCAAGACAAACAGCGTAAACAGTGTGCCGATGGACATTCCCGTCGCGATCACCGTACCGATATCGAACCGACTGACGGCGCCGGCGCCGCTGGCGAGAATCAGCGGCACCATGCCGAATACCATCGCGGCGGTGGTCATCAATACCGGACGCAGACGAATCGCCGCCGCTTCTTCAACCGCCTGCCGGGGTGACAGGCCCTTGTCCTTGCGCAACTGGTTGGCAAATTCGACGATCAGGATCCCGTGCTTGCTGATCAACCCGATCAGTGTCACCAGCCCCACCTGGGTGTAGATATTCATCGTTGACCAGCCCAGGAACAGCGGGATCAGTGCGCCGCAGATCGACAGCGGGACCGTTACCAGGATCACCAGCGGGTCGCGGAAGCTCTCGAACTGTGCAGCCAGCACCAGGAAGATAATCGCCAGTGCCAGCCCGAACGTCACCCAAAGCGCGCTGCCCTCCTGGATATATTGCCGGGACGAGGCGCTGTAATCGTAGGCGTAGCCCGGGGGCGCTTCTTCGTCGGCAATCTGGCGTACGGTGCTGATCGCCTCACCCATGCTCACCAGCGGAACGCCGGAGATCAGCGCGGAGTTCAGTTGCTGGAACTGGTTCAACTGCCGGGGGCGTGCGCGGTCGCTGAGGGTGATCAGGGTCGACAACGGCAGCAGTTCGCCCTTGGCATTTTTCACGTAGTAGTTGTTCAGCCAGTCGGGATTGTCGCGGTAGGCGCGCTCGACCTGGGCGATGACCTTGTAGCTGCGTCCGTCGAGGGTAAAACGGTTGATTTCCGCTTCCGCCAGCAGCGTCGCCAGGGTGCTGCCGAGGTCCGGCATCGACACGCCCATCTGCGCGGCCTTGGCGCGGTCGATATCCACCACCACTTCGGGTTTGTCGAACGCCAGGTCAATGTCGAGGAATGCGAACTTGCCCGACTCCATGGTGCGTTTCTTCACACGGTTGGCCACGTCCAGCAACGACTCATAGTCGTTGGCGGTGTTGATTACAAAGCCGAATGGCAAGCCTTCACCGGTACCCGGCAGGGACGGCAGGTTGAAGCCGAACACTTGCAGGCCGGGAATCTGCTCCAGGCGGTTTTGCACCTGGGGCAGGATCTGCATTTGAGTGCGACTGCGCTCGTTCCACGGCTTGAGCAGGAAACCGCCGATGCCCGACTGAACACCGTTGAAACCGTTGATCTGGAACGACGAGTAGTACTCGGGGAACTCCTTGAAGATCTTGATGAACTCGTCGGTGTAGGTGTTGAGGTATTCCAGGTTGGCGGGCTGCGGGGCGCTGGCCATCATGAAGATGATGCCCTGGTCTTCGTCCGGTGCGAGCTGTGACTGGGTGAACTTGAGGAACACCGGGATCAGGCACAGCACGATCAGGGCGAACACGATCACCACCGGGCGGGTGTTCAACGTGCCGTGCAGCATGCTTTGGTAGCGGCGCTTGAGGCTGTCGAAAATCAGGTCCAGGCGGTGGGCCAGCCCCGATGGGTTCTCGTCATGGCGCAACAGCAGTGCACACATCATCGGCGACAACGTCAGGGCCACGATGCCGGAAATGATCACCGCCCCGGCCAGGGTCAGGGCGAACTCCTTGAACAGCGCTCCGGTGAGACCTTCGAGAAAACCGATGGGCGCATACACCGCCGCCAGGGTGATGGTCATCGACACCACCGGCAGGGCGATTTCCCGGGCACCTTCCAGTGCGGCATCCAGCGGTGTCTTACCTTCTTCGATGTGGCGATGGATGTTCTCCACCACCACGATCGCATCGTCCACCACCAGACCGATGGCCAGCACCATCGCGAGCAGGGTCAGCAAGTTGATGGAGTAGCCCATCAGTTGCATGAAAAACAGCACGCCGATCATCGACAGCGGGATGGTGATCACCGGGATCACCACCGAGCGCAGGGCGCCGAGGAACAGGAACACCACCACGATCACGATCAGCACGGCTTCGAACAGTGTCTTGACCACCTCGTTGATGGACGCCTGGATAAACAGCGTGGCGTCGTAGGCAATTTCCGCCTTGAGGTTGGGCGGCAACTGGGACTCCAGCTCCGGCATGATCTTGCGCACTTCCTTGATCACGTCCAGCGGGTTGGCGCTGGGCGTGGCCTTGATGCCGATGTACACCGACGGCGTGCCGCCAAACGAGCTGATTGCGTTGTAGTTCTCCGCGCCCATTTCCACCCGTGCCACATCCCGCAGCAACACGCGGCTGTCGCCATCGGTCTTGACCGTGATCGCACCAAAGGCTTCGGCCGACTTGAGGTCGGTGTTGGCATTGATACTGGTGACCACCAGTTCGCCCTTCAGCTCACCGGCGGCGGAGAGGAAGTTGTAGCGACGTACCGCATCGCTGATATCGCTGGCGCTCAAGCCGAAACCGGCGAGCTTGACCGGGTCCAGCCAGATACGCATGGCGAATACCTGATTGCCCAGGATTTCCGCTTCGGCCATGCCGGGCAGGGTCGCAAGCTTGGGCTGGATGACCCGTGACAGGTAGTCGGTGATCTGCGGGTTGTTCAGTTCCTGGCTGGAGAAGCTGATGTACATCAGTGCCGAGGCGTCGGCGGCTTCCTTGCTCAGCACCGGGTCTTCGGCGTCCTGGGGCAGCTTGTTCTTGACCTCGTTGGCCTTGGCCAGCAACTCGGTGAACAGCCGGTCGCTGTTGGAGCCGATGCGCGCATAGATGGAAATCACCGAGAAATTCTGGCGACTCACCGAGGTCATGTAGTCGATCCCTTCGGCGCTGGCCAGGCTCTGTTGCAACGGCTGGGTGATATAGCCCTGGATGGTCTCGGCGTTGGCGCCGGGGTAGGCGGTGGTCACCGTGATCAGGGCGTTTTCCATGTTCGGGTACTGGCGCAGCGGCAACTTGCTGTAGGCCTGGAAACCCAGCAGTACGATGAGCAGGCTGACCACCATGGCCAATACGGGGCGGCGGATAAAAACGTCTGTGAACTTCATGGCTCAGTGCCCTGCCGGCAGGTTTTTGTCCGGGCTGATGGCAATCGGGGTGCCGTTGTCCAGTTTGAGCTGACCGGCGCTGACCACCTGCTCACCGGCTTTCAAGCCCTTGCTCACCAGTACCAGGCCGCCCCGACGTTCGCCGGTTTCCACAAAACGCCGTTCGGCGATCAGTACGGGCTGGCCATGGGCGTCTTTTTCCACGTCGCCATTCGCGGTTTTTTTCTGGGCCACGGCGTATACCGAGTTGCCGTAAAGGGTGTAGGTCATGGCGCCTTCAGGCACCACGATCTGCGCGGTCGGGTTGGGCAGCAGCACTTCAAGGCTGGTGAACATGCCGGGCAGCAGCTTGCCGTCCGGATTGGCCAGGGTGGCGCGGACCAGCACATTGCGCGTGGTGCTCTCCACCTTGGGGTTGATCGCGCTGACAGTGCCGGGGAACTGCTGGCCCGGGTAGGCCGAGACTTCCACCTGTACGGCCTGGCCGAGGGCGACCTTGGGCACCGAATGCTCGGGGATAAAGAAGTCGACGTAGAGGCTGCTGATGTCTTGCAGGGTGGCGATCACCGTGCCGCTGGCCAGGTAGTCGCCCACGTCCACCTGGCGAATGCCGATGGTGCCGCTGAATGGCGCGACAATGTGTTTTTTCGCCAGGGAGGCCTTGAGTTGGTTGACCGTGGCCTTGTTCTTCTGCAGTTGCGCGGAGAGGCGGTCGAACTCGCCTTTGGAGATCGCCTGGCTGCCCACCAGTTGGCTGCCGCGACCGTAATCCAGTTGGGCCAGGCCCAGGTCGGCCTGGGCGGTTTCGAGCAAGGCGCTTTCCACGGCGCTGTCCAGTTGCACCAGGGGTTGCCCGGCCTTGACCTTCTGCCCTGAAGCGAACTGCACGTCCTTGACCGTCCCTGCGATCTCCAGGCTCAGGTTGACCCCCTGCAAAGCCTTGAGCGTACCCACCGACGGCAAGCGTTGCTGCCAGGGCTGCTCGGTCGCCACGGCGACGGCCACGCTCACGGGGGGCTTGGGTTTGGAGAAGCCCTGAATCTGCTGATAGATGGAAAAGGCCTTGTAGCCCCCCAGCAGCAGGACGATTAACAGGACAACACCCAACATGATCAGCATGCGACGGCGCAGCATATTCCGTTTCCTTGGAAAACCTGAGACAGAGGGGGGGCCGACAAGCTCGGAACATTACTCCGAGTATGGAGGGGTTTCCACCCGGTAGTGTTGACAGATAAAACACTGGCAGGGGCCGGCAACCGGCTCCTGCCAGACGAGCATTTCAGATCAGGTGGAGATGGTTGTCCCAGAGCCCTGCCGGCAATTCCAGCGGTTTTGCAACCAACTGTTTCTGACGGCAATCGTAGAAACGGCAACGGCCCTGGCCCGACGTCACGACAAACCCGTCCGCCACCGCGCCCACGCCGGCACAGTCCTGCAGCGGCCCGTCCAGGCGCAGCTCAAAGCTGTCCATGTCCCAGATAAAGAAGCGGTTGCCTCGCGGAGCGGTCAGCGCCACCAGGCGCAGTTCGCTGTGCACCGCAACGCTGGCGGTGTAGTGCCCCATGGCGTGCAGTTGCTCGTCGGCCACCGGGAAAGCCACGAAAGGTTGCCCCGGGCGTTTGATCGCGAGCAGTTCGGAACGCTCCTGAGACGGCCCCATGAACTGCTGCCCGGTGAGGATGGTCCCGTCGCTGGCGATACCCATGTGGCGCACGCTGTTCATCTGCTGGCCCAGAGCTTCCTTGCTGATCAACGTGCCATCGCGGTGCATCAGCACCAGGCTCGGTTCCATGGCGTCGAGGTTCATCTCCACGCGGCTTTCGGCTTCGGTGCGAATGCCGCCGTTGGCCACTACCAGGGTTTCGCCGTCGGGCATCCACGACACCTGGTGCGGGCCGATGCCGTGGGTGGAAATCTCGCCCCTGTGCACCAGCCGCTCACCTTCGAACTGATACACGCCGAGCAACCCGCGACCCGGGTCGGACGTGTCGTTTTCTGTCGCGTACAGCCAGTCGCCGCTGTTGTGGATGACCGCATGACCATAGAAATGGCGATGGGGCTGGGAGGTGATGGTTTGCAACAGCGCGCCATCACGCAGGTCGATCAGGTAACTCTCGGTACCCGGGCGACGGGCGACGAACAGTGCGATCGGCAGTGTCGGGTGGTTGATGATGTCGTGGCAGCGCTGGCCGACCTGGGTGACGAACACCGGCTTGCCATCCAGCCGATAGCCGACGGCATAGTGGTTGCCGTCCGCATCATCGCGCGCCGACAGCAGCAGCGGGCCCTTGCCCTTTTGCTTGAACAGCGTCCAACCGCCCAGGGTGAGGGCACTGAGCAGTACGCTGCCAACGGCCAAAGCCTGTCGCCTGAGCATCATCAGTCACCGTCGTTGGCATTGAAGCCCAATTGAATGCCCAGCGCCTTGGCCAGCTCGCCTTCGTGCAGGCGGTGGACGACGTTGAGGCTGTCATAGATGTCGTTGAGTTGCTGGCGCCCGGCGTCGTCATTCAACAGCTCGTTGAGGCTGCGCTGGTTGCTGGCGAAGAGTTTCAGGGACGCGGCATAGGCGGCATCGATCTTGTCGGCCAAGGCTTTCTGATCCGCCGGCAACAGGCCACGCAGGCCCTTGTTGTCGACGCCGACCCAGACCGTTTGCGCGGCGGCAAGGCTGGCTTCCAGGCTTTGCAGGGACGACTGACTGCGCCACGCGTCAGCCTGGAACGGTTGCGGGATGCCTTTGGTCTGGCGGCCCATGGGCGTGCCGAGTTTTTTCTTGAGGGTGTCCAGTGCGGTCACCTGCACGCGCAGCAGATCGGCGATGGCCTCGTGGGAATCGGCGTAACGCTGGTTCGGAAACTTGGTCATCTGCGCGAGCATGCCGTCGGTGCTGTTCCAACTGGCCAGGATCTCTTCGGCCAGGGTTTTCTGGCGTTCGCCGATGGCGACCAGCAGCGGGCAATAACGGGCTTTTTGCGCGTCGTCGGCGATATCGGTCTTGGCGTCGTAGAGGATGTATTCGTAGGCCGACAGGCCCTGCACCACCACGCTGGACTTGGCCAGGGCGGCACCGTCGATCTGCGGTTGGGCGGCGACCAGTTGCTCGACCTGACGACCCACCAGGTTCTTTTTGTCCGGCCAGAACTGCACCTGCCACGAGCGGTTGCCTTCAGCCAGCGGGCCGATCAGCAGCGGTTGCAGCTCGGCCCAGGCTTTTTGTGCGTGGAGGAAATCGGCGCGCGCGGTCTCCAGGCTCTCCTTGCCCTGGCAGTAGGCCAGGGCGCTGACGGCCAGCTGGCGGTCGGCTTCGACCCAACGGCTGTAGGTCGGCAGGATCACCTGCTTGGCGATGGCCGCCGAGGTCACGGCTTGCGGGTCCTGGGGTGAACAGGCGCCGAGGGCGAGGGCGGCCAGGCTGGTGAACAACAACTTGGGACGGAACATGTCGAGCTCCCTTCTGTCAGTGGGGCAAAGCTTATAAAGAATTCAGGAACGCCAGCAACGCGGCACGCTGCTCGGCATTGAAGGACAACACATGTTGCTGCGCCGCCTGGGCTTCGCCGCCGTGCCAGAGCACGGCTTCCAGCAGGTTGCGGGCGCGGCCGTCATGCAGAAACTGGGTATGACCGCTCACGGTTTGCGTCAGGCCGATGCCCCACAACGGCGGCGTGCGCCAGTCGCGGCCACCGGCCTTGAATTCGCTGCGCTGGTCGGCCAGGCCCGGTCCCATGTCGTGCAGCAACAGGTCGCTGTAGGGGCGAATCACTTGGTTGGCCAATTCAGGTTCGGCGGCAGTGGCCGCCGTGGTGAACGAGGGCTTGTGACAACCCTGGCAACCGGCCTGGTAGAACAGGTTCTTGCCGGCCAGCACCTGAGGCGTATTGGCGCCCCGGCGTGCCGGAACCGCCAGGTTGCGGGTGTAGAACAACACCAGGCGCAGAATATTGTCGCTGACTTCGGGCTCGCCATCGGGGCCGTTGCCATTGGGCGCCTGTTTGCAGGCGACTTGGGCGTCGGTGCAGTCATCAAAGGGTCTCAGGGACGTGGTGAGGCCCATATCACCAGAAAACGCGTGAACATTTTGTTGATTGAGGTTGGGTTGCCCGGCTTTCCAGCCAAAACGTCCGAGGACGGTTTTGTGTTGGGCGTCATCCCACACCCAATTCGCGCGGCCGACAATGGCTTCCTTGTCGGCGGTGCTGGGGTTGGTGTTGCGCAGGATATCGGCGTCGCTGATGGCTTCGAGCAGGCCCAGGCCAATCATCGGCGGGGCGATGCGTGCGGAGAACAGGGTATCCGGATGCATCGGGCCGTAGCCAAGTTGGGTGATTTGCAGGTCGGGCTTGCGCAGTTCGACCACGGTGCCGTCCTTGAATGTGACCGGGACGGGCGTGTAGTCGACCCGCACCTTGCCTTCCGGCTCGACGCCCGGCACGGCCATGTCTTGCAACTGCCCGCCGTAGACCGGCTCGGGCACCACACCGATTTGCTCGATGAGCCGGGCATGGGACGCAGCATCGGGAATCGACAGGCGCACCAGCATCGATACCGCATTGGGCGCGTCCGGCAATGGCGGATGACCGCGCCCGTCTTTTATATGGCAGTTCTGGCAGGCATTGGTATTGAACAGCGGGCCCAGGCCATCACGGGCGGTGGTGGTCGAGGGCGCGATCACCCAGGGGCTGCGAAAGAAACTGTTGCCGACGCTGAAATCCAGGCGGCGGGTGGGGGCCAGGTTGGCCGAGGGCAGGGAGAACGCGTTCTGGTCGCGCTTGTTCACCGTGGTCGCGCCGCCGGACTTCGATTCACCCGGCTCAGCCTTGGTGAAACGAGGGGCGTCATCGCAGGCGGTCAGGCTCAAGGCCAGCAACGCTGCGCACAGGCGAAAAAACGGACGGAGCATCGAGTTTCCTGAACCAGGGCTGAAAATGAGGTCGCAAAGTCTAACAGGGCGGGGCTCAATGAATAAGAGCAATTATCGTTTGGTGGATTGCGCGCCAATCCCGCTAGAATGGCCGCACATTTTTTTCTGGAGGTGGCCCATGCAGGCTCTCGACGCTTTGCTCAATCGTGTTTCCGTGCCGCGTCTGCTGGAACCGGCGCCGACCCAGGAGCAACGCGATGTGCTGTTCGCCGCGGCCATGCGGGCTCCCGACCACGGTCAGTTGCGGCCTTGGCGCTTCCTGACGGTGGAAGGCGCCGCCCGCGAGAAGATGGGCACGCTGCTGGCCGAGGCTGCGCGCCTGCAAGACGCCGACGCCCCGCAAGCCGCCATCGACAAGGCCCAGAACGGCCCGCTGCGCGCGCCGCTGGTGGTGGTGGTGATTGCCTGCCTGCAAGAGCACTTCAAGGTGCCGAAGTCCGAGCAGCGGCTGGCGGCAGCCTGCGCGGCGCACGGTATCCTGCTGGCGGCTTACGCTCAGGAAATCGGTGCTGTGTGGCGTACGGGTGAGTTGTCCTACTCGGCCCACGTTGCCAAGGGCCTGGGGCTGACGGCGGACGAAGAAGTGATTGGCTTCCTGTACCTGGGTACGCCGCAGAACCCGCCGCGTACGGCGCCTAAAGAAGATGTGGCCGCGTTCGTTCAAGCCTGGCCCGGGCGTTAATTTGCAGGTGATCCAAATGTGGGAGCTGGCTTGCCTGCGATGGCGGTGTGTCAGTCAATATAGTTATTGCTGACCCACCGCCATCGCGGGCAAGCCCGGCTCCCACAGGGTTTTTCATGGGGTTCGAGTAAGCGTCTACACCTTGAACTGATCCATCAACTTCATTTGCTGCGTCGCCAGCGCATTGAGTTGGCTGCTGATCGCTGCCGATTCAGTCGCTTGCCCCGTGAGGGTTTCGGTCACGGTGCGGATCGCCGAGACGTTGCGGTTGACCTCTTCGGCCACTGCGCTTTGTTGTTCGGCGGCGCTGGCGATTTGCAGGTTCATGTCGCTGATCACGGTGACCGCATCGCTGATCTTGCCCAGTGCCTGTACTGCGTGATGAATTTGCCCGGCATTGCTCTGGGCCTGATGCTGGCTGGAATGCATGGTCGCGACCACGCCACGGGTGCCGCTCTGGATGCGTTCGATGACCAGGCGAATTTCCTCGACCGAATCCTGGGTGCGCTTGGCCAGGTTGCGCACTTCGTCGGCCACCACCGCAAAACCACGGCCGCTTTCCCCGGCGCGTGCCGCTTCGATGGCCGCGTTGAGGGCCAGCAGGTTGGTCTGCTCGGCAATGCTGCGGATCACTTCCAGTACCTGGCCGATCTGCTCACTGTTGACGGCCAGGGCCTCCACTTCATGCACCGCCTTGCTGACTTCTTCGGCCAGGGTGGTGATGTCGCGGGTGCTCTGTTCGATGATCGACATGCCTTCGCGCGCCGACTGGTCCGCGCCGCGTGCCGCGCTGGCGGCGTTGGATGCGCTGTTGGCGACATCATGGGCGGTGGCGCTCATTTCATTGGAGGCCGTGGCCACCTGGTCGATTTCACGGAACTGCACCTGCATGCCTTCGCTGGTCTGGCGGGCGATGGCGGATGACTGGTCAGCGGTGACCCGCGCTTCGGTGATGCTTTGCTTGATCTGGGCGATGGTCGGTTGCAGCTTGTCGAGGAAACGGTTGAACCAGTTCACCAGGGCGCCCAGTTCGTCGTTTTTGGCGTAGGTCAGGCGCTGGGTGAGGTCGCCTTCACCGCTGGCGATGTCCTTGAGCATGGTGGCCACGCTGTTGATCGGTCGGGTCACGCCGGTGGCGGTCAGCCAGATCAGCAGCAGGCCGAGCAGGGCGGCCGCGGCACCTACCAGCAGGGCCTTGAGCATGCCCGCCGCCTGGGCTTTGTCGAGTACACCTTGCAGCTTCAAATTGTCGGCGAGCATCACGCTCTTGGGCAGTTTGATCACCACCCCCCAGGCTTTGGCGTCGGCAATTGGCTTGACCGGGTAAACGGCGCGAATGGTGTCGTCCTGTTCGCGGATCATACGGGTGTCGCTGGCGAGCAACTGCACGATTTCCTTGCCTTCGGTGCCGAGGGTGTCGATCAGGTTTTTGCCGACCTTGTCGGGCTGGCCACTGTAGGCGGCGATCAGGCCGGTGGCGGAGAGGATTTCCAGGTGCGCCGCGCCGTCGAACAGCTCTTTCTGAGCCACGTCGGTGGTCGCTTGCAGGGTGTTGAGCGCAAGGTCGACCCCGACCACGCCGATGACCTTTCCATCCACCAGCAGCGGCAGGGCAATGGTGGTCATGAGCATGGTTTTGCCCGCCACTTCATCGGCGTACGGGTCCAGCAGGCAGACATTGCGCGTGTCCCGTGGGCAGGTGTACCAGATGTTGTAGGGCGTGCCGCTGAGGTTGGCGGTGGTCTTGGTCAGGTCGTCTTCGACCATGATCGTGTTCAAACCTTCGCCGCCGGCCCGGCTCCAGTAGCTGGAGAAGCGGCCTTTCTCGTTGGAGACCCGCGCTTTGTCGTCGATGAACTCACTGTCTTTGCCATCCAGGCCATTGGGTTCGAACGACAGCCAGATGCCCAGCACTTTGCTGTTGCGCTCGAAGGTGGTTTTGAGGCGCTGGTTGAGTTCTTCACGCAGCGCCCCGGCCTCCAGCCCGCGCCTGGTCGCCGTCGCGCGCAGGTCTTTGACCTGGTCGGCCAGTGCCGTGATGACGGTCAGGCTTTCGCCGAAGGTTTTCTGCAACTGCACGGCTTGCTCTGCGGCCTTGGCCTGCAACAGGTTCTGCACGCTCTGGGTGAGCATTCGCGAGCTCGAATCGCTGATCAACTGGTCGTTCTGGTTGGTCTCGTAGAGGTTGATGCTGATGATCAACGCAATCACGCCCAGCAGGCACAGCCCGGACAGCAGCACGATTTTCAAGCGGATGGAGAGGGTATTGAACATAGGTTCACTCGCGAATGGACTTGTTGGAATGCAAGCTGGGCGAGCCAAGTCCGTTCGGCGCCATGTCTGTGGCATCGGCGCGGGCGAGGGTTTCATGAGGAGCAGGCGATGAGTGGTAGGAAAACCCTGGAGGCGGCGTTATACGGGCTGTGCAAGCCGCTCGGGGCGTGACCAGATCCACAGGTTGCCCAGGCCCATGCCGGCAATCGCCAGGTAGACGGGCCAGCCGTGATCGAGCATCACCAGCATCAAGCCGGCGCACAACAGCATGCTGACCGTGGCGCTGATCTTGGCCCGGCGGGCGATGATCTTGCCGTTGCGCCAGTTGAACAGGATCGGCCCGAACAAGCGGTGGTTTTCCAGCCAGGCACTCAGGCGCGGCGAGCTTTTGGTGGCGGCCCAGGCGGCCAGCAGGATGAATTCGGTAGTGGGCAAGCCCGGCACGACAATCGCCACCAACCCGATGCCCAGGCTGACGTAGGCCAGCAGACCGAACAGGAGCTGCGCGATTTTCGACGGGGGTTGGGGTTTGCCGGTCATGGTGAAGCTTATCTGGAGGATTCTTGGAGTTGAAATGCAATCGAGTGTGGGAGCTGGCTTGCCTGCGACAGCGGTCTGTCAGCTATACATGTATAGCCTGATATGCCCCTATCGCAGGCAAGCCAGCTCCCACAATGAGGAGCGTTACGCGAGTTCAGGAGCGCCAGCGTACGCCTGTTCCAGCAACACCGTGAAGCGTACGAATGCGTCAATCGCGCCTTTTTCCGCCGCCGCTTCTTCTTCGGCGCTGAACGTCAGGCTGTCGAGGGTGCGGGTGAAGGTTTTCCAGCCTTCGGCGCGACCACCAGCCGGCTCGCCCAGGTGACGGGCACCGAAGGTTTCGCTCAGGCCCAGGCCCACGGCGCGCTTGATCAGGAACGCGGCACCGAGCTTGGAGCCCTCTGACACGAACAGCCAGCCGAGGGCTTCGGCTTTGCTCGGGTTTTTCACCGCGCCGGCGACCGGTGCCGGCACTTCGGTCTCCAGGTCGCCCAGGTCCAGCTTGGCGGCTTCGGCACGGCAGCGCTCGGCCAGGTCAGGGACGATCTTGATCAGCTCGGGGTCGTTGTACAGGGCTACCAGTTCCGACTGGAACAGATATTGCGCCACCACGAAGCGGGCGAAGTTGGCCTGGGTTTCAAACGGGGCATGGGCCTTGACCAGTGCGTCGAGCTTGGTATGTGGCTCGTGGGTGATCTGGTTCAGGCGCTGGGAGCGCAGGCTTGGGCGTTCTGCGGTAGGAGAAGCGGTCATCGGAAAAAGTCCTTGAGAAGGGATGCGCCGTGTGGCTCTAAAGAGAGCGGTTATCAACTAGACGAACAGGAAGACGCGGCACAGTAAAAAATCCTCACCTGGCCGGTGAGAAAAACCGGCCAGGTGAGCGCAGAGGTCAGATGTCCCAGACCACGTTGATTGCAAAGTGGCGGCCGGGCTGGGTCAGGCGGTCCAGGTTGGCGGGGGAGGTCACGCCAGCTTCGCCGACGCCGTCGTAACTGCGCACGTCATCCCAGTTCCAGTATTTTTTGTCGGCCAGGTTGTACAGGCCGCCATTGACGGTGACGTCCTGGGTGACCTTGTAGAAACCCGTCAGGTCGAGCACGCCGAAACCCGGGGTTTTGAAGGGGCCTGTGGTGCTGCCGTCAGGCGCGTGGAAGGTGGTGCTGTCGACGCGGTTCTGTTTTTTGACCAAGGTCCAGCTCAGCAGGCCGCCGTAGTTGTCCTGGTCGTAGCCCAGGCCGAATACGCCCTTGAGCGGGTTGACGCTGTTGAGCGCTTCGCCGTTGTCGTCGTTGCGGCCATAGGTGTAGCCCACCGAGCCCTGGGTGTACAGGCCGTGCGGTGCGCCGAACGCGTCGAGGTTCAGGCGCCCTTTGGCTTCGATCCCCTTGATGGTGGCGTGCTTGATGTTATTGGCTTCGAACTGCTGCGCGGTACCGCCGGCGATGGACGCGTCCTCGTCGATGAAGTTGCGGTATTTGTTGTAGAACACGGCGATATCGAAGGACCCCGCATCGAAGTTGCCGCGAATCCCGGTTTCCACACCTTTGCTGCTTTCCGGCTTGAGGTCCGGGTTGGGCTCGACGGTATAGCCCTGTTGCAGGTTTTCAAAGCGCCCGTACAAGGCTTTGGCGGACGGAGTGCGGAAGCCTTCGGCGTACTGGCCAAACCAGGTGTACTGGTCGGTCAGCGCATAGGTCAGGCCGAATTTGGGCGTGACACGGTGCCAGGTTTTTTCCTTGTCACTGTGGGCGTAGATCCGCGTCGGGTCGACGGTGTTGAGGAACTCTTCCGTCAGCTTGGGCTTGAGTTGGGTGTAGTCGTAGCGCAGGGCGGGCAGGAAGGTCCATTTGTCCCAGGCGATCTGGTCCTGCACGAACAGCGAGTAGGTGTTGATGGTCGGGTCCGGGAAATCGCTGGCCTTCTTCACGCTGTCGCTGGCGGTCGGGCTGGGTGCACCGATGGCTGTGCAACCACCGCCGACGGCCAGGCAGGTGGCTGCGCCTTCGCGCGAGCCGGTGACTTTCTGCTGCTTGAGGGTGGTGCCGTATGTGACCTGGTGATCGGTGTCGCCGAGGCTGAAGGCCTTGTCCAGCTGGGCATCGAAAACCCACTGCTTTTCTTCGTACAGGGTGTCGCGGGTGCGCAGGACACGGCGGGATGGCTGGTAGATTTCGGCGGTGGACTGGTCGGTCTTGGCGATCTGGTAATTGAGGCTGGTCTTGATCTGATCGGCAATCGGCGAGTCCAGGGCGAAGCGGTTTTCGATGCCAAAACGTTCGCGGGTGATGGTGTCGTTACCGGAACGCGCCCGATAGAAGTTGAAACCGCGACCGCCGGTGAACGGACCGCCCACGGCGCTCTTGAGGTTGACGTCGCGATCGTCCTTGTACTTCTCGTAGGTCAGGCCCAGGCGATTGTCATCGCCATAGTTCCAACCCAGTTTGGCCAGCACGTTGGTCGTGCGCGCGTCTTCGGGGTTGGCGCCGGTGCGGGCCAGGCCGGTGGCGTTGTTGCCGTCGTAGGACTCCATTTCATGGCCATTGCGTTGGCTCAGGTGCAGCAGGCCGTCGAAGTCCTGCACGCGACCGGCCACGGTGCCGGAGGTCAACCAGCTCTCATCGTCGGAGCTGTAGCCGGTTTTCAGGCGGGCGCCGAAGTCCTGGCCGGGCTTGATGATGTCATCGGGGTCGAGGGTGAAGTAGCTCACGGCGCCGCCAATCGCGCTGCTGCCGTACAGGGCCGACGCCGGGCCGCGAAGGATTTCCACGCGCTTGACGATTTCCGGGTCGACGTAGTTGCGGCGGGTCTTGGCGTAGGGGCCGTTGAAGAAGTTGTCCGGGACTTCCACGCCGTCCACCTGGGTGAGGATGCGGTCGCCGTCGATGCCGCGAATGTTGTAGCCCGAATTGCTCGAACGACCGCCGGCCCCGCCGACGGAAACGTTGGGTTCGTAACGCACCAGTTCGCGGATGGTGTTGACGTTCTGGCGGTCCAGGTCCTCGCGTTCCTGAACGGTTACGGTGCTCGGTACGCTGCTGATGTCCTGCGCGTTACGCGTGGCGCTGATGGTCACCTGTTGCAGGTTGAGGGTGCCGCCGGACGTGCGTTTTTCCAGGACGATGTTGTTGTTGCCCAGTTTGCGGTAGCTCAGGTTGGTCCCCACCAACAGTCGGTCCAGGGCTTTTTCCGGCGACAACGCACCCTGCACGCCAGGGGACGACACACCCTGGCCGAGCTCGGCGGGCAGGCCGACTTGCCAGCCGGTCACGGCGGTGAAGGCGTTCAGTGCCGAGACCAGCGGTTGCTGTTCGATGCTGAAGCTGTAGTTGCCGTGGCTGCGTGGGGTGGGTTCGACGGCGGATGCCGCCATGGCCGGTGCACCGGCCAGCAGAATGGCGGCGGTCAGCAGGGACAGGACGGGCGAAGAGGACCGGCGGTTGAAACGAGAGGACATCGAGAGCGCTCCGGGGGTACGAATCTTATAGTTGCGAACCGAGACAAATAGGAATCAGTTGCATTGGCTATGACGAGACGTACCACCGTCAGCTATCGAGTAAAAATAATTCTCATCTAGTTCAGGATGACCAGCGCCGGGTATTCCGACAGCTTGGCCGAGGTGATGTGGGCCAGGGAACGCACCACGTCCAGCGGTTGGTCGAGGCGATAGTTGCCGGTGACGGCGGTGCTGGCGAGCTTGTCGTTGGTGTTGACGATCCAGCCCGGGTAATAGCGGCGCAGCTCGGCGAGCACTTCACTCATCGGGCAGTTTTCGAAAATCAGCCGGCCCTGAACCCAGGCCAGGTCCTTGTTCACATCGAGCTTGCCGGGGGCGCCGAAGCCCTTGGGCCCGATGCGGATGCTTTCACCGGCGCTCAGGCGTACGCGGGCATCGTCGAAGGTGTTGCTCAGGTCGACATCGCCGCGCTGCACTTGTACCTGGGCTTCGCCGTTCAGGTAGCGCACGGCAAATGCGGTATCTCGTACGCGGGCGCGCACGGGGCCGGCATCGATCTCTAGCGGCAGGCCACGGCTGGGCATTACTTCGAAAAACGCTTCGCCCTGGTAGAGGCGGGCGATGCGCTGATGGTCCTTGATGCTGCTGGAGAACGCCGAATTGGTGTTCAGCAGCACTTTCGAACCGTCGTCCAATTGCACGCGCTGGCGTTCGCCGACCACAGTGAGGTGATCGGCCTGCAGGCGCACGGGCAGATTGCTGAAGCTGAACAGGCCCAACAGCAACACGGCGGCAGTGGCCAAGGGTTTCCAGTGGGGTTTGATGCGGCGCCAGGCGCTGGGTTTGCGCGGCGCGGCCAGGGCCACGGCGGCGCTGTGCACCGGCGCGCCGCCCCAGGCGGCCTGGGCCTTGCCAAAGGCGTGGACATGGGCCGGGTCACGGGCCAGCCAGGCTTCGAACTCGGCCTGCTGCCCGGGCTGTGGGCACTGCAATGCGATCAGCCAGTCGAGGGCCTGGTCCATAGCCGTGTCTTGCAACACCTCATGAGCCAGCTCATGGGGTCGCAGTTTATTCGGGTCCGTCACGGTGTGCCTCGGGTCTTCGCCACGTTTTATTCATTTTCCTACAGCCTGGATCGACCGTTCTGTCGGATGAAGCTTAAGGCTGATCCATGCGTTCGGCCACACCTACACAGATGGCCATGATCAATTTCAGTTCCTTTTGCACCGTGCTCAAGGACACTTCCAGTTGATCGGCAATTTCCTGGTAACTGCAACCGTGGAGGCGGCTGAGGATGAAGATCCGTTGCTGGCGGGCGCTCAACTGACCCAGGCTGACGCTCAGGTGCTCGAGCAATTGCTCGGCCTGCATGGCGTCTTCGGGCGTGCTGATGGGGGCTGCGACACTTTGCAGGACATCCATCGGGACATCTTCCTGCAGCGTGCGGGCCTGGATCCTGCGCGAACGCAGGTGATCGAGCGCCAGGTTGCGTGCGGTCTGGTACACGAAGGGTTCGAGATGATCGATGGGTCGCTCACTCAGGGCCCGGGTGACGCGCAGGTAGGTTTCCTGCAACAGGTCCTCGGCGGTGCTGTGGTTATTCACCATTCGCTGCAAGGTACGAAGCAGGATCACCCGTTGGGTGAGGAAGACGTGATTGAAGCGAGATAGGCTCACAGCGACACCAGACCGATTTGCAGTTAATGATAATGCTTATCATCAACTGAAATGGCAAGTGGCACTTTGAGCGGATTTGCGCAGGCTACATGTGGGAGCGGGCTTGCCCGCGAATGCGATACATCAGTCACACCTGTATTAACTGATACACCGTATTCGCGAGCCAGCCCGCTCCCACAAAAGCCCGCCCTGCCGGGTTATTCGGCGTTGCACAGCGCCAGGCAGTTATCCAGCATGCGGTTGGAGAAACCCCACTCGTTGTCATACCAGGCGAGAACTTTGAGCAACTTGCCGCTGACCTTGGTGTGATTGGCATCGAAAATCGACGACAGCGGGTTGTGGTTGAAGTCGCTCGAAACCAGCGGCAGGGTGTTGTAACCGAGGATTTTCGAGTGCTGGCTGGCTTCTTTCAGCAGCGCGTTGACTTCCTCGGCGGTGGCGTCTTTTTTCAGGGTGACGGTGAGGTCCACCAGCGACACGTTGATCACCGGTACCCGCACGGCCATGCCGGTGAGCTTGCCGGCCAGTTCCGGCAGTACCAGGCCGACGGCTTCGGCGGCGCCGGTCTTGCTCGGGATCATGTTCTGCGTGGCCGAACGCGCGCGGTACGGGTCGGTGTGGTAAACATCGGTCAGGTTCTGGTCGTTGGTGTAGGCATGAATGGTGGTCATCAGGCCGCTTTCGATGCCCAGTTCGCGATGCAGCACCTGGGCGACCGGCGCCAGGCAGTTGGTGGTGCACGACGCGTTGGAGATGATCTGGTGGGATTGGCGCAGAATGTCGTGGTTCACGCCGTAGACCACGGTGGCGTCCGCGCCTTTGGCCGGTGCCGAAATGATCACCTTGCGCGCGCCGGCGCTGATATGGGCAGCCGCCTTGGCACGGTCGGTGAACAGGCCGGTGCATTCGAAGACCACATCGATCTTCAGCGCGGCCCAGGGCAGTTCGGCCGGATTGCGAATGGCACTGACGGCAATCCGGTCACCATTGACGGTCAGGCTTTCCTGATCGTGGGCGACCTCTGCGTCGAAAGTGCCATGCACGGTATCGAATTTGAGCAGGTGGGCATTGATCGAGCTGTCGCCCAGATCGTTGATGGCGACGATCTGCAAATCCTGGCGGTAGCCTTGGGTATACAGTGCGCGCAGGACATTACGGCCGATACGGCCAAAACCATTGATTGCGATACGAAGAGTCATTGGAAGGTGCCTGTCGTCGATTTGTTGTAAGAATTACAAGATTATTCGCATAAAAATAGAAAACAAGCCTTTTTAGTGGCAATATTTTGTTCAATCTACAACGAGTGACCTGAATCAACTGGTCCGATTGGTCAAGTAACACCCTGCCAACCTCTTCACGGCGGGCGTTTGACCAGCATAGGAACGAGGGTCACCACATCCGTTAGCCTGGAGTTCTATACATGCATCCCCGCGTTCTTGAGGTCACCGAACGGCTTATCGCCCGCAGCCGCGCCACCCGCGAGGCCTACCTTGCGCTCATTCGCGGCGCGGCCAGCGACGGTCCGATGCGCGGCAAGCTGCAATGCGCCAACTTTGCCCACGGCGTCGCCGGCTGCGGTACTGAAGATAAAAATAGTCTGCGCATGATGAATGCCGCCAACGTGGCAATTGTTTCGTCATATAACGACATGCTGTCGGCGCATCAGCCGTACGAACATTTCCCCGAACAGATCAAGAAAGCCCTGCGCGAGGTCGGCTCGGTCGGCCAGTTCGCCGGTGGCACCCCCGCCATGTGCGACGGTGTGACTCAAGGCGAGCCGGGCATGGAACTGAGCCTGCTCAGCCGTGAAGTCATTGCCATGTCCACGGCGGTAGCGCTGTCCCACAACATGTTCGATGCCGCGTTGATGCTGGGCATCTGCGACAAGATCGTCCCCGGCCTGATGATGGGTGCGCTGCGTTACGGCCATTTGCCGATGATCTTCGTCCCGGGCGGCCCGATGCCGTCAGGTATCTCCAACAAACAGAAGGCCGACGTGCGCCAGCGCTACGCCGAAGGCAAGGCCACCCGCGAAGAGCTGCTGGAATCGGAGATGAAGTCCTACCACAGCCCCGGCACCTGCACCTTCTACGGCACCGCCAACACCAACCAGTTGCTGATGGAGGTCATGGGCCTGCACCTGCCGGGCGCCTCGTTCGTCAACCCGTACACGCCGCTGCGTGACGCGCTGACCCGCGAAGCCGCGCACCAGGTCACGCGCCTGACCAAGGCCAACGGCAGCTTCACGCCGATCGGCGAGATCGTCGACGAGAAATCCATCGTCAACTCCATCGTCGCCCTCAACGCCACCGGCGGTTCCACCAACCACACCCTGCACATGCCGGCCATCGCCATGTCGGCGGGCATCATCCTCACCTGGCAGGACATGGCCGACCTCTCCGAGGTGGTGCCGACCCTGTCCCACGTGTATCCGAACGGCAAGGCCGACATCAACCACTTCCAGGCGGCGGGCGGCATGTCGTTCCTGATCCGTGAACTGCTCGAAGCCGGCCTGCTCCATGAAGACGTCAACACTGTGGCCGGCAAGGGCCTGAGCCGTTATACCCAGGAGCCGTTCCTGGTGGACGGCGAACTCATCTGGCGCGATGGTCCCATCGAAAGCCTCGACGAAAGCATCCTGCGCCCCGTGGCCCGGGCGTTTTCGCCGGAAGGTGGCCTGCGTGTGATGGAAGGCAACCTGGGACGTGGCGTGATGAAAGTCTCGGCCGTCGCCCTCGAACATCAGATCGTCGAAGCGCCAGCGGTGGTATTCCAGGACCAGCAGGACTTGGCCGATGCGTTCAAGGCCGGCCAGCTGGAAAAAGACTTCGTCGCCGTGATGCGTTTCCAGGGTCCGCGCTCCAACGGCATGCCCGAATTGCACAAGATGACCCCGTTCCTCGGCGTATTGCAGGACCGTGGCTTCAAAGTGGCCCTCGTAACAGACGGGCGTATGTCCGGCGCGTCGGGTAAGATTCCCGCCGCGATCCACGTCAACCCCGAAGCCCAGAGCGGCGGGCCACTGGCGCGGGTGCGCGATGGCGATATCATTCGCGTCGATGGCGTCACCGGCACCCTGGAGCTTAAGGTGGACGCTGAAGAATTTGCAGCGCGTACGCCTGCCACGGGCCTGTTGGGCAACAATGTGGGGGCCGGTCGCGAGCTGTTTGCATTCATGCGCTTGGCCGCAAGCTCCGCAGAGCAAGGCGCCAGCGCCTTTACCGCTGCCTTGGAGACGCTTAAGTGAAGCTTGCGCTGGTCGGTGACATCGGGGGCACCAACGCCCGTTTTGCGTTGTGGCGGGATCAGGAACTGCATTCGATCCGTGTGCATGCCACCGCGGATTACCCGAGCCCTGAGGACGCCATCAAGGTGTACCTCAAGGAGGAAGGCCTGGAAATCGGCGACATTGGCGCGGTGTGCCTGTCGGTAGCGGGCCCGGTGAGCGGGGATGAATTTAAATTCACCAACAATCACTGGCGGCTGAGCAAGACTGCGTTCTGCAAAACCTTGCAGGTGGACGAACTGCTGCTGGTCAATGATTTCTCGGCCATGGCCCTGGGCATGACGCGCCTCAAGCCCGACGAGTTCCGCGTGGTCTGCGAAGGCACGCCGGAGCCGTTGCGCCCGGCGGTGGTGATCGGCCCGGGCACCGGCCTTGGCGTCGGCACTCTGCTGGATCTCGGCGCTGGCCGTTTTGCGGCGTTGCCGGGGGAGGGCGGCCACGTCGACCTGCCGCTGAGCAGCCCGCGTGAAACCCAGTTGTGGCAGCACATCTACACTGAGATCGGCCATGTCAGTGCCGAAACTGCCTTGAGTGGAGGCGGTTTACCGCGTGTGTACCGCGCGATCTGTGCGGTCGATGGTCACGAGCCGGTGCTGGACACGCCCGAAGCCATTACGGCAGCGGGCCTGGCGGGCGACCCGGTGGCGATGGAAGTATTGAACCAGTTCAGCATCTGGCTGGGCCGGGTAGCCGGTAACAACGTACTGACCACCGGTGGACGGGGTGGCGTGTATATCGTGGGCGGGGTGATTCCGAGGTTTGCCGACTTCTTTATCAACAGCGGCTTTGCCAAGAGCTTCGGTGACAAGGGCTGCATGAGTGACTACTTCAAAGGTATTCCGGTGTGGTTGGTGACCGCGCCTTACTCCGGGTTGACCGGGGCAGGAGTGGCACTTGAGCAGGCATTTGCGTAGGGGCTGACGGCCTCATCGCAGGCAAGCCAGCGCCCACGGTTGATCGAGTTCCAAACTTGGAATGCAGTCAAGTGTGGGAGCTGGCTTGCCTGCGATAGGGCCTCAAGGGCAACAAATGACTTAAGCTTGGCCATAACAACAAGGAGGACCCCGTGAGCGTAATCAGTAAATCGATTCTCCTCGTCGACGACGACGAAGAAATCCGCGAGTTGCTGCAAACCTACCTCAGCCGCGCCGGTTTCCAGGTGCGTGGGGTGCCGAATGGCGCGGGGTTTCGCCAGGCGATGAACGAGGCGCCCTGCGACCTGGTCATCCTCGATGTGATGTTGCCGGATGAAGACGGTTTCAGCCTCTGCCGCTGGATTCGCCAGCACCCGCGCCAGGCGCAGGTGCCGATCATCATGCTCACCGCCAGTTCCGACGAAGCCGACCGCGTGATCGGCCTGGAGCTGGGTGCCGATGACTACATTGGCAAGCCGTTCAGCCCACGCGAGTTGCAGGCGCGGATCAAGGCGTTGTTGCGCCGCTGCCAGTTCGGCCAGGAGCGCAGTGCCAGCAGCGATGTGCTGGTGTTCGATGAATGGCGTCTGGACATGATCAGCCATCGCCTGTTCCATGTGGATGGCGAGGAAGTGATCCTCTCCGGTGCCGACTTTGCCTTGCTCAAATTGTTTCTCGACCATCCCCAACAGATTCTCGACCGCGACACCATCGGCAACGCCACCCGTGGCCGCGATCTGATGCCGCTGGACCGTATCGTCGACATGGCCGTCAGCCGCCTGCGCCAGCGCCTGCGCGACACCGAAAAGCCACCCAGGCTGATTCGCACCGTGCGCGGCAGCGGTTACCAACTGGCAGCCAGCGTGGTTGCCGGCAATGCCCACTGAACATCTGACCGAGCGCCACCGGCGCTTTCCGGTGCCGCGCTCGCTGTTGGGGCGCATGCTGCTGCTGACCCTGCTGGCGGTGCTGTTCGCCCAGGCGCTGTCCAGCGTGATCTGGGTTTCACAGTTGCGCGCCACCCAGCTCGAAGGCCTGGTCACCAGCGCCCGCAGCCTGGCGCATTCGATGACGGCCAGCGTGAGTTACTTCCGCTCATTGCCGGTGGCCTATCGTCCCCTGGTCCTTGACCAATTGCGCAGCATGGGCGGCACCCGTTTTGTGGTGACGCTCAACGACCGCCCCCTGGACATGGCCGTTCTACCCCAGACCCCCCGCAAGCAGGCGGTGTTGGTGGCGGTGGATGACGTGCTGCGCCAGACCCTGGGTGCCGATGTGCATATCTCGGTGGAGTTTGTCAGCGCCGAAGACCTGCGCATTTTCAATGCCGGCCTGAAACTCGATGAATTGCCGCGCTCCTGGGCGCATTACGCCTTGACCCTGGAACCGGTGAACCCGCCCGTGCTGGTGACCCAGATCCAACTGGCCGCCGGCGAATGGCTGTACATCGCCTCGCTGCTGCCCGAGCCTTACACCAGCCTTGAAGAACAAGGCCTGCCGTCGCAGCAAGTGTGGTTCATCGTGCTGACCAGCGGCTTCCTGCTGTTGTTCATCGGGCTGCTGGTGCACTGGCAGAGCCGACCCCTCAAGCGTCTGGCGCGGGCCGCGCGGGACATGTCGCTGGGCGCCGACGTGGAGCCGGTGGCCGAAGGCGGCGGCAGTGAGGTGGTGGAAGTGGGGCGCGCCTTCAACGCCATGCGTGAGCGTATCAGCCGTTACCTTACTGAGCGCAGCCAATTGTTCAGCGCGATTTCCCATGATTTGCGCACACCCATCACGCGCCTGCGCCTGCGTGTGGAGTTGCTGGAAGACGAAAACCTGCAAACCAAGTTTGGCCGTGACCTGGATGAGCTGGAATTGCTGGTGAAGGGCGCGCTGCAATGCGTGAAAGACACCGACATCCATGAAAACATCGAGGCTGTCGACCTCAACCATGTGCTCGACTGTCTGGTGGAGCCGTACCTGGCGCCCAATGGCAATGGTCGGGTCACCCAGCACGGTCGCGCTCTTGTCACCTACCCGGGCAAACCTCTGGCACTCAAGCGGTGTATCGGCAACCTGATCGACAACGCCCTCAAGTACGGACAGAACGCCCATCTGCATATCGAGGACGATGGCACCGAGTTCATCCTGCACGTCGACGACGAAGGCCCGGGTGTGCCGGAACAGCGTCTGGAGCAAGTCTTCGAGCCGCACTTTCGGTTGGCCGGGCAACAGCAGGGCTATGGCCTGGGGTTGGGGATTGCGCGCAACATCGCCCACAGCCATGGTGGCGAAGTGAGTTTGCAGAATCTGCGCGAGGGCGGGTTGCGGGTGACCTTGCAACTACCGCGCGGTCTGGACTGAGTACACACCAAACCCTGTGGGAGCTGGCTTGCCTGCGATGGAATCACTGCGGTGTAACTGACATACCGGGGTGTCTGCATCGCGGGCAAGCCCGGCTCCCACACAAGCCAGCTCACCCACTGATCTGCGTTGAGTCAGAGGCTCTGGCGTAGCCGGGCCAGATCCCTCAGGGGCGGCGCGCCAAACAACCGGCTGTATTCCCGACTGAACTGCGACGGGCTTTCATACCCTACGCGATAGCCGGCTGCCGAGGCTTCCAGGCCCTCGGCAATCATCAGTCGCCGAGCCTCCTGCAAGCGCAATTGTTTCTGATACTGCAACGGGCTCATGGCGGTGATCGCCTTGAAGCGATGGTGCAGGGTCGACACGCTCAGGTTCACTTCCTTGGCCAGGTCATCGATACGCAGCGGTTGTTCATAGTTGCCGTTCAACCAGGTGATCGCCTGGCTGACCCGATGGCTCTGGCTGTTGGCCACGGCGATTTCATACAAGCGATATCCCTGCGGCCCACGCAACAGACGGTAGAGAATTTCCCGATTGATCAGCGGCGCCAGCATCGCGATGTCTTTGGGTGTATCCAGCAGGCGGACCAGGCGCAGCACGGCGTCGAGCAACTGGCCGTCGATACGGTCCACATACATGCCGCGGGAGGTCGGACGCGACGGCACACCCATCGGGCCGGCTTCGGCAATCAACGCGGTGAGCTGGTTGGGGTCGATGTTGATCCGTATCGACAGGTTCGGGTCTTCCGGCGTGGCTACGATGATCCGGCCTGCCACCGGCATCGCCACCGAGAACACCAGGTAGTTGAGCGGGTCGTAGGCAAAGATCTCGTCGGCCAGGCGCACTTCCTTGCTGCCGCTGGCCAAAATGCACAGGGCAGGTTCCGCCAGTACCGGCATGAAATCCCGGGGCGCGTTGTGGCGGTTGAGAAACAGTGTCGTCACCGCCGTACCGTAGGAGCCATCTTCCCAGGTATGACGGCGCACGATGCTGGCCAGTTCGGCGCGCTGCTTTTCCATCTCGGCATCGAGGGGAAGGGGTTTGTGTTCCGACGACGACATGGGATGCCCTCTGTGGCTTCTACGATGGATAAAGCTTATAGGCGGCTTTTCAAAGCGTGCTACGTCGATTCTGCACAATCCTTGCCTGATCCTGCGACAGAACGTGAATCGGGCAAGCCCGGGGCCTGTCATCTGCCTGAAACATGGGGGATGGGCAGGGCATGAACCCTGGTGGATAAACAGCCTGTCTACGCTTCTCGCAGGATTGTGCAATAAGCCGGCAGGAATTGACTAACCGCGTCCCCCCTCGCGCCGTTATCTTTGATCCTGTGGCAACACGCCCTCACCGTGTTTGCCGAGCATCACTTCTCAACGGGAGAGTCGAATATGTCCACCCCCATTCCCGCAAGCCATATGGCCTTTATCCGCGCACGCAGCGGGTGCAGCACCGAACTCGGTGCACGCTTGAGCAGTTTGATCGAACCGGGCCGCCAGGCTCAGGGTTGCCTGCAATTTTCGTTGCAGCATTCCCAGACCGACCCCGATGTGTGGCTGATCTCGGGTTTCTGGAGCAGCGAGCAGGCCATGAGCGCCTACTTCAACTCTCCAGCCTTGATGATCTTTACCGAGCTGTTGAACGACATGGTGGTCCGCAGCATGGACTTCCAGACCTTCACCGATGCATCCGCTGCACACGCCTACGGCGAGTACCTGCAACTCGCCGGCTGAGGGTTACAATGGCCGACTTTTCATTGGCCAGGACCTGCAACATGGCACGTAAACAATTTGCCCATCACGAAGCCGTTTCCGCCGTAGTACCGGGTGAAGGTGGCTATAGCGCCGCCGTCGCCGTCAAGGCACTGGATGGCATGGGCGCCCCGAAGTTTCACAAGATCCTTGATGGGCAGACGTTCAAGACCGCGTCCGATGCCGACGATGCTGCGACGGTGCAATTGGAGCGATTGGTCGATGTCGACGAAGAAGGTCAACTGAGCTGGGCGACTGTCGCAAGCTAAAGCCGGACGCGTTTTACTGCCCAACAAAGAACAAATGTGGGAGCCGGGCTTGCCCGCGATGAGGGCATGACAGCCGACTCATTGGGTGGCTGACACGCCGCTATCGCGGGCAAGCCCGGCTCCCACACTGTTTTGTTGTGTTTGTTGAAAAGTGATCAATCAGCGGGGTCGATGCATCTTGAACAGGGCCTCCGGCCCCAACTGGAAGTAGTCCGCCGGGCCGCCGCCGCGCAGGATAGGCTCGGCGGCGGCGGTGTCGTAGATCCCGTCCTTGAGCAGCCATTTGGCGATGTGCACCGCAACGACCTCGCCCAGCACCAGCCAGCTTGGTACCAAGGCCTGGTCGGCGCGTTGCAGCTGAATGATCTGCGTCACCTTGCATTCGAACGACACCGGGCTTTCGCCGACTCGAGGCACGCCGACGATTTTCGATGCCACCGGCGTCAGGCCGGACAACTCGAATTCGTTGACCTCGGGTGAAACGGCGGAGCAACTCAGGTTCATCTGCTCGGCCAACGGGCGGGTGGCCAGGTTCCAGACAAACTCACCGGTCTGTTCGATATTGTTCAGGCTGTCTTTGCGCCCGACACTGGAAAAGCCAATGATCGGCGGAATGTAATTGAACGCATTGAAGAAACTGTAGGGCGCGAGGTTCAGGTGCCCTTCGCGGTCGTGGGACGAGATCCAGCCGATGGGTCGTGGGCCGACGATGGCATTGAACGGATCATGGGGCAGGCCGTGGCCGTTGGCGGGTTCGTAGAAATGGATATCGTCGGACATGGCCTGTTCTGCTCTCGGTTTCGGAGCAGACATCATAACCAATGTGGGCGTGTGGTTGTGTGGGAGCCGGGCAAGCCAGCCCCCACACAAGCCCACAGTTTTTACCGCGACAGACAGTTAGTCAGTGGTGATGCGCGAGTGCTTGCGCGTGTCCTTCATGGTCACGTAGACCACCAGCGATACCGCGATGCACGCGGTCACGTACCAGTAGTAACCGGTTTCCATGCCAATGCTCTTGAACCACAGCGCGATGTATTCAGCGGTACCGCCGAAGATCGATACGGTCAGTGCGTAGGGCAAGCCCACGCCCAGGGCGCGGATTTCGGTCGGGAACAGCTCGGCTTTCACCACCGCGTTGATCGAGGTGTAGCCGCTGACGATGATCAGCGCCGCCATGATCAGGAAGAACGCGCCCCACCAGGTCTGGATAGTGTGCAGGGTGCTGAGGATCGGCACGGTGAACAGGGTGCCGAGGATACCGAAGGCGATCAGGATCGGCCGACGGCCCACCTTGTCCGACAGCCCACCGACGATGGGTTGCAGGCACATGAACAGAAACAGCGTCGCCGCCGAGATGGTGGTGGAGTCGGAGATGCTCATGCCGACGGTGTTAACCAGGTATTTCTGCATGTAGGTGGTGTAGGTGTAGAAGGCCAGGGTACCGCCCATGGTCAGGCCGACCACGGTCATCAGCTCCTTGGGGTGGCGCATCAAGGTGCGCATGGTGCTTTCCTTGGCTTTTTCCTTCTTGGTGAACGACTCGGTTTCTTCCATGCCGCGACGCAGATACAACGCGACCACGGCGCACAGCGCACCGATGGCGAACGGGATACGCCAGCCCCAGTCATACAGTTGCTCGGTGGTGAGGATCTGTTGCAGCACGATCAGCACCGCCAGCGCGATGAGTTGGCCCGAGATCAGGGTCACGTACTGGAAGCTGGAGTAGAAACCGCGACGTTCCTTGGTGGCCATCTCGCTGAGGTAAGTGGCGGAGGTGCCGTATTCGCCGCCGACAGACAGGCCCTGCAGCAGACGGGCAAATACCAGCAGGATCGGCGCACCGATGCCGATGATTTCATAGCCCGGGCTCAGGGCAATCAGCAGCGAGCCAAAGCACATCAGGTAGACCGAGGCCATCAGGGCTTTTTTACGCCCCACCTTGTCGGCGTACAGGCCCATCAGCCAGCCGCCGATCGGGCGCATCAGGAAGCCCACGGCGAAAATCGCGGCGGTGTTGAGCAGTTGGGCGGTGGTGTCGCCTTTCGGGAAAAAGGTCTTGGCGAAGTACAGCGAGAAGGCGGCGTACACGTACCAGTCGTACCATTCGACCATGTTGCCGACGGAACCACTGAAAATCGATTTGATTCGGCTGGAGGTAGTGCGTGCTTGCGCCGGCGCAGCCGCCGACCCCAGAGGCAAGGCGTTGGAGTTATCCATTGAAGGATCCTTCATCTAGTTGTTTTTATGGAGCGTGCCGAAGCACAGCCTGGCTCGGGCTATAGCAGGAGCTGTGCCAGGTAGATGAGGGCCCGGAATAGACGGGTTTGCGTTTTTTTTTGAGCGGAAAGTCGCTGATAAATCTTGGGTGATAAGCGGAAATCCGCTTATCACCGCTGGCCTCTTCGCAGGCAAGCCAGCTCCCACATTCGACCGCATTCATCCAGTTGGAATGGGATCAAGTGTGGGAGCGGGCTTGCCCGCGAAGGCGGCCTGAAGGCCAATACGAGAAACAGGTCAGAGAAACGAGTCCCGCACCAACCCATGCCGCTGCATCTTTTCATTGAAGGTCCGACGCGGCAGTTGCAGTTCCGCCAGCACCGCCTTGATATCGCCCTTGTGCCGTGTCAGCGCCGCTTTCAAGCAATGCGCCTCGAAGGCTTCCTGTTGCGCCGCCAGGGATTGCCCGGCTTCGATGCCTTCCGGTTCCGGCTCTCCCAGGCCGAGTACCTGGCGTTCAGCCACATTGGCCAGTTCGCGCACGTTGCCCGGCCAGTCATGGCTGAGCAGGCGCCCCAGTTGCGCGCCGCTCAGCGGCTCGACGTTGCGACCCAGGCGTTCGGCGGCGCCTCGGGCAAAGTGATCGAACAGCAGCGGAATGTCTTCGCGCCGTTCGCGCAGGGGCGGCAGGCGCAGTTGCGCGACGTTCAGGCGATAGGCCAGGTCTTCGCGAAAACGCCCGGCCCGCGCCTCCTCCAGCAAGTCAGGCTTGGTGGCGGCGATGATGCGCAGGTCCACCGGGATGCTCTGATTGGAGCCTAGCCGCTCCAGCTTCTGCTCCTGCAACACCCGCAGCAGCTTCACTTGCTGCGCCAGTGGCATGCTTTCGATCTCGTCGAGGAACAGCGTGCCACCGTGGGCGTACTCCAGCTTGCCGATGCGCTTGCCCTGGGCGCCGGTGAAGGCGCCGCTCTCGTGACCGAACAGCTCGGCCTCGAACAGCTGTTCGGGGATCGCCGCACAGTTGAGCGCCACGAAGGCTTTCTTGGCCCGAGGGCCGAAATCATGCAGGCAGCGGGCGACCATCTCTTTGCCGCTGCCGGTCTCGCCACGAATCAGCACATTGACCGGCAGGCTCGCCAGGTCCAGCACCTGGCGACGCAGATTCTGCAAGCCCCGGGAAACCCCCAGCAGGGTGGTTTCCAACTGCGCCCGATGGTCGGCCTGTTGATGCAGGCGACGGTTTTCCAGGATCAGTCCACGCTTATCGAGCGCGCGACGCAGGCTGTTGAGCAGGGCGTCCGGGCTGAAGGGCTTTTCCAGAAAGTCGTAGGCACCGTCGCGCATGGCTTCCACGGCCATCGGCACGTCGCCATGGCCGGTGAGCAATATCACCGGCAGGTCCTTGTCGCGGCGCTGTACCTCGGCCAGCAGTTCCAGGCCGCTGAGCCCCGGCATGCGCACATCGCTCAGGATCACTCCGGGAAAGTCCCTGGGTAACTGTGCCAGGCATTCCTCGGCGCGGCTGAACAGCTGCACGTCAAACCCGGACAGGCTCAACCACTGCTCCACGGCCGTGCGAATGCTGGCTTCGTCATCGACCACAATCACCGCGTTCAGCATAGGTCCGGGGTCTCCAGCGCGATGGGCAGGGTGAGGGTGAACACTGCGCCATCGTCGCGATTGCCGGCGACCAGGCGTCCGCCGAGTTCGTGCACGATAGCGTAGGACACCGCCAGCCCCAAGCCCAGCCCGTCACCGACCGGCTTGGTGGTGAAGAATGGGTCGAACACGCTGTTGAGGTGTTCGTCGGCGATCCCGCCGCCGCTGTCGCTGACGGTCAGTCGCCACAATTGCTGATCGGCGTGCAGGCGGATTTCCAGGCGTTTGCGCGGTTTGTCGGCCATGGCGTCCAGGGCGTTGCGCAGCAGGTTGATCAGCACCTGTTCCAGGCGAATCGCGTCGCCACGAACCCACGCCGGGCGAGTGAGGTCCAGCACGACGCCGATGCTTTCATCGCGCAGGCGAGCGTCCAGCAAGTGCAGCGATTGGTCGACCACCGTGGCCAGGTCCAGGCGTTCGCGCAGGCCGCTGGGGCTTTTGCGCGCGAAGGTCTTGAGATGGCCGGTGAGTGCAGCCATGCGCGTGAGCATGTCGTCCAGCGGCGTGAGTGCCTGGTAGGCGTCGTCGACCCGACCGTGATCCAGCAACAGGCGCAGGGTGGCCAGTTGCATGCGCTGGGCGGTCAGCGGCTGATTGATTTCATGGGCGAGGGCGGCGGACATCTGCCCCAGCGCCGCCAGCTTGGCTGACTGCACCAGGCCATCCTGGGCGGTGCGCAGGGCCTGGGTGCGCTCCTCCACCAATTGTTCCAGCTCTTCACGGCTGCGCTGGCGCAAACGGGCCAGGCGCCAGCGCTGGCTGAGGAACAGCACGAGAAACACCAGGGCCAGCCAGGAACCGGCGGCGGCCAGGCCTGCATTGCGTTGGTCTTCGAAGGCGAACTGCGGTTTGCGCAGCAGGTGCAGGGTCCAGCCCTCGGCCTTCAGCGGCAGGGATTCCCAGATGTAATTGGCGCTGCCGTCAGGGCCGTTGACGCGCATCAAGTGGCTGTTGTCGTCGAAGCGTTGCAGGGTCTGGGTCTCCAGCGGCTGCAGTTGCTTCTTGTCGTATTGACGGGTGGCCTTGAGCTCCGCGAGGTCGTGTTCCGACAGCGGTCGCAAATTGCGGTAGCGCCAGCCCGCCTGGTTGGCGATGAACACAATGCCCCGTGCGTCGCTGACCAGCAGCAGGTCATTGCCTTGTGCCCACTCGCGTTCCAGTTCGGGAAACTCCAGTTTTACCACCATGGCACCGAGGAACTGCTCATGTTCGTCCAGCACTGCGCTGGAGAGGAAATAACCGGGGATGCCGGTGGTCACCCCCACCGCATAAAACCGCCCGGTGCCCTGGCTCAAGGTCTGGCTGAAGTAGGGGCGAAACGCATAGTTGTGTCCGACGTAGCTGCTCGGCAGGTTCCAGTTGCTGGCGGCCACGGCCAGGCCGGTGCGGTCCATCAACTCCAGGGTGGAGGATTGGGCGGCACCGTTGATGCGCTCCAGCTTGCGGTTGAGCACGTCCTGGGTGCTGGCATCCAGAGGGCCTTTCAAGGCGTGGATCATTTCCGAGTCCAGCGCCAGCACGGCGGGCAGGGCTCGGTAGCGTTCGATCAGGGTGTGCAGGGAGTTGGCGTACAGCGCCAGCTGCTGATTGGCACGGGCGGCATCGTCCACCAGGGCCTGACGTTCGGCATGGCGTGTTGCCACGGCGGCGGCCAGCACCGCACCGGCAATGATCAGCAGCGAATAGAAGGTCAGGCGCAGGGGGCGGGGGATCACGATCATACGGTGAGGGGCAGGCGCAATAAGGAGAGTGCACCATACCATGGGCCATCGGATCTGTAGTGAGCGGGCCGTTGTGGGAGCGGGCTGCATCCGGCCTGACAAAAGTGTCAGGCATGAAAAAGGCGACTGGGCGGTGGAGCCGCAGTCGCCTTCATTCAAACGGTCAGGTGCTTACTGCACTTCTACCGCCAGGCTTTCACTGATCTTTTTCTGCCAGATGGCAGGACCGGTGATGTGCACCGATTCACCTTTGCTGTCCACCGCGACGGTGACCGGCATGTCCTTGACCTCGAACTCGTAGATCGCTTCCATCCCCAGTTCGGCGAACGCCAGCACTTTGGATTTCTTGATCGCTTGCGCCACCAGGTAGGCGGCGCCGCCGACGGCCATCAGGTACACCGCCTTGTTGTCCTTGATCGCGTCGATCGCAGTCGGGCCGCGCTCGGACTTGCCGATCATGCCCAGCAGGCCGGTTTGTTCGAGGATCTGGCGGGTGAACTTATCCATCCGCGTGGCGGTGGTCGGACCGGCCGGGCCCACGACTTCGTCGCCAACCGGATCAACCGGGCCGACGTAGTAGATGAAGCGACCCTTGAGGTCCACCGGCAGGGTTTCGCCCTTGTTCAGCATCTCGACCATGCGCTTGTGCGCGGCGTCGCGACCGGTGAGCATCTTGCCGTTGAGCAGCACGGTTTCGCCCGGCTTCCAGCTCTGCACGTCTTCCGGGGTCAGGGTGTCGAGGTTGACGCGGCGGGCCGACGGGCCGGCTTCCCAGACGATCTCCGGGTAGGCGTCCAGCGGTGGCGCTTCCAGCGCTGCCGGGCCCGAGCCGTCGAGCACGAAGTGCGCGTGGCGCGTGGCGGCGCAGTTGGGGATCATGCACACCGGCAGGGAGGCGGCGTGGGTCGGGTAGTCCATGATCTTCACGTCGAGCACGGTGGTCAGGCCGCCCAGGCCCTGGGCGCCAATGCCCAACTGGTTGACCTTCTCGAACAGCTCCAGGCGCATCTCTTCGATGCGGTTCTGCGGGCCACGGGCTTTCAGCTCGTGGATGTCGATGGATTCCATCAACACTTCCTTGGCCATCACCGCGGCTTTCTCTGCGGTGCCGCCGATGCCGATACCCAGCATGCCCGGTGGGCACCAGCCGGCGCCCATGGTCGGAACGGTCTTCAGAACCCAGTCGACGATCGAGTCGGACGGGTTGAGCATGGCCATTTTCGACTTGTTTTCGGAACCGCCGCCCTTGGCCGCCACGTCTACTTCCACGGTGTTGCCCGGGACGATGGAGTAGTGGATGACCGCCGGGGTGTTGTCCTTGGTGTTCTTACGCGCGCCCGCCGGGTCGGCGAGGATGGAAGCACGCAGGACGTTTTCCGGCAGGTTGTAGGCGCGGCGCACGCCTTCGTTGATCATGTCGTCCAGGCCCATGGTGGCGCCGTCCCAACGCACGTCCATGCCCACGCGCACGAACACGGTGACGATACCGGTGTCCTGGCAGATCGGGCGATGGCCGGTGGCGCACATGCGCGAGTTGATCAGGATCTGGGCCATGGAGTCACGGGCTGCCGGCGATTCTTCGCGCAGGTAGGCCTCGTGCATCGCCTGGATGAAATCAACGGGGTGGTAGTAGGAAATGAATTGCAGGGCGTCGGCAACGCTCTGAATCAGGTCGTCTTGCTTGATCACGGTCATGAGTCGCGCTCCTCTATAAGGGAACATTCAATAAAGGTGGCTTCAGTGGGGTGCATCGGTCGGCTGAGGCCACCTTTCCAAGACACGCCGGTGTGGAGCTGGCGCGACGCTAAAAAGGCGCGGCAGTATAACCCGGCTCGGTGGCCGATACACCCGACTATGGTCAAACTCTGCCGGGCATGATTCCCTGTGCGCACCCTATGTGATTGAGACCTTATATGCCTGAACTGTATGTCGGTGAGCGCCACTGGTCGGTATCCGCCGGCAGCAACCTGCTGGACGCCTTGAACCAGGCGGGCGTGGCCGTGCCCTACAGTTGCCGCGCGGGCAGTTGCCATGCCTGCCTGGTGCGCTGCCGGGGCGATGTCATCGACAAGCAACCGGACGCCTTGAACCCGGACCGGCGTCAGGCAGGCTGGCGTCTCGCGTGTCAGTGTTCGGTGGCTGGCGACGTGCAGGTCGAGGTGTTTGACCCGCTGAGCGATGGCTTGCCCGCACAGGTGCTGCGCGCCGACTGGCTCAATGCATCGGTGTTGCGCCTGCGTTTGCAGCCCGAACGCGGGTTTCGCTACCGCGCCGGGCAGCATGTGGTGCTGTGGACGGGTAACGTGGCACGGCCTTATTCGCTGGCGAGTCTGCCCCAAGTCGACCCGTATCTGGAGTTTCACCTCGATTGCCGATTGCCGGGTGAATTCAGCGATGCCGCCCGTGCACTCAAGGCGGGTGACAGCCTGCGCCTGGGTGAATTGCGCGGTGGGGCCTTGCAATACGATCCCGACTGGCACGCGCGCCCGCTCTGGCTGATGGGCAGCGGTACCGGGCTTGCGCCGTTGTGGGGCATATTGCGCGAAGCCTTGCGCCAGGAGCATCGGGGTGCGATCCGGGTGATCCACCTGGCCCACGATGACAATGGGCATTACCTGGCCGAGCCACTGGCTGCATTGGCCGCCAGCCATGCCAACCTCAGTGTCGAGCTGTGGACCCAGGCTCAGTTGACCGAGGTTTTGGCGCAACTGCGGCTTGTTTCCCGGCAAACACTGGCTTTACTCTGCGGGCACCCTGCCAATGTCGAGGCCTTCTCCAAGCGCCTGTTCCTGGCGGGGCTGCCGCGTAACCAACTGCTGGCTGACGTGTTCCTGCCCCGTGGTTGAGCGCTGAATCTTTCCGCCGCGAGAGTTGCCATGACCGATGCCATCCAATCGTCGCGCGAACAAGGGCTGCTGATCCTGCAGCTCAATCGCCCAGACAAAAAAAACGCCCTGACCCGCGCCATGTACAGCCAGTTGGGCGACGCCCTGGAACAGGCGGATGCCGATGCGAGCATCAACGCGGTGCTGATCCAGGGCAGCGCGGAATGTTTTACTGCCGGGAACGACCTCGTCGATTTTCTCGAAGAGCCTCCCGCCAGCCTCGACAGCCCGGTCTTCAACTTCATGAAAAGCCTGCTCAACTGCCGAAAACCGGTAATTGCAGGTGTGGCCGGGGTGGCGGTGGGCATCGGTACCACGTTGTTGCTGCATTGCGATCTGGTTTATGTCAGCCGGGACGCGCGTCTGCGCATGCCGTTCGTCAACCTGGGGTTGTGCCCCGAGTTTGGCTCCAGCCTGATTCTTCCGCGATTGCTCGGGCACGCGAAGGCCGCCGAACTGTTGTTGTTGGGCGAAGGCTTTACCGGAGAGCAGGCGGCGGCCTGGGGCATTGCCACCGAGGCGCTCAGCAGTGGCGAGGCCGCACTGGCCAAGGCGCGCGAGGTTGCCGGGCGTTTCGAGACGCTGGCGACGGGGGCCGTGCAGGTCAGCAAGCACCTGATGAAAAGCGTCGACCGTGAACAGTTGCGGCAGGTGATCGAGGAGGAAGGCGCGCTGTTTATCCAGCGGTTGAAGTCACCGGAAGCGATTGCGGCGTTGTCGGCGTTTATCACCAAACGCTGATGACGCTATCGCAGGCAAGCCAGCTCCCACATCGGAATGCAGTTAACTGTGGGAGCCGGGCTTGCCCGCGATGAGGCCGAACGGACAACATAAAATCTTCAGGCATAAAAAAGCCCCGAACCAGTCGGGGCTTTCGCATCTAACGCTCACTCAGACCTGTGGGTCGCCCACGTGCAGGATCTTCATGCCGTTGGTGCCACCGGTGGTGTGGTAGCTGTCACCCTTGGTCAAAATGACCCAGTCGCCCTTCTCCACGACACCGCGCTTGACCAACTCGTCGATTGCCTTCTGGCTGACTTCGTTCGGCGCCAGCGAAGCCGGATCGAACGGAACGGTGTACACGCCACGGAACATTGCCGTGCGAGCCTGGGCTTCACGGTGTGGGGTGAATGCGTAGATCGGCACCGAAGAACGGATGCGCGACATGATCAACGGCGTGTAGCCACTTTCGGTCAGTGCGATGATCGCCTTCACGCCCGGGAAGTGGTTGGCGGTGTACATGGCCGCCAGGGCGATACTCTGGTCGCAGCTTTCGAACTCTTTGCCGATGCGGTGGCTGGAGGTCTTGCTGGTTGGGTGCTTTTCAGCGCCGAGGCAGATACGCGCCATGGCTTGCACCGCTTCCAGCGGGTACGGGCCGGCGGCACTTTCTGCCGAGAGCATCACGGCGTCGGTGTAGTCGAGCACGGCGTTGGCCACGTCGGACACTTCGGCACGGGTCGGCATCGGGTTCTGGATCATCGACTCCATCATCTGGGTCGCCACGATCACCGCTTTGTTGTGGCGGCGAGCGTGCAGGATGATCTTCTTCTGGATACCGATCAGCTCGGCATCGCCGATTTCCACGCCCAAGTCGCCACGGGCAACCATCACGGCGTCGGAAGCCTCAATCAGGTCGTCGAGGGTTTCGTCGTCGGCCACGGCTTCGGCGCGTTCGATCTTGGCGACCAGCCAAGCGGTACCGCCGGCTTCGTCGCGCAACTGACGGGCATATTTCATGTCAGCGGCGTCGCGCGGGAAGGATACCGCGAGGTAGTCCACTTCCATTTCGGCAGCGAGCTTGATGTCGGCCTTGTCTTTTTCAGTCAGGGCCGGTGCCGTCAGGCCGCCGCCACGACGGTTGATGCCTTTGTGGTCCGACAGCGGACCGCCGATGATCACGACGCAGTTCAGTTCGGTCTCGGTCGCGGTCTCGACGCGCATGACCACGCGGCCGTCATCCAGCAGCAGTTCGTCACCGACACCGCAGTCCTTGACCAGGTCCGGGTAGTCGATACCCACGACTTGCTGGTTGCCTTCGGTCAGCGGGTGGCTGGTGGAGAAGGTGAATTTGTCACCGATTTTCAGCTCGATCCGCTTGTTGGCGAATTTGGCGATACGAATCTTGGGGCCTTGCAGGTCACCCAGCAGTGCAACGAAGCGACCGTGCTTGGCAGCCAGGTCACGCACCAGTTTGGCGCGAGCCTTGTGCTCGTCCGGGGTGCCGTGGGAGAAGTTCAGACGGGCGACGTCCAAACCAGCCAGAATCAGCTGTTCGAGGACTTCCGGCGAGTTACTGGCCGGGCCAAGGGTGGCGACGATTTTGGTACGACGGACGGACATGCACAGACTCCTGAGTTCAAGCGCTGGGGAAGGCTACTATGCTCTTTCGTTGTAGTCATTGTTCGTTTGCACTACTTATCGACGATTCGCTTGTTTTTGCTTCGGATGAATCCATGAACAACCTTGAAGATTTTCGACTAGGGGTCGATACACTGCTCAAGACAGGAGAACCCTCATGCGAATTTTGCTCATTGCTGCCCTGGCCGTCAGTGTCGTCGGCTGTACCCGCTGGTCGATGGACCATCATTTGAACAACGCGTATCGCGCCTACAAGGTAGGTGATTGCGAACGCGTCACCCTGGAGTTGTCCCAGGTCGACCGTGAGAGCCGCACCCGGCGCTATGTGCAACCGGAGGTCTCGATGTTGCGCGGGCAGTGCCTGGAGCGGCAGAAATTGTTTGTCGATGCGGTTCAGACCTACCAGTTCATCATCAATCAGTACCCTTCGAGCGAGTATGCCTACCGTGCCCGTGCAAGGCTCGATACCCTGCAGCAACTGGGGCATTACCCCGGTGCAAGCGTGGCTCAGCCGCGTCCGGCGCCATTGTAATGATGTTTGTCATTTCATAGCTGGCCTGCTGCCAGTCTTGGGCTATTCTTCGGAGACTGGTTTGTACAAGATTCCGTATAACCCAAGGCAAAACCCGGATTCGGCAGTTGTAAGGTGACAAAAGTGGTCGGTTGTCACACCGAGATCCAGGGAGAGCGAGTTGTGATACTCGTTCCGAATCACTGGCACGGCCACGAACATGGCCACTGGATGGCGATCTCACCATGTTTACCGAACGACGGATCGAGCGGCATCAGCTGCCTTGTTTTCTGCAAGTGTTCAACCGCCTGACTGACAAACCCATCGGGTTTCTGGGCAATGCGTCCGAGGATGGACTCATGTTGATCAGCCAGTTGCCCATGATGGTGGATGTGGATTTCGAGTTGCGGTTGAAGGTACCCGGCCCTCAAGGCACCCTTCATGCCATCGACCTGACGGCAACCTGCCTGTGGAGCCATGAAGACATCAACCCGCAGCATTACGATTCCGGGTTCATCGTACTTGAGGCATCCGAAGAGTACGGGCAGCTCATCACTGCCTTGGTACAGTATTTCAGCTTCGATCCCTTGCAGGCATCCGCTTAGAAGTGGGCGCCTGGGTTACAGCACGCCCGCCTTTTTCCAGCCCAGGTAGCGTGTTACCAGCGCGGGGCCCAATGCAGAAGGCAGGATGTCCAAGACCGACAGACCTTGTGCTACCAGGCGTTCATGCAGTTCGTTGCGTGTGTTGAGGTAGTCGACGGTGCCGCTGTAGGCCAGGGCTTCAGTTAACGTCTGTACGGGCGCGTTGCGCAACTGGTCCAATACTTCTTCCCGCAGGCTGGCCACCAGTACCCGATGCTGACGGCTGATGCGCTTGACCGCTGTCATGAACGCTTCGTCATCCTCATCCCGCAGGTTGGTCACCATGATCACCAGCGAGCGGCGTTTTTGCCGGGCCAGTAACTGGCTGGCGGCTGCTGGGTAATCGGCGGTGCGTCGCGTGGTGTCCAGGTCATATACCGCGTTGAGCAGCCGGTTCAACTGACCGCTGCCCTTGACGGGCGCCAGGTACCGAGGCTGATCTGCGGCGAAGGTGCAGAGCCCGACTGCATCGCCCTGGCGCAAGGCGACATAACTGAGCAGCAGGCAGGCATTGAGCGCATGGTCGAAGTGAGCCAGTTCGTCATCCTGGCTGCGCATGCGGCGGCCACAATCGAGCATGAATACGATCTGCTGGTCGCGCTCATCCTGATACTCCCGGGCTATCGGCGTGCGTTGCCGTGCGGTTGCCTTCCAGTCGATCTGACGCAGGCTGTCGCCCTCGCGAAACTCGCGCAATTGATGGAATTCCTGCCCCAGTCCCCGCCGCTGACGCTGGCGAACCCCCAGTTGGCTCAACCAGTTATTCACATCCAACAGTTGTGCGCCGTACAGCCGTGCGAAATCGGGGTAGACGCGTGTGGCGTCATGGGTGTCGATAAAGCGACGTGCCGACCACAGCCCCAGGGGGCTGGGCAGGTAGATTTCGCACCGATTGAAACTGAAGTGCCCCCGTCGCAGCGGGCGTAACCGGTATCCCAGTTCGCTGCGCTCGCCAGGGCGGAGTTCGATGGACTGGGGCATGTTCTCTGCGCTCAGGCCATCTGGCACATGATCGAATAGCTGTGCTTTCAAGGGCTGCGGGTAATCATGTTCCAGCGTCAGGCGTACCTCGCCCCAGCGTCCCAGTGCCAGGCTGCCAGGCATCTGTCGGTACACCCGTGGGGACGGACGACGACGCAATCGCAAGGCGTCCAGCAGTGCCAGCAGCAACAGTGCTAGGAACAAGCCCCAGAGTATGGCGTACAGGGTGTCGGGCACCTTGAGTTGCAAGGCTGTTGCCGTGCCCAGCACAAGGCTCAGGCCCAGCAGTATGCCCAGCCAGATCAACAGCAGACGAGTGGGCTTCATGGACGCGTCATTGCCGGGGTGCCGGAATCTGGTCGAGCATCTGTGTGAGCACCTGGTCCACCTCCAGACCATCGATGTCCAGTTCGGGAGCGATGCGCACTCTATGGCGCAAGACCGCCAGGGCACAGCCCTTGATATCGTCCGGCGTGACAAACTCACCGCCGCGCAACAAGGCCCGTGCCCGCGCGCCACGGACCAGAGCAATCGAGGCGCGGGGTCCGGCCCCGATGGTCAGCCCTGGCCAGCTTCGAGTAGCTCGCGCCAGGCGCACGGCATAATCGAGTACTTGCTCGTCGAGGGCCAGACCACTGGCGATCTGCTGTAGCTGCAGCACATCTTCGGCCGTCAGTACGGTGCGCAGAGGCTGTACATCCAGCATGTCGGCGCGGGACGAGCGCGTCACTTCGCGCACCATATCCAGCTCTTGCCGGGCGTCGGGGTAATCCATGCGGACCTTGAGCATGAAGCGATCCAGCTCGGCCTCGGGCAGCGGGTATGTGCCTTCCTGTTCGATGGGGTTCTGGGTCGCCAGCACCATGAAGGGCTGACCAATGGGCAGTGCCTCGCCTTCAAGGGTGACCTGGCGCTCCTGCATGGCCTCGAGCAGCGCGGCCTGTGTCTTGGCCGGCGCGCGGTTGATTTCGTCGGCCAGCAGCAGGTGGGTGAAGAGTGGGCCTTTGCGCAACTTGAACTGTTCGGTGTGCAGGTCGTACACGGCATGGCCGGTGACATCGCTGGGCATCAGGTCGGGCGTGAACTGGATGCGCGCGAAGTCGCCGCCGAAGCAGCGGGCCAGGGCGCGGACCAGCAAGGTTTTGCCCAGCCCGGGGACGCCTTCGAGCAACACATGGCCGCCGGCGATCAGTGCGGTGAGTACATCGTCGATCACCGGGTCCTGGCCTATCACGGCCTTGCGCAACTCGACCCGCAGGGCCTGGGCTTGCTGGCTGGCGTGTAGCAGGGTTGCGTCGGGCACGGGGGGAGTGGCCGGAAATTCGCTCATAGGGCGTTCCTGAGGTTTTGCAGGCATGCCACCTGACGGCTGAAGTCGGCACTGGAAAGCCGTTTCACCGGGAGTGGGCCGAGGGCCTGGCTGATGACGTGGGAGGGTTGGCGCGTCAGGTGTTCAAGGGCCTGCCACTGTTCTGTTGTGTCGAGATGTTCAAAGCCTGGGTGGCGATGCCTGGCGGCACGCAGCACATCGCGCTGCAAGGCCAGCAGCAGGGTGCCCTGGCCGCTGCGTCGCAGCAGGAAGTCGGCGCTGGCTTTCAGATGTTCCTGCAATTGTCGACGAGCCCTTGGCGCAGGTGCCTGGATTGGGCCCTGACGCATGCCCGCGTGCCAAAGCGCCAGGGCAATTAATGCCGCCAACGCTGTCAGTGCCTGGGGAAAGTAGCGCAACAGCAGCGTGAACAGATCGTCTACGTCTGTGTTGAACAGCAACGTGACATCGGTGCCCTGGTTCAGGTACCACAGCAGCCAGGCATTGTCGTGCCGACCGATGGCAGGGGTCTTCCATAGGTCGCTGTCGGTCACCACAGTGACACGACCTTGTCCGAGGTTGAGCTGCATCAGGTGGCTGGATTTGGCGCTGTTGGCGGAAAACTGTGCGAGATGCCTCGGGTCGATGAGGTTGAAGTCGGTGTCAAAGCTGAAATAGGCAGGCGCGGTTTCATTGTCCACGTAGAGCTTGGTGAGGTCCGGTGCTTTTTTCTTGCGCGGCAGGGCGGGTTCGTCAAACTCCTCGCTGAAGGCTTGATGCAGTTGCAGGCGGTCGAGCAGCAGGTCGCCACTTTTACCGGTTTCTTCATCCCACAGGGCCTCGGCCACGATCAGCAGGTGCCCCCCGGATTTCACCCAGGCCAGCAGTTGCTCCACTTGCCTTGGCGCCATGCTGCCGCGTTCGCCCAAGAGCAGCAGGCTGTTGCCCTGAGCTGGCAGGCTGGCCAGTCGCTCGAGGTTATTGGCATGCTCAATCGCCAGGCCCTGTTGGCGCAGGAAGTGTTCTGCCGCCAGATAAGGGTTGGTCAAGGCTTCCGGGGAGGGGCCACGATCGACGACTTCGTCATAAGGGATTGCGTGGTGCCAAAGGTAAAAACCTCCCGCTCCCAGCACGCCTGCCAGCAATAACCCGAGCCACAGCCACCACCGGTTCATTGGGCGTCCCCCGGGCTGAATAGCGCACGCCATTCATTGCACAGTTTTTCCCGAGCCGAGACCGGCGGGAGGCGGTGGCCGTAGGCAAGGTTCTGCCAGTGTTGCGTCAGTTCATCGCTGAAGGTCAGCAGTTGCGGTTTATGCAAGTGGTGAATGTGCTCCAGCACCTGTCCTTCGGTGTCGGCGTTTTTCAGCGGCAGATTGAAGTCGTGCAGCAACCGATTCAGCAGACCGCGATACAGCAGGCCAAGGGCTTCCCGTGGTTGGCTGACCCACAGTTGCTCTGCGGTGCCGGCGATGTCTTCGGGCAAGGTTTCGGTGCCCAACTCAAGGCCGAACAATTGCGTGGGGATCGCTCGGGAAATCTTCGTTTTGCGAGGCCTGCGTTTGCTGACGAACGTGCGCAGCCAATCACGGTAGCGCCACACCAACAGCGCCACGGCAGCAGCCAGCAAGCTCCATAGCAACACCTCCAGACCTTGGGCGAAGTGCTTGAAAGTATTGCTGTTGAAGTTGTCCAGCAATGTTTGTAGCCAAACCGGCAGCTTGCCGTCCCTGTGGGATGTATTCCTGTCGGCGGTTTTTTCTTCGCCAAAGCGGTAGCGGGTGACCGTCTCGGGATTTTTGAAGGGCGGCTGTTCCAGTAGCGACTTGATCGATTGGCTCGCCGACTGGGTACTTACGGGTTTGGCGGGCGTTGGGGCATCTGCCAGGGCGGGACGATGGACGGGCAGCAGGCACAATCCGATCACCAGAGCCACCAGCGGTGCCACAGTACTCAGGCGTTGGCGCAGGCGACGGAACACCAGTTCCAGGTCCCAGGCCTCCAGTACCGTACGGCGGTTGAGGTACAGGCTGAAACCGCAGGCTACGTAGATCGGTTCCCAGAACACCAGGATCAGGGCATAGAAAAAATTGCCCAGGTGCTCCAGCCACAGTCCTTCCGGGCTTGTCGCCGTTGCCAGCCGTTGCCAGTCCCAGTCCAGTTCGACTTGTTGAGGAATGAATAGATAGAAGAGCGCCATGCAGCCGAACCAGAGACCGATTTCGAGGTGCACCCCCAGGGTGGTCAGCCAGCGGGCCGCACCAGCATTGCGTTGTTGCAGGACGCCCAGGCGTTGTTGACGTGCCTGGCCATCCAGACCTTCGAGCTGACTGACCGGCATCAGGAAGCTGCGGCTCAGGCTGAATCTGCGCCAGGTCAGGCTGGCCAGCAGTTGGCCCTTGAGCAGTCGTGGCCACTGGCGGACGGCTTGCCTGCCAGTGGGTGTTTCGCCAAACAGGGCTTTGGACAGTATGTACAGCGGCAACCGATCGAATGCCGGCTTGAGCCACCAGAACAGGAACATGGCGGTGGACGGGTAATCCCACAGCAGCACCGTGAGCAGTGCAAACACGGGCAGGCTGATCAGTGCCCAACTGCTCATCAGCAGTGCGCGATGCTCACCGGCCATGAGCACGCCAAGGTCCATGGCTTCCCAGGCGGTGCGGGGGCGGATCGCTACGCTGGCATCACTCAGGCGCATGGTGAGTCCGCCCGGCAAGTGTCAAGTAGGCGATCACGCTGGTCCAGAGCGTTGCACCGACCAGGTATTTGATCCAGGGGGCGATCACGGTGGTGGAGGACCAGTAGGCCTCGATAAAGGCTGCGATCAGCAGGAACAGCATTACGCCACAAAGCATCTGCACGCTTTTGCGCGCAGCCATACGCAGGGATTCGCCGCGTGTCAGTTGACCGGGCGCGATCAGCGACCATCCCAGTTGCAAGCCTGCCGCTCCCGCCAGGACGATGGCCGTGAGTTCAAAGGCGCCATGGCCAATGACAAATGACCAGAAGGTCTGGCCATAGCCGATTTCGGTGAGGTGGCCTGAAATTGCACCAATGATCATGCCGTTGAAGAACAGGAAGAACATGCTGCCAAGGCCGAACAGCAAGCCGGCGGCAAAGGTCTGGAAGGCGATGCCGATGTTGTGCATCACGTAGTAGCCGAACATCATCCAGTCCTCGCTGGAGGCGCGTTCGGCGGCTCGCCCCAGACGGCTTGCTTCGGGGTTGTACATGTCCTGCATCTCGGCCACCTGTTGGGGGCCGACGATGCTGTAAATGAGGTCGGGGAACAGGTAGACCAGCAGGGCAATCCCCAGCAGGCTGCCCAGGAACAACAGGCCGGCGACCAGGACGAAACGCCATTCCTCACGTACCAGTCGGGGGAAACCGGCCAGCAAAAATCCCAGCGCATTGGCTGAAAGCTGGCTGCGATGTCGATACAGCTGTTGATGCCCGCGCAAGGCCAATTGCTGCAGCGGGTCCACCAGGTAGCTGCTGTAGCCGCGCTCCTGGGCCAGGGCCAGGTGTTGGCAAAGACGTCGGTACTGATAGGGGAAGTTGCCCATGTCGGCTGTCTTGGCCTTGCCTTGTTCCAGGGCTTTCAGGCTGTCCTCGAATGCCTGCCATTGGGGTTGGTGACGGCTTTCGAAAAGGCTCTGCTTCATGTTGGCCCCAGCAGGCCGCGGGCCACGCCATTCAATTGTTCGGTGGCGCGAGCCGGAGATACCTGCAGAGGTGTTGCCAGGATGGACGCCAGCTCGTGAACCCGTTCCGGGGAGAGTTCGCCCTGGCGTTCGGCGAAGCCAAGAATGGCCCGCTGCTCAGTCAGGTCCAGGGCAAACGGCAGGCGCAGTGCCATGCCTTGCGGCACTTTGGGGCGGTTGAGGGGCTGTTCACGGTAGATCACCAGCGTGCCAGCAGCGAGGTCACCCAGCCGTTTGAAGTGTGGGTGTTGCAGGCAACTGATCGCACCCAGGAAGTAACCGAAGGGCAGCATGTCGACAAAACGCAGCAGATTACGGATCAGGGAAGCGGACCAGCCGATAGGTGTGCCATCGTCATGTATCACGCGTAATCCCATGACCTGCTTGCCCGGGGTGTGGCCCTGATTGAGCACTTCAAACAGCACCATGTACCACCAACTGACCAAGAACAACAGCAATGAGCCCAGTCCGATGCCAATGTTGCCGAGCAGGGACAGCGGCAGCAGCATGACGCCCATGATAATCCCGCGGATGCCCAGGTCGAAGGCAAAGGCCAGTGAGCGTGGCAGCAGGCCTGCCGGGCGCAATGGCAGGTCGATACCCTCCGGGGTCTCGATCTGGTAGCGGGTGTCCAGGGGAGCTGATGGCATCGCGATCCTTGGCAGTGCAAAGCGGTTTGGAGACACGGATGCTAGCAGTGTCGACGGTGGAAGCAACCACTCAAGGCTTTGCTGGATATTTGTACAGTTCAGGTATCGCTGGCCCTGGAGGCTGTCCAGCACCTAGACTTTGCGGATCTTCAGTACAGGAATAGCCCGTGACCACTCTTTTCTGGTACGACTATGAAACCACCGGCATCAGCCCGCGCAGCGATCGTCCGCTTCAGGTCGCCGGCATTCGTACCGACCTTGAACTCAATGAGGTCGGGCCGCCGGTCAATCTTTATTGTCTGCCCAGTGATGACATCCTGCCTCATCCGGCGGCCTGTGCGATAACCGGGATTACCCCGGGGATACTGGCCGAAAAGGGGTTGGCCGAGGCCGACTTCATGACCCGCGTGCATGCCGAATTGGCCGCGCCGGGCACGTGTGGCGCCGGCTACAACACATTGCGATTTGACGATGAAGTGACGCGTTACAGCCTCTATCGCAATTTTTTCGACCCGTACGCGCGGGAGTGGCAGGGCGGCAACAGCCGCTGGGATTTGATCGATGTGGTGCGCACGGCTTATGCGTTGCGGCCAGAGGGCATTGTCTGGCCCGAGCAGGAGGGGCGAGTCACGCTCAAGCTGGAGCGTCTGACGCACGCCAACGGTATCGATCATGGCCAGGCGCACGATGCCTTGTCGGACGTACGCGCCACTATTGCCCTGGCGCGGCTGATTCGCGAGAAACAGCCCAGGCTCTACGACTGGCTGTTTCAGTTGCGCAGCAAACAGCGGGTCATGGACCAGGTGCGATTGCTGCAACCCATGGTGCATATCTCCGGACGGTTTTCCGCCGAGCGTCATTATCTGGGGGTCGTACTGCCGTTGGCCTGGCACCCGCGCAATCGCAATGCGTTGATCGTCTGCGACCTGGGCCTGGATCCCCGGGGGCTGCTGGAACTGGATGCCGATACGCTGCGCCGCCGTCTTTATACCCGTCGCGATGACCTCGCCGAAGGCGAGCTGCCTGTACCGCTCAAGCTGGTGCATATCAACCGCTGCCCGGTGGTTGCGCCATTGAGCGTGCTGCGGGCTGAAGATCGTGAGCGCCTGCAACTGGATATGGCGATTTGTCAGGAGCGCACGCTGCGACTAACTGACGCACAGAAAGTTTGGGGCGACAAGTTGGCGGCGATTTATGCCGAGGAGGATTTTGCACCGAGCGCAGATCCGGAGCAGCAGCTCTACGATGGTTTTATTGGTGATCGAGATCGCCGCTTATGTGAGCAAGTACGGAGCGCAGAGCCTGCACAATTAGCCCATCAGCAATGGCCGTTTGATGATCATCGTTTGCCTGAATTGCTGTTTCGCTACCGTGCTCGCAACTTTCCCGGCACCTTGAGCGAGGAAGAACAAGAGCGCTGGCGGCTTTTTTGCCAGCAACGTTTGTCGACCCCTGAATGGGGGGCACCGAACACCCTTGGAGCATTTAAGCAGGCGCGGCAGGAGTTGCTCGGTAGTGCTACACCGTTTCAGCGTCAGGTATTGGATCAATGGCAGGAGTATGCAGATTCTTTGGCGCTTCGCCTGGGACTGTAATCGAGTAACCGAGAGTATTCGGAAAATAAAAAAACGCCAGCAAGCTGGCGTTTTTTATTAGGGCGGACTCAAGTGCAAGCTCTGTTGTGCTTAGCCCAGCAGGGTAGCCCAGCCTTCCACCACGTCGCCGCCCCACTTGGCTTTCCACTCTTTCAGGGTTTTGTGGTTGCCACCTTTGGTTTCAATCACTTCGCCGTTGTGCGGGTTTTTGTATTGCTTGACCTTGCGAGCACGTTTGGTGCCGGTAGTTTTTACAGCGCCACGCGGTGCTTTAACTTTCGACTCCGGATCCAGCAGCGCAATGATATCGCGCAGGGATTTGGAGTACTCACCCATCAGGGCGCGCAGTTTGCCTTCGAATTCCAGCTCGGTTTGCAGTTTGTCGTCTTGGGACAGGTTCTTCAAACGGGCTTGCAGCTCTTTGATCGCTTCTTCGGTGGCACGGTATTCGTTGATCAGAGACATGTGGATATACCTTGTGTAAAGCGCTGATTGGCAGGGAAGTGGCCTAATAATAGTCAGGCAATTTCTGCAAGTAAACATGTAAGAGTGTATTTATGTGAATTGCTTTGATTGTTTTGGAAATGCCCTGCAATCGAATTAATTAGTAGGTCGTATGCCCGAAGATAATTTTCTTAAACCCTGGGATATTGCTCGAGTCACTGCGGGCGCTTCATATAGCGGTGGTAAAACCATACGCTATTAAGGGGCGTAGCCAGGTCGAGACACCAGAATAAGCGCCAAGGAATACTGCAGTTTTTCTGCGTAATCGCTAGAATGACCGCCTTTGCGAAGTTCTGGAGTTTTCCCCTAATGCGCACTTTTCGGCTGGTGATCGCTTGCCCGGACCGGGTTGGCATCGTTGCCAAAGTCAGTAACTTTCTGGCCGCCCACAATGGCTGGATCACCGAGGCGAGCCATCACTCGGACAATCTCAGCGGTTGGTTCTTCATGCGTCACGAAATTCGTGCCGATTCGCTGCCCTTCGGTCTTGAGGCCTTCCGCGAGGCCTTCGCGCCGATTGCCGAAGAGTTTTCGATGACCTGGCAGATCACCGACACCGAGCAGAAAAAACGCGTGGTGTTGATGGCCAGCCGTGAATCCCATTGCCTGGCCGACCTGTTGCACCGCTGGCACAGTGATGAACTGGACTGCGAGATCGCTTGCGTGATCTCCAACCACGACGACCTGCGCAGCATGGTCGAATGGCACGGCATCCCGTACTACCACGTACCGGTCAATCCTCAGGACAAGGAGCCGGCCTTCGCCGAAGTCTCGCGGCTGGTCAAGCAGCACGCAGCCGATGTGGTGGTGCTGGCGCGCTACATGCAAATCCTGCCGCCGGAACTGTGCCGTGAATACGCCGGCAAGGTGATCAATATCCACCACAGCTTCCTGCCGTCGTTCGTGGGCGCCAAGCCTTACCACCAAGCCTCTCTGCGCGGTGTGAAGCTGATTGGTGCAACTTGCCACTATGTGACCGAAGAGCTGGATGCCGGTCCGATCATCGAGCAGGACGTGGTACGCGTCAGCCACAGCGACAGTATCGAAGACATGGTGCGTTTTGGCCGGGATGTCGAGAAGATGGTCCTGGCCCGTGGCCTGCGTTACCACTTGGAAGACCGCGTGCTGGTGCACGGCAACAAGACCGTCGTGTTCTGATCGGCGGTTTTGATTGAAGAACACAGGGCCTGGGCGTTAAATCGTCCCAGGCCCTTTTTCTTTGCCCCCAGAGGACTGATCGATGAGTGATCCATTGGACAAAGCCACCTCAAAGGCCCCGGCGACGTTGGGAGAGGGTTGTTTGAGCCGATTCGACCCGGACGAGCTGGACAGTGAGGATGGCACCGATTTTCCCGGTGCCGCCGAGTTGTGGGAACGGGAGCAGCGCAAGCGTAAGACTGAAGAAGAATGACAGCCCGCCGCCGAGTGAGCGGCGGGCTGCTGGATCAGATGCGGAAACTGCCCACCAATTGTTTCAGGCGTGCGGCCTGTTGTTCCAGGTCGGTGCAGGCTCGCAGGGTGGCTTGCAACGCCTCGATCACCGTTTCGCTGTCTGGCAGCGCAGATTTTTGTTCAACGCCTGTAGCGTCCGCTAAGGTCTTTATATCCAAGGCGCGATCTTGTGGAAGCGCGCCAATTCGCACTAAAGATTAACCATGGGTGACGAAATGCCTGACTCCACGCAACTCCTTATCGGTGCCGACCTTGGCGGTCAGCCCATCGGCCAGTCCATGCGCCTGGCCAACCGTCACGGGCTCATCGCGGGCGCCACGGGCACGGGCAAGACCGTTACGTTGCAGCGTCTGGCCGAGGCCTTCAGCGATGCAGGCGTTGCGGTATTCGCAGCAGATATCAAGGGCGACCTGTGCGGCCTCGGTGCGGCGGCCACGCCCCAGGGCAAGGTGGCTGAGCGCATCGCCGGAATGCCTTTCCTGAACTACACGGCCAAGGCTTACCCCGTCACGTTGTGGGATGTGCACGGGCAGTCCGGTCATCCCTTGCGCACCACCCTCAGCGAAATGGGGCCGTTGTTGCTCGGCAGTCTGCTGGAACTGACTGACAGCCAGCAGTCGGCCCTGTACGCCGCCTTTAAAGTGGCAGACCGCGAAGGCCTCTTGTTGCTGGACCTCAAGGACCTCAAGGCACTGCTCAACCATTTGCGCTATCACCCGGAGTTGCTGGGTGAAGATGCTGCGCTAATGACCACCGGCTCCAGTCAGGCGCTGTTGCGGCGCCTGGCGGTGCTGGAGCAGCAGGGCGCCGAAGCCCTGTTCGGCGAACCGGCCCTGCAGCTTGAAGATATTCTGCACCCCGCCGCCGACGGTCGCGGGCGCATTCACTTGCTGGATGCCAGCCGCCTGGTGCATGAAGCGCCCAAGGTGTATGCAACGTTTCTGTTATGGCTGCTGGCGGAGTTATTCGAGCAATTGCCTGAGCGGGGCGATGCTGACAAGCCGCTGCTGGCATTGTTCTTCGATGAAGCTCACTTGTTGTTTGCCGATACGCCCAAGGCGTTGCAAGACCGTTTGGAACAAGTGGTGCGTTTGATTCGTTCCAAAGGTGTCGGGGTGTATTTCGTCACCCAGTCCCCGGGCGACTTGCCTGACACCGTGCTGGCGCAGCTGGGGTTGCGGATCCAGCATGGTTTGCGGGCGTTCACCGCCAAAGAGCAGAAGTCCTTGAGGGCAGTGGCGGATGGTTTTCGGCCCAACCCCGAGTTTGATGCCTTGTCGGTGCTGACCGAGCTGGGGACGGGTGAGGCGCTGGTGGGCACCTTGCAGGAAAAGGGCACGCCGGAGGTGGTACGGCGCGTGCTGGTGGCGCCGCCGCAATCGCGAATCGGGCCGCTCAGTGATGCCGAGCGTGCGGCGCTGGTCGCCAGTTCGCCCTTGCAGGGGCGTTACGACAAACCGATCGACCGGGAGTCGGCCTACGAAGTGTTGATGGCACGCAAGGAATTGGGGCCGACCGAGGAGGCCAAGCCGGCCGGCGAGGAACCGAGCTTTACCGACAAGGCTGGCGCCTTCCTGGGCACCACCGCCGGCAAGGCGCTGAAATCGGCGATGCAACAGGCCGCCAATCAGATGGGACGGCAACTGGTGCGTGGCTTGCTGGGCTCGTTGCTGGGTGGCAGCAAGCGCAAATAACGTTCAGGGTTTGGGCTTGGCGTGGGCGGCCAGCCGCTCCAGCGCCGCGCGCAAACCCGGATCGCTGATGCCGCTGGCGGTTTCCTGCAGGGTTTCGGCGGCGTTCGTGGACAGGTCCGGCGCGTGCCCGGCCGGCACCGGCGGGGTCGTGGGGGGCTGTACGCGGAACTGGATGCGCCGCAGGTTGGCGAACTCATCGAACACCATCAGCTGGCGCAGCAGGCGTTTTTGCTGATAGCGCAGGCGGGTCGCCCAATGACCGTCGGTGACGATCAACAGCAAGTCACCTTCGCGCAAAGAGGCCACATGGCAGTGTTCCCGGGCAGCGGGTTGCAGTTGGCTGTCAAGCAGGCGTTGCAGGCGGCCCAGGCGTTGGGCATGCCCGAAAATGGCTTTTAACGGTCTGGCTTCGCGAAGCAACACGGCGGGTGCGCGGGCTGTGATAGGGCGAAATGCCATTGTTGGACACCTTAAGTAACAGAGCTGCCATCTTAGCAGAAAGCGCTCGTATTCCCCGTTGGGACACGTCCCGACAGGACTTTGCCGGTGAAATCAATCGGTAACTTCTGCGCCGCATGGGTTGAAGTTCCGGCAAAAGCCCTTATTTTAAACAAGCCCTCTCACAGCACCATGCCAGCATCGGGGAACAACGCCACTTTCCTCACCCACGAATCCGGGTAGAATGCGCGTTCGCATGCGGCCGTGAGGGCTGCTCGGGCCACTGACGGTGCGCCCTCCATCCCTATGTGTGGAAGAACCTGCCGATATGTTTGCGCCTTTGTTAAAGAAACTTTTTGGAAGCAAGAATGAGCGCGAAGTCAAACGCATGCTCAAGACGGTGCAGCTGGTCAATGGCCTCGAAGAGCAGATGGTTGCTCTGTCGGATGAGCAATTGCGCGCCAAGACCCAAGAGTTCAAGGCCCGCATAGCCAAAGGTGAAACCCTCGACAAGCTGCTGCCCGAAGCCTTTGCGGTTGCCCGTGAAGCCGGCAAGCGTGTCATGGGCATGCGCCACTTCGACGTCCAGTTGATCGGCGGCATGACCTTGCATGAAGGCATGATTGCCGAAATGCGTACCGGTGAAGGCAAGACCCTGGTGGCGACCCTGGGCGTTTACCTCAACGCACTGTCCGGCAAGGGCGTGCACGTTGTGACGGTGAACGACTACCTGGCCCGCCGTGACGCCAACTGGATGCGCCCGCTCTATGAATACCTCGGCCTGACCGTCGGTGTGGTGACGCCATTCCAGCCGCCCGAAGAGAAGCGCGCCGCCTACGCCGCCGACATCACCTACGGCACCAACAACGAATTCGGTTTCGACTACCTGCGCGACAACATGGCGTTCAGCATGGAAGAAAAATTCCAGCGCGAACTCAACTTTGCCGTGATCGACGAAGTCGACTCCATCCTGATCGACGAAGCCCGTACTCCGCTGATCATCTCCGGCCAGGCCGAAGACAGCTCGCGCCTGTACACCGAAATCAACAAGCTGATCCCGCGCCTGACCCAGCACGTCGAGGAAGTGGAAGGCGTGGTGACCAAAGAAGGTCACTTCACCATCGACGAGAAGACCCGTCAGGTCGAGCTCAACGAGTCGGGCCACCAGTACGTCGAAGACATGCTGACCCAGATCGGCTTGCTCGCAGAAGGCGAAAGCCTGTACTCGGCGCACAACCTGGGCCTGCTGACCCACGTGTATGCCGGCCTGCGCGCCCACAAGCTGTTCCACCGCAACGTCGAGTACATCGTCCAGGACGGCCAGGTCGTGCTGGTCGACGAACACACCGGTCGTACCATGCCGGGTCGCCGTCTGTCCGAAGGCCTGCACCAGGCCATCGAAGCCAAGGAAAACCTCAACATCCAGGCCGAAAGCCAGACGTTGGCGTCCACCACCTTCCAGAACTACTTCCGTCTGTACAACAAGCTGTCCGGCATGACCGGTACGGCGGACACCGAAGCGTTCGAGTTCCATCAGATCTACAACCTGGCCGTGATGGTCATTCCGCCGAACAAGCCGTTGGCGCGTAAAGACTTCAACGACCTGGTATTCCTGACCGCCGAAGAGAAATACGCGGCGATCATCAACGACATTAAAGAAGGCATGGCCCAGGGGCGTCCGATCCTGGTGGGTACCGCAACCATCGAGACCTCCGAGCACGTATCGAACCTGCTCAACAAGGAAGGTATCGAGCACAAGGTCCTCAACGCCAAGTTCCACGAAAAAGAAGCCGAGATCATCGCCCAGGCCGGTCGCCCAGGCGCGCTGACCATCGCCACCAACATGGCCGGTCGTGGTACCGACATTCTGTTGGGCGGTAACTGGGAAGTGGAAGTGGCCTCCCTGGAAAGCCCGACCCCCGAGCAGATCGCCCAGATCAAGGCTGACTGGCAGAAGCGCCACCAAGCCGTGCTGGAATCCGGTGGCTTGCAGGTGATCGCGTCTGAACGTCACGAGTCGCGCCGTATCGACAACCAGTTGCGTGGTCGTGCCGGTCGTCAGGGTGATGCCGGTTCGAGCCGCTTCTACCTGTCCCTGGAAGACAGCCTGATGCGCATCTTCGCCTCGGACCGGGTGAAGAACTTCATGAAGGCCCTGGGCATGCAGTCCGGCGAGGCGATCGAGCACCGGATGGTGACCAACGCCATCGAGAAGGCCCAGCGCAAGGTTGAAGGCCGCAACTTCGACATCCGCAAACAATTGCTCGAGTTCGATGACGTCAACAACGAACAGCGTAAAGTGATCTATCACATGCGTAACACGTTGCTGGCGGCCACCAACATTGGCGAAACCATTGAAGACTTCCGTCAGGATGTATTGAGCGCTACCGTCAGCGCGCACATTCCGCCGCAGTCCCTGCCTGAACAGTGGGATATTGCCGGCCTGGAAGCGTCGTTGAAGAGCGACTTCGGCGTCGACTTGCCGGTTCAGCAATGGCTGGACGAAGACGACCACCTGTACGAAGAAACCCTGCGCGAAAAACTGCTGGCCGCCCTGCTGGTCGCGTACAACGAGAAAGAAGAGCAGGCGAGCGCCGAAGCGCTGCGCACCTTCGAGAAGCAAATCGTACTGCGTGTGCTGGACGATCTGTGGAAAGACCATCTGTCGACCATGGACCACCTGCGTCACGGTATCCACTTGCGTGGCTATGCCCAGAAGAACCCGAAGCAGGAGTACAAGCGCGAGTCGTTCACGCTGTTCTCCGAATTGCTGGACTCGATCAAGCGCGATTCGATTCGCGTGCTGTCCCACGTCCAGGTGCGTCGCGAAGACCCGGCCGAGGAAGAAGCCCGTTTGCGTCAAGAGGCCGAGGCGCTGGCCGCGCGCATGCAGTTCCAGCATGACGAAGCCCCGGGCCTCGAGCAGCCGGAAGTGTTGGGCGAAGAGGTCGACGTGGCCCTGGCCCAAACTCCGGTGCGCAACGATCAGAAGCTGGGCCGCAACGAACTGTGCTGGTGCGGTTCGGGCAAGAAGTTCAAACACTGCCACGGCGAAATCAACTAAGATTTTTGCCTGACACTGCAATACCTTGCGCCGCGACTGGCCTTTGCCGTCGCGGCGTTTTGCCATTAATTTCACCGTCGAGTACGACGGCACAGACATCACCACATTTTAAGGAGCGCATTCATGGCTGTTGGTCTTGGTCCTTTGCCCACATTGCACCCGGTTGCCGGTTTTGAACTCGGTATCGCTTCGGCCGGCATCAAGCGTCCGGGGCGAAAGGACGTGGTGGTGATGCGCTGTGCCGAAGGTTCGACCGTTGCCGGTGTGTTCACCCTCAACGCCTTTTGCGCTGCGCCGGTGATCCTGGCCAAGCAGCGTGTGGCCGGCAACATCCGTTACCTGCTGACCAACACCGGCAACGCCAACGCCGGTACTGGCGAGCCTGGCCTGGTGGCCGCCGCGCGCACCTGCGCCAAGCTGGCCCAACTGGCCGGTGTGGATGCCAGCCAGGTGCTGCCGTACTCCACCGGTGTGATCGGTGAGCCGCTGCCGGTGGAAAAGATCGAAGGTGCGCTGCAAGCCGCGCTGGACGACCTGTCTGTGGATAACTGGGCGGCCGCGGCCACCGGCATCATGACCACCGACACCCTGCCGAAAGGTGCGAGCCGCCAGTTCGTGCACGACGGCGTGACCGTCACCGTCACCGGTATCAGCAAGGGCGCGGGCATGATCCGTCCGAACATGGCCACTATGCTCGGTTACATCGCCACTGACGCCAAAGTCTCTCGCGACGTGCTGCACAGCCTGATCCTGGACGGCGCCAACAAGTCGTTCAACCGCATCACCATCGACGGCGATACATCGACCAACGATTGCTGCATGCTGATCGCCACCGGCCAGGCCAACCTGCCGGAAATCACCGAGGCCAGCGGCCCGCTGTTCGCCGCATTGAAGCAGGCGGTGTTCGAAGTGTGCATGGACGTGGCCCAGGCCATCGTGCGTGACGGTGAGGGTGCCACCAAGTTCGTCACTGTTGAAGTCAATGGCGGCGGCAATCATCAGGAATGCCTGGACGTGGGCTACACCGTGGCGCATTCGCCGCTGATCAAGACCGCGCTGTTCGCCTCCGACCCGAACTGGGGGCGCATTCTTGCCGCCGTGGGGCGTGCCGGTGTGCCGGATCTGGATGTGAGCAAGATCGACGTGTTCCTCAGCGGTGTATGCATTGCCAGCCGCGGCGCTCGTGCTGAGACTTACACCGAAGCCCAGGGATCGGCGGTGATGCAGCAGGAAGAGATCACCATCCGTATCGAGCTGGGTCGCGGCGATTGCAGCGAAACCATCTGGACCACCGACCTGTCCCACGAGTACGTGAAGATCAATGCGGAATACCGCACCTGATAGCCAGAGGGAAAATGCGGTGAAGCGAGTGCATGTAGCAGCAGCGGTGATTCGGAGCGTCGACGGCAGGATTCTGCTCGCGCGCCGCGCCGATACCCAGCACCAGGGCGGCCTCTGGGAGTTTCCCGGGGGCAAGGTGGAGGCGGATGAGTCGGTCTCTGCCGCGCTGTCCCGCGAGTTGCAGGAGGAGCTGGGTATCCAGGTCACCACCGCGCGACCGTTGATCAAGGTTCAGCACGACTACCCGGACAAACAGGTTTTGCTGGATGTCTGGGAAGTCTCGTCGTTCACCGGCGAACCCCATGGCGCCGAAGGGCAGCCGCTGGAATGGGTGGCCCCTCGGGACCTGCTCGACTATGAGTTCCCGGCGGCGAATGCGCCGATTGTGGCTGCGGCACGTTTGCCGGCTGAATACCTGATCACGCCAGGAGAGCTGGAAACCCCGACGCTGTTGCGTGGCATCCAGAAAGCCATCGCCGGCGGAATCAAGTTGGTCCAGCTGCGTGCGCCCAACGGTTACGACCCCAAGTACCGTGATCTGGCGGTGGACGCGGTGGGCTTGTGTGCCGGCAAGGCGCAACTGATGCTCAAGGGGCCGTTCGAATGGCTGGGTGATTTTCCTTCCGCCGGCTGGCACATGACTTCGGCGCAACTGCGCAAGTACGCGAGCAAGGGTCGCCCGTTCGGCAAGGACCGCTGGTTGGCGGCGTCTTGCCATAACGCCGAAGAGCTGGCCCTGGCCGAGCAGATGGATGTGGATTTTGTCACGCTGTCGCCGGTGCAGCCGACCCAGACGCATCCCGATGCACAACCGCTGGGTTGGGAACAGGCGGCGCAGTTAATCAGTGGGTTCAGCAAGCCGGTGTTCCTGCTGGGCGGGGTAGGACCGGCTGAGCGTGAGCAGGCTTGGGAGGCCGGGGCTCAGGGGGTGGCAGGCATTCGGGCGTTCTGGCCTGAGGCTTGATGGCGTTCTGAGGGGCCTCATCGCAGGCAAGCCAGCTCCCACATTTGATTTGTGCATACATTCAA